>JALHOE010000016.1 GCA_022843175.1 Deltaproteobacteria bacterium
GCCTCGGTCGCGGCGGCGCGCGCGCGCTGGACCTGAACCGACGCGGCGCCCGGCTGGGTCGCGAGCGGGCGTTCGGCGGCCGCGGTGAGCGACTCGCTCGGCGCGATGTTGAGCTCGACCTTGGAGACGGGATGCTCGAACGGGACCGTTTTTCGCTCCGGCGGCACCGGCGACGAGCGAGACTCGAGCTTGGGCGGCGGAACGCTCTTCGACGCGAGCGGCTTGGCGATCGCCGAGGGCGGGATCGAGCCCTTGGCCGGACGCGGAGCACCGGTTGTGCGAGCGATCGTGATCGAGCCCGACGCGTTCGCGTTCGGGGTGCTCGGGGAGTGAGACGCGGATGCGTTCGGGTTCGGGATCGACGTCGAGCCCGAGGCATTGCCGCTTGCCGTCGGCTTGGGCGGCGGCACGGTCGGCGGTCGCGTGCGCGGCGGTGGCTTGGCGGGCGGCGTGAGCTTTCTCGCGTCGAGCGGCGTTCCGCGCGATCCGGTTTGTCCGACCTCCTCGAGCTCGTCGGGGCTGAGATCGGTCTCTGCGTCATCGATAGCGACGACGCCTTTCGCTCCAGCGGTCGCCTTCGGCACCGCTGGAGCCCCCTTGATCGGCGGATCGGCCACGGGCCAAGCGTATCGTTCACGCGAGGCGCAGTGCTAGTCTGCCCTCACGCGATGGATTCGCTCGCGCCCCGGATGCACGTGGCGGGCAAATACGTGCTGGAGCGGCCGCTCGCGCGCGGCGCGATGGGCGAGGTCTGGATCGCTACGCACGCGTCCCTCGGCGGTGAGGTCGCGATCAAGTTCCTCGCGCAGGGCCCCGCGCACGACGGCGAGGACGAAGCCACCGCGATGGCGCGCTTCCGCTTCGAGGCGCAGATCGCCGCCAAGCTCTCGCGCAAGACGCGGCACATCGTCGGCGTCACCGACCACGGCGACGATCGCGGGCGCGCCTACCTGGTGATGGAGCTCGTCGCGGGCGAGTCGCTCGAGGCGCTCATGCTGCGCGAGCCGCGCTGCTCGCTGCAGGCGCTCGCTCCGATCGTCGCGCAGCTCGGCAAGGGACTCGCCGCAGCGCACGCCGAGGGCGTGTTCCACCGCGATCTCAAGCCGGCCAACGTCCTCCTCGCCAGGGACGAGGACGGCGGTCTGCTCGTGAAGATCCTCGACTTCGGAATCGCGAAGACGGTCCGCCATCACAAGGTGAGCGGGGCCGGGGCGCCGGGCCACGAGACCGAGACCGGCATCGTCCTCGGCACGCCGAACTACATGAGCCCCGAGCAGGCGCGTGGGCTCGCCACCCTCGACCACCGCTGCGATCTGTGGGCGCTCGCCACCGTCGCTTACGAGGCGCTCACCGGCACGCTCCCCTACGACGGCGAGACCACCGCCGATCTGTTGGTGAACATCTGCAGCGTCGAGCCGGTCCCGGTGCGAACGCATCGCCCCGATCTGCCCGAGTCCGCCGACGCGTTCTTCCGCAAGGCGTTCGCCGCGAGCCCGAGCCGGCGCTTTCAGGACGCCGCCTCCCTCGCCTCGGCGTTCGCCGCCGTCGTGGCCGACGCCGAGCAAGGGGCGCCGCTCCCGCTCGTTGTGCCGAAGGAACGTCCGGTGGAGCTCTCGCCAGCGAGCTACGAGCCGCCTCGTCGGTCGCCGGCGATCCTGATCGCGCTCGCGCTCGTAGTATTGGCCTCCGTGGTGTTCGTCGCGATCAAGCTCAACCGCAAGCCAGCGGCGGCACCGCCGGTCGCCACGACGACGCCCATCGCGACGTCCCCGACGGCTCCGCCCGAGCCCACGCCCACGCCGGCGGCTCCGCCCGAGCCCGCGCCGGAGCAGAAATCGATCGCCGTGAAGCCGGCGGTCACGGCGAAGCCGATCCCGGCAAAGCCGCCGCCGTCCGCGGCGCCCTCTCCGAAGAAGCCCCTCGACAAGGGAGAGATCCTCTAATGCGTCGCGCGCTCGCTTCGGTGTTGTCGTTGTCGATCGCGCTCGCGTCGTTCCCGGCGTTCGCGAGCGAGGCCGACGCCAAGGACTTCTTCACCCGCGGCCGCGAGCTGCGCGCGAAGGGCGACTGCGCCGGTGCGGTCCCGCTCTTCAAGAAGGCATGGGAGCTCTACCCTCAGGGCCTCGGCAGCCTCCGCAACCTCGCCGAGTGCGAAGAGCAGCTCGGGCACTACGCGTCGTCGCGCCGCGCATGGCTCGATCTCAAGCGCGCGCTCCTCGTCAGCAAGGACAGCAAGTACGACGGCTGGGACGCCGACGCCGACGCCGCCGCGGCGCGGCTCGCTCCCAAGGTCGCGAAGCTCACGATCGCGATCACCCAGCGCAGCCCGGACGGCGAGGGCCCGCTCAGCGACACCGGCGTGCGCGTGCTCGTCAACGGCGAGCCGCTCGATCGCAAGCTCCTCGACGTCGCGCTCGACCGCGATCCCGGCACCTACAAGGTTCGCATCGAGGGCGGCAGCGAGCCGGTCGAGAACGAGGTCACGCTCGCCGCCGGCGACAACAAGTCGCTGAAGCTGGTCGTCGAGCTGCCGGGCAAGCCGAAGTCCGATCCGCCGCCCAAAGACGACGTCGTCGCGCCCCCAACACCGCCGCCGAAGGGCCCCGAGACGCCGGCGTCGAGCGGCAACACATCGAAGATCGTCGGCTACTCGTTGATCGGGCTCGGGGCTGCCTCCGCGGTCGGCGCGGCGGTGTTCTTCACCCTCCGGCAGGCGGCGCTCGCGGATCTCGAAGCGGCCTGCCCCGCGTACGACTCCGGCACCTGCGCCACGCGCGACAAGGGCGCGGCCAACGACGCCATCGATCGGGGCAAGACCGCGTCCACCCTGACCGGAGTTCTCGGCGGTATCGCGATCGTCGGCCTCGGCGCAGGCATCGTCCTCCTCGCCACGTCGCCGTCGAAGTCGGAGCCGAGAGCGAGCGTGAAGGTCTCGCCGTGGGCCGGCGCGGGCGGCGGCGGCGCGTTCCTCACGGGAGAGTTCTGATGAGGCTCCTCGTCGCGACGCTGCTCGCCGGGTGCGCGTTTCCCGAGCCGACGGTGGTCGACCTCTCGGTGTCGGACACGGCGGTCGTCGACAGCGGCCGCGCGGAGATCGGCGACGCGCCGGCGACGGACTCGCGCACCGAGGACACGACCGTCGCAGACACCGGATCGGCGACCGACACGATGGTGGCCGACCCTTGCGATCGGGATGGAGACGGTCACCGGGCACCGGGAGGATCGTGCGGCGGCTTCGACTGCGACGACGGCGACAAAAACGCCAACCCCGGCGTCATGACGCATCAGACGCTGTCGGTCGCGGGCAAGTCGCACAAGGGCGACTGGAACTGCAACGGGACGGTTGAGAAGCTCGTTCCGATCAATCAGAGTTGTCCACTGACGGCCGGCGGCGCGTGCGACGGAACCAAGGGTTTTCAGGGCGATCCGGCGTGCGGCGCGTCGGGCAACTACCTCACCTGCAAGAGCAACGGACTCGGCTGCGAGGGCACCGTCAACACGACGATGACCATCGTGCAGGCGTGCAAGTAGCTCACTTCAAGAAGGGCACGCACGCGAGCACGACGCCGCCGAGCGCGCACACGGCGATCGCGATCCACGATCCGAGCCGCACGGGCTCGCGCGGCTCGTCGTCTTGCCCGACGCGGCGCCGAGCGCCGATGAAGTACGCGGGCACCGCGACGATCCAGAACATCGCCGCGAAGATCGCCCACCCGCCCGGCGCGAGGTTCGCGATCGACGGCCCGACGCCCGCGCGCTTGCGCACGCCGCGCACCACGGCGTCGAGCCCGAGCGCCGCCGACGAGAGGTAGAGCGCGCCCATCGGGAGCCACACCGCGTCGTCGTCGCCGACGAGCTGCAGCACCATCGCCCCCACCAGCACGAGAACGCACGCCCACGACACCGCGCGCGCGCGCCCTGCGAGCCAAGCAGGAACGTCATCCACGCGCGCATCATAGGCGCGCGCGTGAGCGAGCGCCTACCAATGCGCGCATTGACAGGCGCGCGCGTGAGCGAGCGCCTACCGTGGTTGTTTCGTTGGAGAGGTTGGGACGGGTCAGGCGCTCGCTGACGCGCGCGCCTATCAGTCCGAGAAGTCGTTGGTGAGGTACATCTTGTCCCCCACGTACACGAGCCCGACCCCGACCCGTTTGAACTTGGGGTTCAGCATGTTCTCGTAGTGCCCGCCACCGGGGCCCTCGTCCATCATCAGCTTGAGCGTGATGTCGATCTGCTTCTTGCCGTTCTCGAGCTTGTTGTCGTCGAGCTTGGGGATGCCGTTCCAGTCGCCCTGATTCTCGGCGCCGCGCGAGCCGAAGCCGCTCTTGCCCTTCATGGCGTCGGGGCTCCCGAGCTGCTCCTTGATGTGGGCGTTGAAGTGGGCGTGCGCGGTGTGGTCGCTCGCGAGCTGCTTGCTGCCGCTGAGGGCGAAGGCGCTGATCTTCGCGTCGTACTTCAAAGGCGCGCGCCCGTGCTTCTTGCGATACGCGTTGATGCCGTCGACGTTGTACTTCACCAGGGGATCGCTCGGGAACGCGTCGGCCGGACGATCGGGCGGCGACTCGGCGGGCACCGTCTTGGTGGTCTTGGTGACGATGTACTTCTTGCCGTCCTTGCCGGTGACCACCTCGGACGACGTTTTCTCGTCGCTCCCCCCGGAGCCCCCCGACGAACCGGGCGATGTCGACTCGTGCTTCGGCCCGCACGCAAAGAGCGCAGCCGCCAGGAACAACCAACGCATCGCCACAGAGTAGCGGCTCCGCTCAACGAAACGCGACGACCACGGCCGCGAAGATGAGCCCGAAGCTGACGAGGTACTTGGGCTGCAGGGTCTCGCCGAGCACGAGCACTGCGAAGCCGACGAACACGACCAGGGTGATCGCCTCCTGCATCACCTTGAGCTGATACGCGGTGAGCGAGTTGTGGCCGATCCGGTTGGCCGGGACCATCAGGCAGTATTCGAAGAACGCGATGAGCCAGCTGCCGACGATCACCTGCCACAGCGGCAGTTGCTTGAGGCGGAGGTGCCCGTACCAGGCAGTGGTCATGAACACGTTCGAAGCGAGGAGCAGGGCGCCGGTTTTGTAGGCGTCGGGCATGCCCGCGAGCTTACTCCGGCGGGGCCGCGGCCCTGGCCTTGCGCAGCGGGATCTGCGGGATGAAAAGACTGCACGCGAGGCCACCGAGCGCGAGGAGCAGGCCCCACTTGTAGATGGCCGTCGTCGCGTCGGTGACGGCGCGCTTGGTCTGCCGATCGAGCTCGTCGACCGCGGCGAGCGCCGCCTCGTCGTGGCCGAGCTTCTTCTCGACGGCCTGCTTCCACGCCGGGACGTCGACCTGCATCTGCACCGGCATCTCGCCCGCCGACTTGCTCGCCGGCGGTTCAACCCCCGCGAGGGCAGGGCCGGGTTGGATCGTGCTCATCGCCGACACCAGCGTGAGCGCGAACACCGCGCCGAGGGCGGTGACGCCGAGCGTGGACCCGATCTGGCGGAAGAACGTCACCGACGCGGTGGCCACGCCGAGATCGCGCGGGTCGACCGAGTTCTGCACGGCGAGCGTGTAGAGCGGGATCGACGGACCCATTCCGAGGCCGAGCAGCACCATCTTCAGCGTCACCTCGCCCATCGTGGAGTCGGGGCGCAGCGTGAGGGCGATGAGGAGGAAGCCGCCGAGGAGGACGAGGTTGCCGATCACCATCAGCGGCCGATACTTGCCGAGGCGCGACACGATCTGCCCCGCGCCGATGTTGCCGGCCACGATGCCGAAGGTGAGCGGCGTCATGGTGAGGCCCGCGCTGGTCGCCGAGAGGCCGACCACGTTCACCATGAACAGCGGCAGGAACACGATCGCCCCGAGGAAGCCCGCTCCGAGGATGAAGGTGGCGAGGTTGCCGATCGCGAAGATGCGGTTCTCGAACAAGCGGAGGTTGAGGAGCGGCTCGGCCGCCTGTCGCTCGACGAAGATGAACGCGACCGTGCCCACCAGCGAGACCGCGAGGAGCAGCCAGCGCGCGGACCCGGCGCCGCGCGCGAGGCTGAGCGCCACGAGGAACGGCACCACCGCGACCAGCAGCGCGAACGCGCCGGCCCAGTCGATGCGTGGGCGGGTCTCTCTCTCGCGCTTGAGCATCGGCATCTTGGCGACGATGAACGCGACCGCGATCGCGCCGAGCGGCAGGTTCACGAAGAACACCCAATGCCACGAGAGGCGGTCGGTGAGGAACCCGCCGAGGAAGGGGCCGATCACGCTCGAGAGGGCGAACGCGCCGCCGAAGATTCCCTGGTATTTGCCGCGCTCCGCGGGCGCGAAGATGTCGGCGACCACGGCGAACGCGCTCGTGTACAGCGCCGCCGACCCGACGCCCTGGAGCGTGCGCGCCGCGATGAGCGTCCACGTGCTGTTCGACACGCCGCACGCGATCGACCCGAGCAGGAAGATGGCGATGCCCACGAGCAGGATCGGCTTGCGGCCGTAGAGATCGGACAGCTTGCCGTAGATCGGCACCATCACCGTGGACGCGACCAGATAGGCCGTGGTGATCCACGGGTAGAGCGTGGGCGCGATGTGCAGGTCCCGCTGCATCGCCGGGCCGGCGGTGCCGACGATCGTCTGGTCGAGCGCGGCGAGGAACATGCCGAGCAGGGTGCCGACGATGGTGAAGACCTTCTCGCGGGGCGTGAGGTCGAACTCGGCGTGGCTCGTGGCCGCGGCAGCCATCGGGAAGCCCCTCAGATGCAGCCTTTTGTGGTGGAGGCGCAAACAAAATGGCAGAGCCCGCCGGATTTTCGCGCGAACCGTTTGGTTGGCTCGATGGCTCCGACCTCATGAACCCCGAAACCACGGCGCGCCTATGGAGGGCCTCATGAGCACGGTCGAGATCACGGTCGAGAACTTCCAGTCCATCATCGAGAAGCCCGGCGTGGTGATCCTCGATCTGTGGGCGAGCTGGTGCGCGCCGTGCCGAATGTTCGCGCCGGTCTTCGAGGCGGCGGCCAAGCGTCATCCGGACATCGTCTGGGGCAAGGTCGACACCGAGGCGCAGCCGGAGATCCCGCAGGCGCTCGAGGTCCGCGCGATCCCCACCCTCGCGATCTTTCGCGACGGCATGTTGATCTTCGTCCAGCCCGGAATGATGCCGGCCAAGGCGCTCGACGAGCTCGCGACCAAGGCGCTGGCGCTCGACATGAAGGCGGTCCGCGAGAAGGCTGCTGCTGCGGCGGCGCCGTGAGCGACGTCGACGAGGAGGATCGGGAGAGCGCTAAGCTCCTCTGGGCCGGCGCCGGCATCGGCGCGATCGGCGTGGCCTCGGCCATCGCGGGCGCTGCAGTCTGTCCCGTGTGCGTTGTGGCCGCGCCCGCGCTCCTCGGAGCCGGCGCGTTCAAGCGGTGGCGCGCGCGCCGCCAGAAGGGGAATCGATGACCACGCCGGCCGGCAGCTTCAAGATCGCGATCGAGCAGATCAAGGACTACGAGTTCCAGGTCCGCTTCGACAAAGAGAGCTACGCGCCGGTTACGCTCGACGAGCCGCCGCCGCTCGGTCGCGACAGCGCGCCCAACCCGGCGCGCTTCCTCGCCGCCGCGATCGGCGACTGCCTGTCGGCGAGCCTCCTCTTCTGCCTGCGCCGCGCGAAGGTCGAGGTGCAGGGGATCGCCGCCGAGGTCTCGGTGGAGCTCGTACGCAACGAGCAGAAGCGCCTCCGCATCGGCACCGTCGACGTGAAGCTGCATCCGAGGGTTGCCGAGAACGGCGAGGCCTATCGCGCCTGCCTCGAGGCCTTCGAGGACTTCTGCGTCGTCACCCAGAGCGTGCGCAACGGCATCGACGTCCGCGTGCAGGTGGTCTGAGCGAACCCCCGTTCACGAGCGGGCGCGACAATGTGACGCGTGGTAACGCGCGCGGGCTCTACCCGACGAGCTCGTCTCGTGCGCATCGGGGCGGCGTTCGACGGAGCACGCGCGCCCGCATTCGAAACATTGTGCCCGCCCGATCGGTCGGGCGCCTTGGCGCGCCGGCTGCTTCGGGCGGGGCGCCATGACTTCAACCACACGTCTTCGCAGTTCTCTCGCGGTCTCTTCGCTCGTCGCGCTCGTCGCGGTTGTGGGGTGTCGCAGCGGTAGCGACGATCCGCAGCAGGGCGATCCGACCAAGGCCGGCCCGATCGCGGTCGAGGCATACTGCGACGCGCTCGCTCGCGAGCAGTGCGCGATCGAGACGCGCTGTTGCGGCCAGGCCGGGCTCGGCACCGACGCCGCGGAGTGCCGCACCATCGTGAGGGCGAGCTGTGACGCCGCAGTCGCCAAACACCAGGCGGCCGGCCACGCGTTCCAGCCGGCGAACGCTGGAATCTGCGTCGCGAGCAAGCAGGCCCTGTTCGACGGCTGCGCCGCACGCAAGGAGGATCCGCCCCCCGCCGATCCCGCGGCGAGTATTCGCGCGAGGGCCGGGGAGGCCTGCAGCCGCGTGTGGGCCGGCACCGTTCCGCCCGGTGGTGACTGCAAGACGAGCGACGACTGCGCGCCGCTCGAGGTCCCCGGCAGCAAGCCCGTGTGCGCGTCGACCACCACCGGCGCCGGCACCACCCACGCCTGCAAGCACTTCTACGCGCTGGGCGAGGGAGCGGTGTGCTCGGCGCTGGACTGCCGCCAGGGGCTTCGGTGCAACAACGAGCCCGGCAAGTCGGGGACCTGCGTCGCGGACAGCTCGTCGACGGCGGGCCGCGCGAAGCTCGGGGCGTCGTGCGGCTTCGACGTGCTGTGTGACGAGGGGCTCGCGTGTGATGCGGGCACATGCGCTCCCGCGCACGACGTCGGCGGTTCGTGTCTCTGGGCCGGCGACTGCAAGACCGAGCTGTTCTGCGAGGCGAAGACCTGCCAGGCGAAGCGAGCGATCGGCGAGGCGTGCAAAGACGGCTCGGGTTGCGCCTCGGGCACGTGTCTCGACGCGAAATGCATCGCGACGAACCACGTCGCATCGAAGGCCGTCTGCAACGCCATCAAGGCGTCTCCGGCCGACGCGCCGCTCGACGCACCGCCGGCTCCGGCGCCGCGCACGCTCGCGGTCGGTGAGCACCACGCGTGCGCGCTCGTCGGCGCCGGTCAGGTGAAGTGCTGGGGTGACAACGCCTCGGGGCAGCTCGGGTCCAGCGGGACCGGCGCCACGCCGAAGCTCGTCTCCGGCGTGGATAAGGTCGTCGAGGTCGCGGCCGGGGCCGACC
Organism: Deltaproteobacteria bacterium; assembly: GCA_022843175.1. GTDB lineage: Bacteria > Myxococcota_A > Polyangia > Polyangiales > JADJMO01 > JALHOE01. The sequence goes on from JALHOE010000016.1 coordinate 9,218, forward strand.
ACACCTGCGCGCGGAGGGCCGACGGTTCGGTGTGGTGCTGGGGAGGAAACCAATACGGTCAGCTCGGCGCGCCCCCTGGCTCGTGCGCGAAGGACGCCTGCGTGACGCCCGCGCGGGTCTCCCTCCCGGTCGGGGCCGTGAAGCTCGCGCTCGGGAGGACGCGCACCTGCGCCCTCGGCTCGGATGGCCGGGTCTTCTGCTTCGGGCTGCAGACGCTCAACGGTGCGACCCCCGCGCCGCTGCCCGGCGTCGACAACGCGCAGGATCTTGGCCTCGAGGGCAACGGGTCGATCTGCGCTATCGTCGGCCCCGGTCGATACCTCAAGTGCTGGTCCACGCTCGAGGACGCGCCGCGGATCGAGATCGGCACCACGGGCGATCCCATGTCGTCGGTGAGCAAATTCGTCGGGGGCTACAACCACAAGATGGCGCTCCTCGCAGACGGTTCGCTGCGCCTGTGGGGCTTCGCCGACCAGCTCGTGACAGGCGCCAAGGCGATCGCCGGCGCCACCGACGTCGCGGGCGGCGATCGCTTCGCGTGCGCGGTGGTGGCCGATGGCTCGGTCTCCTGCTGGGGCGCGAACTTCCACGGCGAGCTCGGAGGAGGCACGAGCGGCGCGGACCGCTCGGCTCCGAGCAAGGTGATCAACGTCGTCGGCGCGACCGAGGTCGCCGCGAACCGCCAGTTCGCCTGCGCGCGCACCGCGAGCGGCGCGGTCTGGTGTTGGGGTGAGAACTTCAACGGCACGGTGCCGGGCGGGACGTTCAGCAGGCCCGGACCGGTGCTCGTGGCGTTGTGATCGCGCTCACGCGGCCCTCCGCTTCGTCGTCTTCTTGGTGCCGCGTTTGGCGGTGCGCGCCGCCGCCGCGGGCGCGCGCTTGCTCACGGCCTTGCGGTGGCCGCGCGTCGACAGCGACTTCGACAGCAGCTCCGCGAGGTCGATGACCTTTCCGCGGCCGCGCGGCTGCTCCACGTCCTCGGCGACCTCTTCGATCTTCTCCTTGTGCTCGACGGCCGCGAGCACTGCCCTGCGGTAGTCGTCCGGGTGCGCGGTCGGATCGAAGTGGCCGACCATGCGGTCGATGAGGTCGAGCGCGAGCTCGAGCTCCTTTCCGGTCTTCTGCTTGTGCGACGGCACCTCGACCGCCTCGGCCGGGACCATCTCGTCGCCGAAGCGGAGGGTGTCGAGCGAGAAGCGACCGTCGCGAGGGCGGAGCACCGCGAGCCGAGTGCGCGTGCGGAGCCTCACCCGCGCGATCGCGACCTTGCCGCGCTTCTCCATCGCGCTGCGCAGGAGCTCGTAGCTGCGCGTTGTCTTGCCGGCGGGGCCGACCCAGTAGCTCTTCTCGATCATCGCGAGGTCGATCTCCTCGGGCTCGACGAACTCTGCGATGTCGATGCCCTCTGCTCCGTCCTCGCCCTCGAGCTCCGCGAGCTCCTCCTTGGAGAACTTGGCGTAGCGGCCCTTGCTCACCTCGTAACCCTTCTCGATCTCCTCCCACGGCACCTCGATGTCCTCCTTGGAGCACCAGCGCTTCATGTGAACGCGGCCCCCGCACTCCTTGTGGATGAGGTGAAACCGAGGGGTGAGATCCTTCGTCGCCGCGTAGAGCTTGACCGGGACGGCCACGAGGCCGAACGCGATCTCTCCGTTCCAGATCGCTCGCATGTGCGGGAGGGGTTGCGCGATCCGTGCCTGTGCAACCGGCGCGAACGCCCCGCTCGCCCGCCCACGAAGATGTCACTCCGTCATCCGAGCGTGACGACGAGCGCGAGGGCTCGAGCGCTCGAGAGCTCGGGGACAGACGGTGTAAGAGTCACTTCGTCGGCGTGAGCCGCACGGCCGAGATCGAGTCGGAGCCGTTCGTGTTGGAATCGAGCACGACCTCGACGGTGCCGGACAAGCAGTAGGTGCCGTGGTTGTCCCAGACCACCGCGCTTCCCTCGGTCTGCATGATGATCTTCGGGACGCCGTTGACGGTGACGAGCGCGCCCTTCGGATCGCGGTTCTCGGTGTGGCGCGACTGGATGTCGACCACGTACCGGCCCTTCGGCACGGCGCCGAAGGTGAACTTCGCGGTTCCCGTGCGCGTGCCGTCGGGGCTGTAGCTCGAGTCGCACGACTTGTGATCGGCGGAGGAGGCCGTGTACGCGTAGTCGCGGCACGTGAGCACCCAGTTGTGGCGCTTGGTGTAGACCGCCTTCTTGTAGTCGAGCGAGACGGTGACGGGCGGGTTGCTCGGACTGGTCGGGCAGTCCGAGACGGGCGGCGCGGTATCGGGGGGCGGCGCGGTATCGGGGGGCGGCGTCGTATCCGCGGGCTCCGCGTCCGGCGCGGGCGGCTCGTCGTCGGGCACATCCGGCTCCGGCGCAGCATCGGGCGAGGGCGCCCCGGTGTCGCGGCGGCTGGCTCCGGTGTCTCGAACGTCGAGCGCGAGCTCCGCCTCTCCTCCGTCGATCGAGCCGGCGCCGCAGCCGAGCGTCATCGTGACGAACAGGGCCAGGCCCGCGGCGCGAGTCGCTGGGTCGGTCATGGCGGTACGCCCTAGCAAACGGGTGGCCAGCGTCGCTCGACGGCGCTTGTCGAACCGACAGCGGTGCGGCGACGATGGGTTGTGCGTCGCGCGTTCCTCGCCCTCGTGCTTCTCGCCTCGTGTCGTGGGCGGTCGTGCGGCACGGAGACCGCGAAGCCCGAGGAGGTCGTCGTGTCGCGCAAGCCTCCCGCGCCGGCGAGCTCGCCCGCGGTCCAGCTCTGCGCCGCGCTCGGTTTCTTCTGTGCGCGCCTCGCCGATGGGACAGTGCGATGTTGGGGAGACCGGTTCGGGCCGTTTCCCTCGCCGATCGTCGGGCTGACGGGCGCCGAGCAGCTCGGCTGCGGCGTCGATCACGCGTGCGCGCGCAGCAAGGACGTCACGCGCTGTTGGGGCAACCGCACCCAGTCCGCGAGCAACGCGGTCGACAACGTCGCGCACGAGGTCACCGCGCTGAAGGGCGCGCTCGACATCGCGTCGACGGGGCGAATGGTGTGCGGCCGATGGGCGGACGGCAGCGTCCGCTGTGAGGGGGAGGGCGCCGTGCCCTCGTGGCCTGCCTCCGACGGTGTCGACAAGCTCGCCGTCGACGGCATCCATCCGTACGTGTGCGCGCGCACCAAGAGCGGATGGCGCTGCCTCGGCGAGGGGGAACGCGCGATGGTCGACGCGGGCGCGGACGCCCGGACAGCCGACGACCTCGTCTTCGCCCCGCCCGTCTCCTGCGAGATCCGCGGTGGGCTCCCGCTCTGTACGGGGAGCACGCTGCCTCCCGAGCTCGGCGCGGTGAGCAAGCTCGTGAGCGCCGGGTCCGGACACACGTGCGCGCTGCTCGCCAACGGTACGGTCCGTTGCTTCGGCGCGAGGGCGCGCGACGTGTCGTCGCTCTCGGAGGTGAGCGATCTCGCGATCGGGGAGCAGGTTGGATGCGCGCTGTCCGGGGGCAGGGTGAGCTGCTTCGGGCCCGGCGAGGGCGGTCGGCTCGGCGACGGCATGGGGATCGAGCTGCAACCGACCCTGGTCGACGTGCGCGACGTCTCGCAGATCGCCGGGGGCGGGGCGATCTGTTTTCGGCGGAGGGACGGGACGGCGGCCTGCATGTCCGAGGACAGCGCCGCGATCGTCGACGTGCCGCTCGCTCACGTGTCGGAGGTGAGCGTGATCGGCGGGCGCGATCGGGCGCTGGCCTGCGCGCTCGCCGACGGAGCGATCTCCTGCTTCGTCCCCGGCGCGGCGGGTGCGCCGGTCGCGGTGCCCGGCGTGTCCGGCGCGCGTACGCTCCGCGATCGGTGCGCGATCGTGGGGAGCGAGGTGACGTGCTGGGACCTCGAGCACACGAAAGAAGGCAAGCTGACGATCGGGAACGTGAGCGCGGTCGCCGGGCTCTCCGGCGTGGAGGCGCTCAGCGGCTCGCCGCGTCTGCACTTCGCGCGCCGCAAGAGCGACACGTTCTATTGGGGCATCGTGCCGATGCCGAGCAAGAACGACGACTGGGGCCCGGCCTCGGGCGCGCTGAAGCTGCCGCCGTACACGAAGATCGTCGAGGTCGACACGGTGAGCCCGTGGCTGCTGCTCGCGGAGGACGGCCGCTTGCTCGAGGGACGAATGCGCGATTCGGACGAGGAGGTCGCACCCGTCGCCGTCCCCTTGGCGAAGGACGTGAGCGGCGGCGGATCACCGTGCATCGTCAGTCGCGAGGGCACGGTGTGGTGTTGGGGCCGCGGAGACGACGGCCAGCTCGGCGACGGCGCGCTCACCGAGTATCGAAAGAAGGCGACCCGGGTGCTCGGCGTCGACGGCGCGATCGCGGTCGCAGCCGGTCGTGGCCGCGCCTGCGCGCTCCTCGCGTCGGGCGAGGTGAAGTGCTGGGGGCGCTACGTGACGAAGGGAACCTCGACGTCCCCGACCAAGCCGGTGCCCGTTCGGCTCTGAGCCGGTAGCCGTCGCGGTGGCGTGCTCGCTCAAGCGAGTGGCGCGTCGGCTCATCCGCCCCGCGACCGCGCAGGCGCATCGTTGGACCATGACCATGCGAGAGCCCACCTTCACCAGCCCCGAGAGCGCGCCCGCGCGCACGATGGGGCCCACCTCGATCCGTTTCCTCCTCGAGCGCACGCACGGCGCCGCCTACTCGGTCATCGAGATGCGCGCTGCGCCGGGCTTCGTCGGACCGCCGGTGCCGCACCACCATACCCGCGAAGAGGCGTCGTTCCTCGTGCTCGAGGGGGCGCTCGTCGTCACGGTCTCGGGGACCGAGCACCACGTCGGCGCGGGTGGGCTCGCGCACCTGCCGCCGGGCGTCGACTTCAAGTGGCGCAATGCGAGCGCCGACGCGCCCGCGCGCTTCCTCTGCATCTACGTGCCGGCGGGCTTCGAGCAGATGTTCGTGGACGTGGCGCGCGCGTTCGCAGGGCGTAGCGGACCGCCGACCCCCGCCGTGATGGCCGAGGTGATGCCCCCGATCTGGCAGCAATACGGGATCGGCATCGCGCGCTCCGGCTGAAGCGTGCGATCCTGCGTTGCGTGTCGGTCCCCGCCCCCACGCTCTGGTCGACGGCGCTCCGCGCGTGTCTCTCCGGATTCGCCGCGCTCGGGCTCGACGCAGACGCGATACGCCGCGGGTCGGGCATCGACGCCGCGTCGCTCGCCGATCCCGATGCGCGGATCCCCTTCGCGATCACCGCGCGCATCTGGCCGGTCGCGCAGGCGCAGTGGGGGAAGCCGGGGCTCGGGCTCCACACCGGCGCGGCGCTCCCGTTCGGCGAGCTCGGCGTCCTCGACTACGCGCCAGCGAGCGCGCCGACGCTCGCCGAGGGGCTCGCCTCGATGGCTCGCGTCTTTCGGGTCGTGAGCCACGGCGCGACGCAGTTCGAGTTCGAGCGCAGGCGGCGCGACGGCGACGGCACGATTCGCTTCAGCGGCGCGTTCCCACCCGACGTTCGCGACTACGCGATCTCGAGCTTCTTCCATCGCATGCGCCACCTCGGCGCGAGTCCGTTGGAGGTCACGTTCGTCGGTCCGCCGTTCGACACGCTCCGCGCCTACGAGCGGGCGTTCGGCATCTGCCCACGCTTCGATGCGGACGCGAACCTGCTGCGCCTGAGCGCGGGAGATCTCGACAGACCGCGCAGCGACGCGCGATACCGCGGGCTCGCGCCGATCGTGGGGCGCGAGGTGGAGCGTCTGCTCACCGAGGTCCCCGCGGCGAGCGCCACCGCAGAGGCGCGCCGCGTGATCGTGCGGCTCCTGCCCTCGGGTACGGTCGAGGGCGCGGCCGTCGCGCGCGCGCTGAGCACGAGCCTGCGCACGCTGCAGCGCCGCCTCGCGGAGGAGGGCGCGACGATCCGCGGGCTCGTCGAGTCGACGCGCGAGGAGCTCGCGGTCTCCTACCTCTCGTCGGATCGACTCCGCATCGCCGAGGTCGCCTATCTGCTCGGCTACTCCGAGCCCGGAACGTTCACCACCGCGTTCAAGCGGTGGCGTGGCGTCGCGCCATCCGACTTTCGGCGGGGTTGATCCGGATTCGGGCGCGATCAGCGCTCGGCCCTGGCGTGGCGGTACCAGAGCGCGACCACCCAGCCGAACGCGCCCATCTCGCAGAGGAGGATCAGCTCGAACGCAAAGCGGGGCCAGATCAGCGTTGCGATCGCGCACGGCGTGGCGAGCACCGCGGCCGGGTAGATCGCGCGGTCGAGCGTGGCCCCGAGGACGGCGTAGACCATCACCGTCGCGACGCCCTCGAACGCCAGCATGCTCGCGATGGGGACGCCCGCGTACCACCCCGCCGCGCGCAGCAGCACCGTGCCCGCGACGAAGACCTGAAGCACATCGAGCATCGCGACGTTGTAGCGGGTGCGCTCGATGCGCCGGAGGAGCAACGGACGCGCGACGGTGACGACCGCGAGTGCGACGGTGTTGAACGCCACGCCCACGCCGAGCGACATCGTGACCGCGCCGCTCCGGACGAAGTGCCCGAGCGCCAGCGCGCTCCCGAAGAGCAACACGCCCAGCACGGCGCCGAACGCGGCGCGCGTGCCGGCCGACACCGTTGCGTCGAGCTGACGTACGTCGCGTCGCAGACGCGCGAGGTTCTCGTCGCGTTCGGCGCGCGCAGCCGCGAGACGCGCGCGGTGCTCGGCTCCGTCCTCGAGATCCGCGAGGAACCCGTCGGCGGCATCGAGGTTTCCGCGCGAGAGCTCCGCTTCGAACATCCGTACGAGGGTCTTCCGCAGGCCCCTCTGGGCGGCGGCGTTGTCGGGCCACTGTTCGAGCGCGCTCCGGAATCCGAAGCGACACTCCGATGCAAGCAACCGCTGCTGCTCGACGGGGGCGCCCTCGCCGAGCTCGATCAGCTTCTCGAGCGAGAGCGTCGCGCGGGCAGCGAGCTCGTTCGACGCTCGGTGCACGAGGTATTGCTCGAGCGCGACACGCAGCTCTCGCGCCGACGCATATCGCTCGCTCGGCTCGCGATGGGTGGCGCGGTTGCAGATCGTTGCGAGCTCCTCGGGCACATCGGGCAGGGGCGCCGGCCGCGACGCGGTCGCATTCTCGAGCACCTCGGCGAGCGTCGATCCGGTGTGCCGCGGTCTCCCGGTGAGGACCTCGTGGAGGGACGCGCCGAGCAAGTAGACGTCCGACCGCTCGGAGACCGGCGCCATCGCCACCATCTCCGGCGCCATATACACGGGTGTCCCCGCGAGCCCCGGCTCACCCTGGCGGTCAACGCGCACCGCGATGCCCCAGTCGAGCAGGTAGACCTCGCCGAACTCTCCGATCATCACGTTCTCGGGCTTGATGTCGCGATGTACGACGCCCTGGGCGTGCGCGAACGCGACTGCGTTGCACACGTGGATCAGCGTCTGCAGGTTGAATCGCAGGCGATCGCCCTCGATCTCGCCCCAACGCGGGTGCTCCGCGTCGCGAAGCAACGCCGACCAGGTGGTGCCGCCGATGCGCTTCATCACGATAACCGGCTCCCCGAGCGCATCGCGTCCGACCATGTGGACCGGAACGATGTTCGGATGCTCGAGCGAGCCGGTGATGCGCGCCTCGTAGAGGAGGGCCACCCCCGCGTCCTCCGCGCCCTCGATGACGCGCTTCACCGCGACGTCGCGGCCGATCGAGTGTTGCCTCGCGCGGAAGACCACGCCCATTCCGCCGCGCCCGAGCTCCTCGACGAGCTCGAGGTCGCGCTCGTCCTCGGACGCGGCGCTCGGCGTGCCGAGCGAGATGCGCGGCAACTTCGAGGGGCCCGCGGAGACCTCGGTGCGGGCGAGCGCCGGATCGATTCGCGCGCGCGTGCGATCCGTCGCGACGGTGTCCGCGAGCGCGTCGATCGGTTTCGGCCCCTCGTCCCCCACCGGAGTCCGAGACTACCCCGCCGGGGGGCAGGCGAGCCAAGCCGAGATGTGGACGACTCGTGCAGTCTGTCGCTTCTCAGCGCTTCCCGAACGCGCCGGCGAAGTCGCGCGCGAACTCCTGGACGCCGCGCGGCTCGCGGCCGGTGAGATCCTTCACCGCGGTCGTGACGGCGCTCTCCCAACCCGCGGAGTACGCCGTGAAGTAGTCGCGCATCGCGGTCTGCGCGAAGTCGTCCGCCCCGTACTTCGCGAGCGTCTCGATCATCGCGGGGACCGGGATTGGCTGGTACTTCACCGGCTTGCCGATGGCCTCGGAGACCGCGGCGGCGAACTGGTGCAACGACACCGCGGCGGGGCCGGTCAGCGTGTACGTCTTGCCCGCGTGGGGCGCCGGGTTCGCGAGGATCGCGGCCACGGACGCGGCGATGTCGCGCACGTCGACCATCGTCGTGCTCGGCGAGCTGCTCCTTCGACGTCGGGGCGCCGCGGCGCGCGAGGTGGGACGGGCTCGCAAAATACCCGGCGCGACCGCGACCGATCGATCGCGCGACCAGGGTCGAGTCGGGGAGCTCTCCGGCGCGGATCGCGATGTCGAAGCCCTCCGCGACGAGATCGACCTTGCGATCGGTGAGCTCGATGTCGACGCGCACCTCGGGGTATCTCGTGAGGAGCTCGAGCATCACCGATGAAACCCGCGCTCCCATCGACGGCGTCATGGTGATCCGCACGAGCCCTCGCGGCTCGGTGCTCGCATCGATCGCTGCACGTCCCGCGTCGGTGATGAGGTCGAGCGCGGGCCGCAGGCGCGCGAGGAAGGTGTTGCCCGCGTCGGTGAGGGTCACGTGCCGCGTCGTGCGGTGGAGCAACCGCGTGTCGAGCGCGCGCTCGAGGTCGGAGACCCGCCGGCTCACCGTCGAGCGCGGCAACTTCAGCGCGCTCGCCGCGCCCCGAAAGCTACGGTGCTCGGCGACGGCGGCGAAGATCCTCATCGCGTCGAGCTCACCGAGGAGCGCGTCGACCTTACCTGCCATGTCTGGGGCTGATCATATCCCGGTCCCATCGGCGTGCGGCTCGAGCGACGCGTACAACGCGCGCAGCGTGCGGAGCGTGACGTCGAGGTCGTGCTTGCTGATGCCGCGGGTCCACCGCTCGACGAATGCGCGGACCTTGGGGACGAGCACGCCCTCGAGCTCACGTCCCTTGCGGGTGAGCACGATGCGGTGGCTGCGCCGATCGCTGGAGTTGCGCGCGCGCACGACGTACCCGTGGGCCTCGAGCCCGTCGATCATCCGGGTGACGCTCGGCTTGTCGCGGAAGGTCGAGCCCGCGAGGTCGACCTGGCTGACGTCGTCCTCGGCCCACAGCCGCACGAGCAGCGCCCACTGCTCGGGGGTGACGCCGTGCTCGCCGAGGACGCGATCGGCGGCCGCGCGCGAGCGATGGTGCACGAGGTGCAGCCAGAACCCGAGCGCCTGGTCGAGCGCGTACCGCTTGTTGGTTGATGGTGATGTCATGGGCCGTACGCCGAAATTAATAGTAATGGACGCGCCGGTTGCGACATATGGTTGTGGATGCAACTATATGCTCGGGCGGGACCGGTGTCCATCCCCGGCATGGAGGTACCGATGGAGCAGCAGTCTTTCGATCGCCTGAACGAGCTGGCGCGCGGCCACGCTCGTTTGCTGGCCTCGGTCGCGCGCCGCGAGGGGTTGTCCGCAGACGACGCGCTCGACGCCGTCCAGGAGACGTTCGTCACCTACCTCGGCATGAAGGCCGCAAGGGACGCGGTCGACGAGCGCACCCGCGGCTTGCTCGTGGCGCTCGTTCGCAACGTCTCCCGCAACATGCGGCGTCGCCACCATCGCGCCCGGCCGCATCTCGGGATCGACGACGCCGAGCTCACTTCGGAGCTGCCCACGGTCGACGAGCTCCTCGAGCTCGCGTCGTCGCGCTCGCGGGTGCTCGGCTGCGTGCAGGGCCTCGACGCCGTCCCGCGCAAGGTGATGACCCTCCGCGTCCTCGAGGATCTCAGCGGCGTCGACGTCGCGCGCGAGCTCGGGCTGACGCCGGGGTACGTCGCGGTCCTCCTCCACCGCGCGAAACGCGAGATCGTCAGTTGTCTCGAGCGACGCGGGACGTGACGTGTACGCGTCGTTTCTAGCCCTCTGGTCGGCCGCGCTCGTCGTCGCCGCGGCGCTGATCGCCCGCGCCGGCTACGCGCTGCGCGCACAGCTTCACCAGGCGCACGCGCTCGGCTCCTACACCCTCGAGGAAGAAATCGGTCAGGGCGGGATGGGCGTCGTCTATCGCGCGAGCCACGCGATGTTGTGCCGTCCGACCGCGATCAAGCTCCTTCACCGGGAGAACGGCGGCACGAACAGCGTCGCGCGCTTCGAGCGCGAGGTGCGGATGACGAGCCGGCTCACCCATCCCAACACGGTGGCCATCTACGACTACGGTCGCACGTCGGAGGGGCGGTTCTACTACGCGATGGAGTACCTCGAGGGGCCAGACCTGCAGCGGCTGGTCGAGCGCGAGGGGCCCCAGTCGGCGGCGAGGGTCGTGCACATCCTGCTGCAGGTGTGCGGCGCGCTCGCCGAGGCGCACGACCTCGGGTTGGTCCACCGGGACATCAAGCCCGCGAACGTCATCCTCTGCGTACGCGGCGGCGTGTCCGACGTGGCGAAGGTCGTCGATTTCGGGTTGGTGAAGCGGCTCGCCGACGTCGGCTCGGCAGACGCGACGGCGGTCGGGGCGGTGGTCGGAACGCCGTTGTACATGTCGCCCGAGGCGATCGTGCGGCCCGATCTCGTCGACGGGAGGAGCGATCTCTACGCGCTCGGCGCGCTCGCCTACTTCCTGCTGACCGGCGCGCCTCCTTTCGAGGGCGCAACCTCGTTCGAGGTATGCAGTCGTCACCTGCACGCCGAGCCGGCGAGGCTCTCCACCAAGGTCGCGGTCCCGCCGGATCTCGAGCGGGTGGTCCTGTGGTGCCTGGCCAAGAGCCCGGACGACCGCCCGGCGTCGGCGCGCGCGCTCCGCGACGCCCTCGCCGCGTGCGAGCTGCGGAATCGCGCCGCGGCGTGACCCACGAGAGCGGGATGGGGCATCGACGGTTTGTGACGCGAGCACGCAACCGGCGGCGGGCCGGGGTCGAACCTCCATACACCCCAAGGAGGTCCTGATGGAGATCGATGCAACGCGCCAAAGATTGATGGCTGGTTTCAGCAACGAGCCGGCGCCCGCGCCCAGCAGCAAGACAGCGAACAAGCAGCCCGAGCTCGACCCGGCGCTCTATCCATCGCCGAAGGCATCGGACCTCGAAGCCTTCGCCAGCGTTGATCCCTCCAAGAACAAGTCGGGTTGATCATGGAAGCCGTCGCTATCTCGCCCTGGTCGTCGCGCGTGAGCTGCGTCCGCTCGGCCGAAGGTTCCATCGTCACGGTGCTCCCGGCGCGATCCTGGCTCTTCGCGCTCGCGTTCGCCGTCGTGCTCGTCGCCCTGCCCATCAACGTCGTCTACCGGTTGCCGTTCGCGGATACGCTCGGCGCATTCGGGCTCGTCCTCGCGATGCTGAACTTCACGCGCACGCGCCGGCTCCAATTTCAGCTCGCGTCGGATCGGCTGTCGGTGCGCGCAGTGACCGAACACTCGTTCGGGCTCGGCGCCGTCGAGCGATTCGCGTCGTGCGACGCGTACCTCGGTGGTGAGCTGCAGCCGTGCGTCGGCCTCGAGACGAGCGCCGGCCTCGTCGTGTTTCCCGTTCAGCGGCTGACCGCGGACGACGTCGAGGCGGCGGTCGCCACCCTCAACCTCGAGCTGGCGCGCGTGCGACGCGCTTCCTGACCGCACGCTTCACGGGCGGGGCCGCGGCTCGAACGTCGTCGGATCGACGTAGCTTCCGCCGCCCTCTCCGATGTAGTCGAGCGCCGGATCGCCGGACGCGATCGCGTCGCGCGCGTAGCCGAGAAGCCGCTCGCGGAGCTCGGGCGCGTAGCCGCAGCGAAAGAGGAAGAGGAGCGTGCCGACGTGAACGAGCCGCGGCGTCGCCCACCACTCGTCGAACGTGCCGCAGAGCCAACTGCGGATCGCGCCGAGCGCGCCGAAGGAGCCGCGTAGCGCCTCTCCGAGGTCGATCCACTGCGCCGCGCCGTTCGCGCGCGGGGGCACGTGGCTCTCGGTCGCGTGCGAGCCCGCCTGCAGCGCCGCAACGCCGAGCATGAGCCAGGCGGGATGCACCCAGCCCGGGGGATACGCGAGCCCGAGGGCGGTCAGCGCCGCGCCGACGCCAGCGTTGACGGTCGCCCACAGCGGGCGGCGATGCAGCACGCCGACCGCCGTCCACAAGACCGACAACGTGATCCCCACGGCGAGCCCGAGCGAGGGCGCGAGCCGCGCGGCCGTGGCGATCAGGAGCACCACGCCGAGCGGTACACAGAGGATGTGCCCGATCCGCGCGAGCCACGAGCGATGGAAGATCACCGCGAGGTACGTTTGGTACTCCGCGCTGACCGTCACGAAGAGGACGTTGGGGACCACCAGCGCGCCGTGCACCGCGGCGAGGAGGCCCCCCGGCTCCCGAGACGGGGCGAGGAAGCTCGGAAACAGCCGCACCCAGAATCGGTGCTCGGCGCTGAGCGGCGCATACCGTCGCGGCGTCCCCGTCGGCATCGTGCGTAGCGTACACGGTACACCCCAAACGCCGCACCGTGCGCGCATGGCCAAAACGGACCGAAGGGGTCGACTCCTTGCAGAGCGACCCCTTCTGATTCCCCGAGAAGACTCGGACTCGTTGGCGCGGCGGACGGGACTTGAACCCGCGGCCTCCGGCGTGACAGGCCGGCGTTATAACCAACTTAACTACCGCCGCATTCACTCACTTCGGGCACCGCTGGTAGGCGGGACAGGATTCGAACCTGCGGCCACCAGCGTGTAAGGCTAGCGCTCTACCGCTGAGCTACCCGCCCGCTCGCCGACGAACCCGCCGTCGAACAGGGTGGGCTTTCTAGAAGGCGAGGCCGGTGCTGTCAAGCATCTGGAGCCGCGAGCGTCAGCGAGCGGGTTGTCGTGGGAAATGACACCCGCTCCCTGACGGTCGCGGCTCCCGGCCGATCAGTGCTGCACCGGGGGCGAGGCGCCGCCGTCGGCGTCGAGCGAGGGCGCCGAGGCGCCGATCTCGACGAGCTCGCCGTTCACGTACTCCATGGACGAGCGCACGTTGCCGAAGAGCTGGTCGGGCTCCGGCAGGCACAGCGCCTCGCGCAGCACCTGGTCGGTGTGCTCGACGAGGACGAGCCGCATCGCCTTGAGCACGCGGCGCGGGACCTCGCGGAGGTCCTTGCGGTTCTCCTTGGGGATGATGACCGTGTTGATGCCGCCGCGGTGAGCCGCGAGCAGCTTCTCCTTGAGGCCGCCGATCTGCAGCACGCGGCCGCGCAGCGTGATCTCGCCCGTCATCGCCACGTCGCGACGCACCGGGATCTTCAACAGCGCGCTCGCGAGCGACGTGGCCATGGTGACGCCCGCCGACGGACCATCCTTGGGGATGGCGCCCTCGGGGAAGTGCATGTGCACGTCGATCTTCGAATAGAACTCCGGGTCCATGCCGAGCGAGGTGGCGCGCGAGCGGATGTAGCTCATGGCCGCCTGCGCGGACTCCTGCATCACGTCTCCCAGCTTGCCGGTGATCATCAGCTTGCCCTTGCCGGGCGAGATGGTGACCTCGCTCACGAGGAGATCGCCGCCGTAGGCGGTGACGGCGAGGCCGTTGGTGAGGCCGATCTCGTCCTTCTCCTCTTTGCGACCGACCGAGAAGCGCGGGATGCCGAGGAGCTTCGGGATCGCCTTCGAGTCGACGACGACCTTCTGCTCCTTCTCCTCGCTCTTGAGCACCTGGCGGGCGACCTTGCGGCACACGCTCGCGATCTCGCGCTCGAGGGAGCGGACGCCCGCCTCCTTGGTGTAGTGGTGGATGATCGTGCGGAGCGCGCCCTCGGTGATGTCGACGTCGACCTTCTTGCCGTGGTCGGTCGGGTGCTCGGGATCGGGGACGAGGCCGCACTCCCTCTTCTGCTTGGGCACCAGGTATTTGACGGCGATGTTGAGCTTCTCGAACTCGGTGTAGCCGGAGAGCTGGATGATCTCCATGCGGTCCTGGAGCGGCACCGGGATGCCCGACAGCGAGTTCGCCGTGGTGATGAACATCACGTCGCTCAGGTCGTAGTCGAGGTCGAGGTAGTGGTCGTTGAACGAGTTGTTCTGCTCGGGATCGAGCACCTCGAGCAGCGCCGCCGCCGGATCGCCGCGGAAGTCGGACGACATCTTGTCGATCTCGTCGAGGAGGAAGACCGGGTTGTTGGTGCCGACCTTCTTGAGCGACTGAATGATCTTGCCCGGCATCGCGCCGATGTACGTGCGGCGGTGGCCGCGGATCTCGGCCTCGTCGCGCACGCCGCCGAGCGACATGCGCACGTATTTGCGGCCGGTGGAGCGTGCGATCGACTTGCAGAGCGACGTCTTGCCGACGCCGGGCGGGCCGACGAAGCAGAGGATCGGTCCCTTGAGGCGGCGGGTGAGCGCCTGCACCGCGAGGTGCTCGAGCACGCGCTCCTTGATGCGGCGGAGGCCGTAGTGGTCCTCGTCGAGCACGCCCTCGGCTGCGGTGATGTCGAACGACTCCTCGCTCTTGTCCTCCCAGGGGAGCGACAGGATCCAGTCGATGTAGTTGCGTACGACCGTCGCCTCGGCGGAGGTGGGGTGCATCGCCTTGAGCTTCTTGAGCTCCTTCTTGACGCGCGCCTGCCCCTCTTTGGAGAGCTTCTTGGTCTTGAGCTTCTCCTCGATCTCGGCGAGCTCGTTCCGGAGCTCGTCGCGTTCGCCGCCGAGCTCCTTCTGAATCGCCTGCATCTGCTCGTTGAGGTAGTACTCCTTCTGCGACTTCTCCATCTGCTTCTTGACCCTGCTGCGGATCTTCCGCTCCACCTGCAGGATCTCGATCTCGGCTTGCATCAGCTCGAGCAAGCGCTCGAGGCGCTTGGCCGGGTCGTCCATCTCCACGAGGCCCTGGCGATCGGGCAGCTTGATGGTGGGGAGGTTGGCGACGATCGTGTCGGCGAGCTTCGCCGGATCGTCGATCGTCTGCACCGTCATCAAGATCTCGGGTTGAACCTTCTTGTTCAACTTCACGTAGGTCTCGAAGGTGGCCTGCACCTGGCGCATCAGCGCCTCGACCTCGACGCGCACGTCGCACGTCTCGGCGATCTCCTCGATCTCGCAGAGGAAGCACGCCTCGCTCTGCACAAACTTGCGGATGCGTGCGCGGCGCTTGCCCTCGACGAGCACCTTCACGGTGCCGTCGGGCAAGCGAAGCAGCTGCATCACCGCGCCGATGGTGCCGGACTGGTAGATGTCGGCCTCACCGGGATCGTTCGTCTTCGCGTTCTTCTGCGCGACGAGGAAGATCTCCTTGCCGCGGTTCATCGCCTCGTCGAGCGCGTTGATCGACTTCTCTCGACCGACGAACAACTGCGAGACCATGTGCGGGAAGATGACGATGTCTCGGAGCGGCAGGAGCGGCAGCACGCGGCGCGCCTTGGACTTGTCGTCGGACGGCGAGTTCGGGTCGTTCTTGAAGAACATCGAGCGGTGTTCCTTGGTTCCCCCCCGGAGAACAACATCTCCGGCGATTTCGGACGCTCAGGATGAAGGACCCCACCCCTGCGTCAAGCAGGGCTTTTTTTATGTTTTTGTAACGTCTACAGCCGCGGTCCGCCCGTGCGCACTGCCTGGTCAGAACTGCAGGTCTTTTGCGGGCGGGGCCGTGTCGAGCTCCTTGCTCGGCGGCATGGTCGGCGTCGTCGGCGCGGCCGGCGGCGTAACCTTGGGCGGCGCGGATGCCGCTGTTTTTGCCGGCGCCGGCTTGGCCGGGGAGGGAGCGGGCGACGCTGCGGGCGCGGCCGGCGACGCAGTCGGCGCGGGCGGCCCGCCTCCGATCGCGCTCGGGTTTGTCGAGACCCCGCTCCAGCCCGACGGGTCGTGGCGATCGCCGTATGCGCTCTCGCCCGTGATCGACACGCCCTTGCCGTGATCGCCCGGTGCGACGGGGGCAGTCCCTGTCCGCGCGTTCGGCGCGGTCGTCCTCCCGCTCGTTCCGCTGCACGCGATCGCCGCCAACACGATGCCAAGCCATGCACGCATGTCGTCCGTACATGCAAGCTCCGCGCGTGCACGCCCAGCCATACGGACGGGCTGGCAGGCGTCGTCGAGGTCGCCCGGGTTTGGCGAGGCGCCGCTCGTCCTTGCCGGCGTCGCCCGTCACCACCATCGTTCGAGCGTGACCCCCATCGCCCTCGGGCCCAACCGCGGGAAGCTCGCGCTGCTCCTGTTCGTCGCGCTCTCCTTCGTGTTCGGCGGCGTCTTCATACTCTCGCTCGGCGGCGACGACCTCAGGCGCACGCTCACCGGCTGGGCGGCCATCGTCTTCTTCGGCGCGTGCGCCGGCGTGTTCGCCGTGCAGCTCCTCGACGCGCGGCCGCGCATCGTGCTCGACGATGAGGGCGTCCTCGATCGCAGCCTGCCCGTCGGCGTCATCCCCTGGAGCGAGATCCTCGACGCGCGCGTGCAGGCGTCGGGGCAGAATCACTTCGTCGCGCTGCACCTGCGGAACCCGGCGCGCTTCACGGGCAAGCTCGGCCCCGTGCATCGCCGGCTCGTCGAGGCGAACACCGCGCTCGGGTTCGAGCCGCTGAACCTGAACCTCGGCGCGGTGAACGCCGACGCGTTCGTGATCGCCGAGCTGATCGGGAAGGAGGCGGTTCGGCGCCGCGAGCAGGAGACGTATCGCGCCTAACGCGAATGGAGCCGCGACCGTGAGGGAGCGGGTTGTCGCGGGAGATCTGCCTCTACAACCCGCTCGCTGACGCTCGCGGCTCCCGGCGCTCGCGGCTCCCGGCGCTCGCGGCTCCCGGCGCTCGCGGCGACCGGCGCTCGGGGCAACGGCGTCTTACGCGCGCGGCCCGGTCGCTCGGTCGAGGGCGTTGTAGAGCTGCTCGGCTCTCGCTTCGCACGCGTCCCAGTCCACGTTGCGACGGTGGGCGACGTTGTAGTCGGGCTCGGCGATCTTCTCGAGCGGGAGCGCGAAGTCCTCGGCCAGCCGGCGCTCGAGGAGCATCACGGTGACCTCTTCGTTGTCGCCGGTGACGTCGTCGACCTCGCGGCCCTTGGGGCCGAGCCCGTAGTTCGGCTTCTGCCTGCGCGCGCGCGGCGCGACGAGCCAGTGACAGACCTCGTGCAGCAGCTTCTCGGTGTCGCAGCCGTGGTCGAACGCGACGTGGAAGGCGCGGCCGTCGTACCCGACGGGCTGCGCCCAGAACGGCGCCTTCCCCTGCTCGCCGCCCGAGAGCTCGACGAGCTTCACGCCCTTGCCGGTGATGCGGGTGACCCACGCCTGCAGCTCGCGGAACCGCGTGCCGCAGCGGCTGCCCGGCTGCAGGCAACAGGGGGTTCGGTCGAAGCGCACGGCGCGGACGCTATTCGTAGACGTTTCCGGCTGCAAATCAGCTCGGCCGTGCGTCTTCGCGTACGAGGGACCCAAGCTGGTGCGCAGCGCGACGGCACCACGAATGCACCTTCGAGCAGCGGTGGAGGGACTTGAGCATGGAAGGCACGCTCGCACGCAACTGGTGGGCCTATGCGCTGCGCGGCGCGCTGGCGATGGTGTTCGCGCTGATGATCGTCGCGTGGTCGTCGGCGTCTCCCATCGCGCTCGGCCGGGTGTTCGGCGTGTTCGCCATCGCCGAGGGCGCGCTCGCGATCGGCGCCACGCTCGGCTCGCACGCCGACGAGGATAGGCCGTGGCCGCTCCTCTTCGAGGGCACCATCGGCATCGGCTTCGGGCTCGTCGGTCTCATCGCGCCGCTCGGCTCGATCACCGTCGTGGCCTGGCTCATCGCTTCGTGGATCGCGATGGTCGGGCTTCTCGAGGGCGCGACGTCGGTCAAGATGCGTCGTCACATCTCCACGCCGCGCGTGCTCATCGGCATCGGCGTCGTGTCGCTGTTGGCGGCCTCGGCCATGCTGTTCACCCCGGCGCTCGGCGAGATCGTCGTCGTCTACCTGCTCGGCGCCTGGTCGGCGTTCCTCGGCGCGGCGACCTTCGTGATCGGGATGGTGCTCCGCCGCGACGCCCACACATCGCTGCTGTTCGAGCCGCGAGACACGGTCCCGTCGATCGTCCCCCACCGCCCGTCGCGGCCCTCGCGGCGGCGCTAGCGAAACGTGGCGTCGCGATTGGGGCCGACCTCGAGCTCCTGGTAACACGCCTCGCAGACGATGCTGTGCTTGTCGAAGCCAGAGGTCGTGGCAGCGTCGACCAGCTCGTCGCAGACCTCGCAGCGCACGCGGCCCACGCCGGTCGTCACGCGTCGAGCCAAGCGGGGCAGGCAGCCGTCGCACACGATGCCGTATTGCGCGTGCGACGACGTGGTCGCCGGATCGACGAACGCGTCGCACGCGCCGCACGCGATCCGCGCCTCGCCCGCGCGGGGCTTGCAGCGCGGGCACACGATTCCGTGCGCGGTCGCGGTGGTGGTCGAGGCGTCGACCAGCTGCTCGCAGAGCTCGCAGGAGATCCGTGCCCCGCCGCGCGAGCGCGTGCGCGAGCGCGCGCGTCGCGCGCGGGCCCTACCGTCGCCACGCCGCTCGTCGAGGGCGGCGTCGTCGGCGGCGGCGATCTGCTTCGTGAGCAGCGCGTGCCGCGTCAGCGTGTGCGCGGCGAAGCCCCCGGCCCCCCACCACAGCACGGTCCACGACTCGAACGGCTGCGAGAGCGCGCGCAGCGTGAGGAACTCGCCGAGCATCATCGCGAAGAGCGCGAGTAGCCCGGCCTGGAGCGGGAGGTGCTGGTCTCGCTCGTCGTGCACGGCACGGCGCATGAGCGCGCCGATGGCGACCGCGAGCAGCAGCGCGATCGCGCCGTAGTGCGCCCCGAGGCGCCGCTCGCACAGAATCCAGGCTGCCACGCCGGCGAACGCCGAGAGTACGGCGAGCGCCCGCGCCACGTTACGCCGAGGAGGCTTCCTTGGCGTAGACGATCAACGGCTGCTCGCTGCGGAGGATGACCTCCTCGTTGATGACGACCTCTTTGATCCCGGTGCGGGAGGGGACGTCGTACATGATGTCGAGCATCGCGTTCTCGAGGATGGCGCGGAGGCCGCGCGCGCCGCTCTTGCGCTGGAGCGCCTCGCGCGAGACGGCCTGGAGCGCGCCCTTGGTGAACTTGAGCTTCACCCCGTCCATCTCGAAGAGCTTCTGGTACTGGCGGACCAGCGAGTTCTTCGGCTTGGTGAGGATGTCGATCAGCGCCTCTTCGTCGAGCTCGTGGAGCGTGGCGATGACCGGCAAGCGACCGATGAACTCGGGGATGAGACCGAACTTGAGGAGGTCCTCGGGCTGGGTCTGCACGAGGAGCTCGCCGAGCTTGAAGTGCTCCTTGGACTTGATGTCCGCGCCGAAGCCGAGCGACTGCTGGCCGATGCGGCGCTGGATGATCTGGTCGAGGCCGACGAAGGCGCCGCCGCAGATGAACAGGATGTTGGTCGTGTCGACCTGGAGGAACTCCTGCTGCGGGTGCTTGCGACCGCCCTTGGGCGGCACGTTGGCGACGGTGCCCTCGATGATCTTGAGGAGGGCCTGCTGCACGCCCTCACCGCTCACGTCGCGCGTGATGGACGGGTTGTCGCTCTTGCGGCTGATCTTGTCGATCTCGTCGATGTAGACGATGCCGCGCTGTGCGCGCTCGACGTCGTGGTCGGCGTTCTGCAGGAGCTGGACGATGATGTTCTCGACGTCCTCGCCGACGTAGCCGGCCTCGGTGAGCGTCGTCGCGTCCGCGATGGCGAACGGGACGTTGAGGATGCGCGCGAGCGTCTGCGCGAGGAGCGTCTTGCCGCTGCCGGTGGGGCCGAGGAGGAGGATGTTCGACTTGGAGAGCTCGACGTCGTCCTGATTAACCTTCGACTCGATGCGCTTGTAGTGATTGTGCACCGCGACCGCGAGGATCTTCTTCGCGCGGTCCTGGCCGATCACGTAGTCGTCGAGGACCGACTTGATCTCGCTCGGCTTGGGGACCGGCGTGGACGACGCGAACGGCTCGTCCTTGTCGACCTCCTCGGCGATGATGTCGTTGCAGAGGCCGATGCACTCGTCGCAGATGTACACCCCCGGCCCGGCGATGAGCTTTTTGACCTCTCGCTGCCCCTTTCCGCAGAAGGAGCAGCTCAGGTTGCCGTTGCCGTGATCTCCGTCGCGCCGTCGTTCCACGTTGCCTCTCGAATCGCCCAAGCGCTCGGGCGCCGCTTACGTGTCAGAAAAGGTACCCCCCGGAGCGGGCACCATCAAGTTCCAGTGATGCCGGTTACGGCATCGCGGCTCGCACGCACAAGGTCGCGCCGGGCCGCGTCCGATCTCCTCGGGCGCTCGTGACGCGCCCGCAAGCCCTCACTTCTTGGTCGGCTCGGCCTTACCCACCGTCTTCTTGGGCGCGACGACTTCGTCGATGAGGCCGTACTCCTTGGCGTTGGGCGCGCTCATGTAATAGTCGCGCTCCATGTCCTGGCGGAGCTTGCCGCGATCCTGACCGGTCGCCTGCTGCAGGATGTCGGTGAGGCGCTCCTTGAGCGCCATGATCTCGCGCGCGTGGATCTCGATGTCGGTGGCCTGGCCGCGCACGCCGCCGAGCGGCTGGTGGATGAGCATGCGCGAGTTGGGGAGGCCGAAGCGGCGATTCTTCTGGCCCGCGGCGAGGATGACCGCGCCCATCGACGCGGCCTGGCCCAGGCAGGTGGTGGAGACCGCGCAGCGCACGTATTGCATGGTGTCGAAGATCGCGAGGCCGCTCGTGACCACGCCGCCGGGCGAGTTCACGTAGAGCATGATCTCCTTGTCCGGATCCTCGCTCTCGAGGAACAGCAGCTGGGCAATGACGATGTTGGCGACGTCGTCGTTGATCTCGGTGCCGAGGAAGACGATGCGGTCCTTGAGCAGGCGATCGAACACGCCCATCGCCCGCTCGCCGCGGTGGGTGGTCTCGATGATCGTCGGGTAGGGGATGAAGCCCTGCGTGCTGTCCTTCTCGAGGACGGCCATCGCTTCATCGCGGCGGGTGATGAATCGCTTGCTCATGGAAGGTCCTTGTAGTGCGGGTCGGGTCGGGCGGCCAGCTTGCATGCAACGCCCGGGACGTCCCGGGATTTCCCCGGGAAGACCGCAAGCTTGGTCACAGCGCGGCGGTCGCGCACCTAGCCGTTCGGGCAGGCACGCGGGGCAAAAACGTATCGCGCCGCGGCCCGATCGTGAGACAGGGGCCCGCGGCGCGAGAGTGACGAGGGGCGATCAGCCCTCTTTCTTCGGCTCCACTTCCTTGACGGTGGCCTTGGCGATCAGCAGGTCGAGGACCTTGTCCTCGAGGATCATGCCGATCAGCATCTGACGGCGCTGCGGGTCGCGGTACTCGGCGCGCAGACGGGCGACGTTCTTGCCCGTCTCCTCGGCGAGCTCGGCGAGGCCCTTCTCGATGTCCTCGTCGCCGACGGTGACGTTGTTCAGCTTCGCGATCTCCGCCATGAGCAAACCGGCGCGGACCTTGACCTCGCTGTCGACCTGCAGCTGGCGCTCGAGCTCGCTGCTCATCTGGAGGTTCTGGCCGCCGCGGCGCGCCTGCTGACGAAGCTCCTGCAGCGTGAGCTGCATCTGCTGCTGCACGAGCGAGGGGGGCGCCTCGACCGGGTTCGCGTTGACGAGCGCGGCGACGAGGTTGGTGACGAGCGTCTGCTCGGCCTGGTCGTTGAGCTGCTTCTCGAGCTTCTTCTTGGTGTCCTCGTTGAGGGCGGCGAGGTTCGCGTACTCGCCGACGTCCTTGGCGAACTCGTCGTCGAGGGCGGGGAGCTTGCGCTCCTTCACTTCCTTGAGCTCGATGCTGAACTTCGCGACCTTGCCGCGGAGCGCGGGGTTCGCGTGCTCGGCGGGGAACGTGACGTCGACGTCCTTCTGGTCGCCGACCTTCGCGCCGCGGATCGCGTCCTCGAGCTCCTTGACGAGCTTGCCCTCGCCGAGGTCGGCGGTGACGCCCTTGCCGGAGTCGAGCTGCTTGCCGTCGACCGTGGCGGAGAAGTCGATCGTGACGTGGTCGCCGTCCTTGGCGGCGCGCTCGGCCGGCTGCAGGGTCGCGTGCGCCTTGCGGAGGCCCTCGACGGCCTGCTTCACGTCGTCGTCGCTCACCGAGTGCTTGGGCTTCTCGGCCTCGAGTCCCTCCCACTTGAGGTTGGCGATCTCGGGCTTCACCTCGAAGCGCGCCTTGTATTTGAGCGCCGCGTTCGGCGCGGCCGACTCGACCTCGACGCGCGGCTGCGAGAGGGGCTGCACGTTCTTCTCGGAGAGCGCCTGGTTGAGCGTCTCGTCGACGAGCTTGCTCGCGACGTCGTTGAGGACGGCGCCTCCGTAGAGATGGGTGAGCACCTCGCGCGGAGCCTTGCCCGGCCGGAAGCCCTTCACGCGCGCGCGCTTCGCGAGGTCGAGGAAGGCCTTGTCCATCTCCTTCTTCACGCGATCGGTCTCGACGGTGACGGAGAACTCCATGAGAACGGGGGTGAGCTGCGCGACCTGGACTTCCATGGCTTCCACTTGCACCTTCGAGATTGGGCGGCCGCTCGGGCCGCGGGGGGCGCGAACCTTGGTCGGGGTCGCCGTAGCTGTCAATTCCGCCCGACAAAAAAGGGTTCGCCCCGCTGGTTGAGGCGACCAGCGGGGCGACAGACGGGGCGAAGAATAAGATAAGTTGATTATGTAAGCGGAGAAGGACGGCTCACTCCTCTTCTTCGTCGGCGTCGACCTCGCTGTCGAAGGAGGTCTCCTCGATCAGGTCGTCGAGGCTGAAGCCGATCCGGCCCGGCTTGAGCTCCTCGCGCTCGAACTCTTCAAAGCTTCGGTAGAAGGAAGGACGCATCGTTGACCTCAAAGACGTGAGGGGTGGCGTGAGTGGTGAGCGCGAAGGTCGAGGACCTGCGCGAGGCGGGCGGGAGTGACGGGCGGCGATGCGAGCCAGAACGCGTTCGTCATCAGCTGAGCGCGGCGGGCCTCGGTCGGGTCGTTCGCGGTCAGCAGGTTGATGAATCGAGTGCGGCGCTGGTTCGTCATACGTTCACCTACATCTGCGCACACACTCTCACAGGATCGTCAAACGGAAAAAGAAACGACAAACCGCGACCGGGCAGCGAGTGATTGCGGCGCTTGGGGGCGCGGGATACCCGCCTCGCCGTGTCGATCGTCGCGGTGGTCAACCAGAAGGGCGGGGTGGGGAAGACCACGACCGCGGTGAACCTCGCCGCGTCGGTGGCCGTCGCCGAGGTGCCCACGCTGCTCGTCGACCTCGACCCGCAGGGAAACGCGTCGAGCGGCGTCGGCGTGCCGCCGCGCTCGATCACCCGCTCGATCTACGAGTGCCTGATCGGCAGCGCGAGCTTCGACGACATCGTGGTGAAGACCGCCGTCCCGAACCTCGATCTCCTCCCCGCGACGCGCGATCTCGTCGCCGTGGAGATGGAGCTGGTCGACGAGGCCGATCGCGCCGAGCGGCTCGCCCGTGTGCTGCACGCCGCCATGGAGAGCGGCCGCCGCTACGAGCACATCTTCATCGACTGTCCGCCGTCGCTCGGTCTCCTCACGGTCAACGCGCTCGCCGCGGCCACGCGCGTGCTGGTGCCGCTCCAGGGCGAGTACTACGCGCTCGAGGGCCTCACCTACCTGATGGACACCATCGACCGCGTGAAGCGGAGCCTGAACCCCGAGCTCGAGCTCGACGGGCTCGTGCTCACGATGTTCGACCCGCGGAGCAACCTCGCCCAGCAGGTGGCCGAGGAGGTGAAGCGTCACTTCTACGTGTATCGCGCGGTCATTCCCCGCAACGTGCGCCTGTCCGAGGCGCCGTCGCACGGCAAGCCCATCCTCCTCTACGACGCGCGCGCCAAGGGTTGCGAGGCCTACCTCGCGCTCGCCCGAGAGTTCCTCGCGCGGCAACGCGGCGAGCAGGCGGAAGACGAGCCGGCCGCAGATGCCGCGGAGGAGTCATGAGCGACAAACCCGCAGAGCCCCGCCGCGCGCTCGGCCGGGGCCTCGACGCGCTCCTGCCGGTCGCCGCCGAGAAGGCGCCTGCCGGCTTCGGCGAGCGGAGCGTGTTCACCTGCCCGATCGAGCGAATCGTCCCGATGAAGGGGCAGCCGCGCCAGCACTTCGACGAGCGCGCGCTCGAGGAGCTCACGAGCTCGATCCGCGCGGTCGGTCTGCTCGAGCCGCTCGTCGTGCGCAAGATGCCGGCGACGCCGGGCGCGCCGCCCACGATGCGCGATCGCTACGAGCTCATCGCCGGCGAGCGGCGGTGGCGCGCCGCGCAGCGCGCCGGTCTCAAGGACGTCCTCGTGGTCGTGAAGGACGTCTCGCCCGCCGCGGCGTTCGAGCTCGCGATGATCGAGAACGTCCAGCGCGAGGACCTCAACCCGATCGAGCTGGCCGAGGCGTTCTCCCGCCTGATCAAGGAACACAACTACACGCAGGAGAAGCTCGCGGAGCGGATCGGCAAGGACCGCACCACGATCGCCAACTCGCTGCGCCTGCTCCGGCTCCCGGTCACCGTGCGCGAACGCGTCATCCGGGGCGAGCTGACCGAGGGGCACGCGCGCGCGCTCCTTCAGGTGGGCGACGACGGCGAGCTGCAGAAGCTCGCCGACAAGGTCGTGCGCGGGCGGCTCAGCGTGCGACAGACCGAGCAGCTGGCGCGGGCGAGCAAGGGCTCGGGCAAGCCCTCCGCCGACGCCCCTGCGCAGAAGAGCGCTTCGGTCCGAGATCTCGAGCGGAGACTCTCCATCGCCCTCGGCACCAAGTGCGAGGTCCGCGATCAGGGCGGAAAGGGCGAGGTCGCCATCCACTACGCCTCGCTCGACGCGCTCGACGAGGTCCTCAATAAGATCTTAAAGGCGTGATCTTAGATGCCGGCCTGAATCGCGCGCGTACCCTCCCGTCTGACTCGAACCCAAAGGGAGGTTATGCATGAACGCTTGGAAGCTCACGTCGTTTGCCCTCGGCACCGCGCTCGCCGTCACCATCGGCACCTCGTCGATCGGTCTCGTCCGCGCCGATCAGCCGCAGCCCAACATGAAGAAGGCGCTCACCGAGCTCGAGGACGCGCGTGAGGCCCTCAAGAAGGCCACGCCGGACAAGGGCGGTCACCGCGTGAAGGCGATCAAGTTGATCAACGACGCGATCGACGAGGTCAACGCCGGCATCAAGTGGGACGACGAGAACAAGTCGAAGGACGAGAAGAAGAAGTAGTCACCGAGCCGCGCGCGGTCCGCCGCCATTCGTTGGCTCGGCGGCGGCCGCCACGGGAATGCGCAACGCGTTGGCGAAGCGCATCACCTCGGTTCGGTATCGGGGTGAGCGGAGGTCGCGCTCGCGGAGGATCATCGCGGTGCGCGGCGCGCGGCCCGCGAGGCGTTGTAGCTCGGCGAGCACGCGGTCGCCGCCGGTACCCCCGCAGGTGCAGTAGAAGGCCACGTCGCGCAATTCCTTCGCGTGCTGCCGCAGCCAGCTGCGCACGGGCGTCGACACCCCCAGGTTCCAGGTCGGCGTCCCCACCACGACCAGGTCGTAGCTCGACGGGTCGTGGGGCGTGCTCGCGAGGGCGGGCAGCGTCCCGGTCACCGACTCGAGCGAGCACCGCATGTAGCCGCGCAGGCCGTCGCGCGAGGCGCCGAGCGGCACGAGATCCTCGCGGTCTGCGTCGACCAGTTGCGCGATCGCGGCCGCGACGTCGCGCGTGTTGCCGGTGCGGGAGTAGCTGACGATGAGGATGCGCGGCCTTGCCATGCCGCTCGCTCAGCAGGTCGCGTGCCGAGGCGGGAGGAGCGCGAGCGCCCCGTCGGGCGCGAGGCTCGTCGCGAGCATCACTTCGTTGATGTCCCGGTGCTCGAGCCAGCTCGACGCGAGGCGATGATCGGCGCGACACCAGTAGCCGACGATCGCCTCGCCCAGCTCACGGTAGCGCCGCAGGTCTTGCAGGGCGGGATCGCCGGCGAGCGACGAGGCGGCGATCGCGGGCAGCCCGGCGAGGCCGATGGCGAGGCCGAGCTCGCGGAACGCCAGGCGCGCCTCCGAGCCTCCCCGAAGCTCTCCGCGCGAAATGACCCGCGAGAGGCCGCGCGAGGCGGCGACGAGGAGCGCCGACGCGAGCGACGGGTGCACGTCGAGCTGCGCGAGGCGGCTCGCGTCCATGAGCAAGCCGCCGATGCCGAGCGGGTCGGTGGTGGTGAGCGAATCGCGCGCGATCAGAGATACCGACGCGGAGGGCCGCCGCCGACGAGACCGGTTCGCTCGGCGAAGGTCTGCATCAACGCGACGGCGTGCGCGATCCGGTCCATGGCGGCCCACCTGCAATGCGCGTGCGTGGCGCGACGATTGCTCTTCTCTCGGGCATGGATCGCAGAGCGTTCGTGATCTCGATCCCGCCGGTGCTCGCCGCCGTCGCGTGTCGCCGCGTCGACCGGGCACAGAACGGAGCACCCGCGATGAGCACACATCCCAGCGCTGTGGGCGGGGGCCCCGCGACCCCGGTGACGGATGCGCGACGTGCGCGGTTGATCGACGACCTCGTTCTGGACGGGACGTTGAAGACGCCGCGGGTGATCGCTGCGATGCGCGCCGTCCCGCGGCACGCGTTCCTGCCGGACACGCTGGCGAGCGAGGCCTACGCCGATCGGGCGCTGCCGATCGGGCACGGGCAGACGATCTCGCAGCCCACGGTGGTGGCGATGATGACCGAGGCCCTCGAGCTCGCGCCCGAGCATCGCGTCCTCGAGATCGGGACCGGCTCCGGCTACCAAGCGGCGATCCTGAGCCTGCTCTGCCGAGAGGTCTTCACCATCGAGATCGTCGCCCCGCTCGCCGAGGAGGCCTCGGAGCGCCTCGAACGGCTCGGGTATCGGAACGTGCGCGTACGCGCGGGGGATGGGTACGGCGGCTGGCCGGACCGGGCGCCGTTCGATCGCGTCGTCATGACGGCGGCGCCGCCGCAGATCCCGCAGAAGCTGCTCGACCAGCTCGCCGATCCCGGCGTGCTGGTCGGGCCGGTCGGCGATCCCGGTTGGATCCAAGCGCTCGTTCGCGTCCGCAAGCTCGCCGGCAAGTATCGGGAAGAACGCCTGACCTCGGTGCGCTTCGTACCGATGGTGCCGGGCCCTTGAGCGCCATGTTCGCGCGCTGGGTGGGACCGCTCCTCGTCGCGGCCTGCGGACGCGTCGACGCGGCGCCGCCGACGCAGGGCACGACCGCGCTGACGCCGCCTGCGACGTCGGGCTCGATCGCGCTCGAGCGCGCGCTCGCAGGGCGCCGATCGAGCCGCGCATTCGGTGCGCCGATCGCGCCTGGCGAGCTCTCGCAGCTGCTGTGGGCCGCGCAGGGGGTCACCGAGCCCGCGACCGGCAAGCGCACTGCCCCATCGGCCGGCGCGCTCTATCCGCTCGACGTGTACGTCGCGCGCGCGGACGGGATCTTCCTCTACCGCCCGGACAAGCACGCGCTCGACAAGCTCGGCGCAGCGGACAAAAGGGCCGCGATCGCGAAGGCGTCGCTCGATCAGGAGGCGGTGCGCGCGGCGCCGACCCTGATCGTCCTGACGGGCACCGCGGCGCGTCTCCGGCCCAAGTACCTCGAGCGCAGCGAGCGCTACATGTTCCTCGAGGCCGGCCACGCTGCGCAGAACCTGCTCTTGCAGGCGCACGCGCTCGGGATCGCGGCAGTGCCGATTGGTGCGTTCGACGACGAGGCCGTCCGCGCGGCGATCGCGGCTCCGCCCGGGGCGACGCCGCTGTACGTCATCCCTGTCGCGCACACGCCCTGAGCGTCATGGCGGCGGCCGCACGAGGATGCGCTCCGCGGGATCCTGCATGTGCGTCGCGCGCGAGCGCGCGCAGCGCCACGTGAGCGCGAGGGTCGTCACGATCAGCGCGATGAGCACGAGGCCGGCCCGCACGTAGCGCCGCTGCGGCGGCAGCGGCTCGGGCAGCACCGAGACGTGCCGCGCGAACTCGTCCTCGGGGAGGGACCGGGCCACGGCGACCCTACCGGACGACCGCCACGAGGGCCGCGAGCCCGCCGTACTCGGAGGCGATGATTCCAATGTCGACCATGCCTCGGCCGTCGGCCGCTTCGTAGGGGCCGGTCCACACCCTCGCGTCGGCGACGAGGCAGGCGTCGCGGACGAGCCGAGCGCGCGACGACGGGACCACGAGAGACGGGAACGCGCGCTCCCGCGGGGATTCCGCGTCGCCGCGGAGGAGCTGCGCGGCGTGTGCGTTCACATGGAACGGCAGGAGCGAGGCACGGTCGAGCACAAAGACGACATGGCGGCCGGTCCGCGCCTCGGGGAAGACCTCGTCCTCGAACAGGGGCGGCGCGCTGGCGTGGCTGGCGTCGACGACGACCGCGACGATGAGATCCTCGAGCGGGGCGGCGCAGCGGACGATGACGTCGCGGTGGTTGCCGATGCAGACCGCGCCCTCGACGCTCGAACCGCCGGCCGACACGGCGTCGCTCAGGAGCAGCTCGAGGCGGCGAGGCGTCCGGACGGCGGGCAGGGCGGCGACCCACGACTGCTCGCCGACGAGCCCGCCGCTGACCATGGCCAGACCGCGCGGGTTCGCCGCGAGGAGGTGTCCCCGCGCGTTGAGGAGGAAGCTCGCGGGGGCGCACGCGGACAAGTCGTCTCCGACGTGGATGGACGGCAGCGACCCCGGCCGAAACATCGAGAGGTCGGGCTCGCTCGCGCGTGGGGAGGCCATGCGTCGATCATGAGCACCTTCTGTTCCGCGCTCGTAAACGCGGGCCCCGTGGCGAAAGCTCGACCGTCGCGCGCAGCGGTTGCGGCTTCGCGAACGCGCTGCGGCTAGGACCACACCGCGGCGGCGCGCGCGGCCACCGTCGCGCGTGCACGCGCGAACCGCGGGTCCTCGCGGACGCAGTCGAGCGACGGACACTTGTCGAGCCAGAAGATGTCGATCATCGGGAGCTCGGCGCCGCGCTCGATGGCCTCGAGGCAGAGCTCGCGCCGGTCGAACGCGCCGTAATACTCCGCGGCCAGCTCGTACATGAACGCGCGGTGTTTGGGCGCGCCGCGCGCGTCGTCGGCGAGCTTCGGGAACAGCGTCTCGGCGCCCGCCCAGTACTCGCCACGGGCGAACGCCTGGACCATCGGCAGCGCGCGCTCCCAGGTCGCGCCGGTGTTGCTGCGCTCGAGGATCGCGGCCGTCTTCTCGGCCTCGGCCACGTCCCGCCACCAGATGATCAGCCGCAGGCGCGGGAAGACCGAGCCCATCTCGCCGCCCTTCTGGACCGCTGCTTCGAGCGCCGACAGCGCGCCCGCGCGATCGCCCTGGAGGGCGCGGGTGCGCGCGACCTCGAAGAGGGTGAGCAACAGGTTGGGGTCGAGCCGCTGGGCGAGCTCGAGGCGCTTCATGCCCTCCTCGACGAACCCGGTCTCGATCATGATCTTGCCCAGGTTCTGGTGGGCCTCGGCGTGGAGCGGCGCGCGGACCAGCGCCTCGTTGAGCGCGCGCACCGCTGCGCGCGTGTCGCCCTCGTAGAGACGAAGCGCGGCGATGGTGTGGAAGGTCTCGCCGATCGTCGGGTCGGTCGCGAGCGCGCGGAGCGACAGCTCCTCGGCCCGGGCGATGAGATCGCGATCGGTGCCTCCGGTCTGCAGCCACACGCGCGCCACGGCGGCGCCGAGGAAGCTCGTGAGCCATGCGTCGCCGGGGTGGGCTTCGAGCCCCTTCTCGAGGATGGCGATCGCCTCGCGCGAGTGGGCCGTGCCGAACTTCGCGTACTTTGCCCGTGCCTCGTCGTAGAGCTCGCGCACGCGCTTGTCCGACGGACCGCCGCGGGCGGCGTCGAAGCCCTCGCGCGCGGAGAGCGCCTCGGTGACGCCGCGCACCAGATCGTCCTCGAGCGCGAAGGGATCGTCGACGTTGCCCTCCACCCGTTCGGCCCAGGCCACGGCGCCGCGCTCGACGTCGACCAGCCGAACGCGCGCGCGCACGCGGCTCCCGACGACGCGCACCGAGCCCTCGACGACGATCCCCGCGTCGAGCTTCTTGCCGAGCGAGACCGGCTCGTTGTCCCCGCCGAGCGCCTGGCGCACGCGCGCCGCGGGCACCACCCGTACCCCTCGCATGCCTGCGACCGCGTCCCCGAGGGCCTCGGAGAGCTCGGTTGCGATCGCCCGGGCGGCCTCGTCGACCGCGACGAGGGGAACGACGGCGGTCGCGCGCGGCTCGCGCATCGAGAGATCGAACGCGGCGGTCGGGAACTGCGGCGTGCGCTCGGGGATCGCCGCGGCCCCGCCGCGGAGCGCGTCGACACGGTCGACGACCGTCTGCGCGTCCGGACGGTCGGTGGGCTTTCGCGCGATCATCTCGCTCACGAGCTGGGCGACCGGCTCGGGGATCGACGGATCGCGCTTGCGCGGGTCGGGCGCCTCGCCGGCCAGTCGTGCCGCGGCGAGGGCGTAGAGCGTGTCGCCCTCGAACGCGGCCGTGCCCGTGAGCAGCTCGAAGAGGAGCAGGCCGAGCGCGTAGACGTCGGTGCGACCGCATAGCTCGCGGCCCTCGAGCTGCTCGGGCGCCATGTACGCGGGCGTGCCGATGACCGCGCCGACCGTGCGGGTGGCGTTGATTCCTCCCTGCTGCTGGCGCGCGATCCCGAAGTCGGTGATCACCACCCGGTCGTTGTGGAGCAGGATGTTGTCGGGCTTGAGGTCGCGGTGAATCACCCCGGCCCCGTGCGCGGCGCCGAGCCCGCGCGCGACCTCGGCCGCGATGCGCAGCGCCTCGGGGAGCGGGGCGCGCTTGCCGCGGCCATAGCGACGCGCGACCGACTCGCCGGGCACGAGCTCCATGGTGAGGAACCGCACGCCCTGATGCGCGCCGAGATCGAACGTGCGCGCGACGTTGGGGTGGGTGACCCGACGCGCGAGCTTCACCTCGCGACGGAACCGGTCGAGCATGCCGGGCTCTTCGGCGATCTCGGGGCGGAGCACCTTGAGCGCGATCTCCTCGCGGAGCTCGCGGTCGAGCACGCGGAACACCGCGCCCATGCCGCCCTCGCCGAGCGGCGCGAGGAGCTCGTAGCGCTCGGCGACGACGCTGCCGGGGGAGAGACGCAACGACGGCAGCGCCACCGTGGGCGCGGAGGCAACGTCGAAGCTCCCCCCGGTCTTGCTCATACGCCGCGGGCCTCGGCTGCGCGCAAGGTGTTCTGCAGGAGGAAGGCGATGGTCATCGGGCCGACGCCGCCGGGAACCGGCGTGATCGCGCCGGCGCGCGTGGCCGCCTTCTCGTAGTGGACGTCGCCCACGAGCTTGGACTTGCCGTCGACGTCGATGCGGTTGATGCCGACGTCGATCACCACAGCGCCCTCGCGCACGTGGCGGTCGTCGATCATCTGCGCCTTGCCGACCGCGACCACCAGCACGTCCGCCTCGCGGCAGACAGCGGGCAGATCGCGGGTGCGGGAGTGGGCGATCGTGACCGTGGCGTGGCGCGCGAGCAGCAGCTGCGCGACCGGCTTGCCGACGATGTTGCTCCGGCCGACGACGACCGCGCGCGCGCCCGCGAGCTCGAAGCCGCCGAGGCGTTTGCTCGCCTCGTCGATGAGACGCATGCACCCGAGCGGCGTGCACGGGACGAGGCCGGGGCGGCCGGAGGCGAGCAGGCCGGCGTTGACGGGATGAAATCCGTCGACGTCCTTCGCCGGATCGACGAGGTCGAGCACCACCTGTTCGCGGATGCCCTTCGGCAGGGGCAGTTGCACGAGGATGCCGTCGACGGCCGGATCGGCGTTGAGCTCCTTGATCAGCGCCACGAGCTCGGCCTCGCTCACGCTCGCGGGGAGGCGGTGCACGCGACCGGCGATGCCGGCTTCGAGCGCCGCCTTCTCCTTGTTGCGGACGTAGACGCTCGACGCCGGATCTTCTCCGGCGAGGATGACGTGCAGGCCGGGCACGCGGCCCCGCTTCGCCTTGAACTTCTCGACCTCCGCTGCGACTTCGCGACGAACGGCGGCGGCGATCTCTTTGCCATCGAGGACGATCGACATGAGGGCGCGTCTACTCAGTCCATGGTGGCGGCGAAATGGGTCACCGCGTTGGCGCTCAACGGTACGCTCAGAGACGTGGTCTTGGCGCCGGCGTTGAGGGTGATGGTGAGGTTGGAGGAGGCCGATCCGAGGAACACGATCGTGCCCTTGGCGCCCGTGGAGGTGCGGCCGGAGACGATGTCGGACCCGTCGTCGTAGAAGGGGCCCTTCGCGTCGGCGGTGGCGAGCGAGCTGACGCCGGCGCGGCGCACGCCCCCGGTGTAGACGTGCACCACGACGTGCGCCGAGTTGGCCGGGTAGACCACGCCGGGGACCAGCGCCGGCCACACCACCTGCGGCAGCGTCTCCTCGAAGAGCGGCAGGTTGATGGTGCCCGTCACCGGGAGCCATACGCCGTCGAGCCCGCGCGCGATGCCGGCGCGGAGCACGCTGAACGTGGTGGGGACGCCCGGGGTGACGGCGACGTCCCGGATGGTGTGGGTGCCGTCGGCCATCACGGTGCTGTCGGTGGTCCCGCCGCCGAACTTGTTGGCGCGGAGCAGCGTGTTCATCGTGACGATCGTCCCCGCCGAGGGCTCGTCGGTGAAGCGCGTGAGCGTGCGCACGACGGCGGTGACGGCGACGCCCGCGTCGGAGACCTCGAACGCGCTGTCGGAGACGCCGGTGTCGACCACGCTCGCGTCGCCGCTACCGCCCCCGCCGCCGACGACGCCGGTGTTGTTGGCGCAGCCGACGCCGGTGCACGAGGGCGCGGTCGGTGCGTAGTCCCGCTCCCCGCTGCAACCAATGAGGACGACGAGGAGGAAGAGCGTGCGCGTCATGTCGACGCTGATTGTACGCCTTCTGTCGAGGGAAGCTCGCCGCTGCCTCGACGCAGTCGATGGAGTACGAACGCGGCCGCGATCAGCGCGAGGCCGATCAGCTGGGACGTGGAGAGCCCGGCGGCGCCGCCGCGCGCGTCGCGGCGCAGGTACTCGATGACGAAGCGCGCGAGCGCGTAGAGCCCGAGGAACCAGGCGAAGACCTCGCCGTCGTAGCGCTTGCGCGGGTTGATGTAGAGCCAGCAGAACGCGCTGATCGCGAGCGAGGCCGCCGACTCGTAGACCTGCGTGGGGTGGACCGGGAGCGAGACGAGATACTTGCTCGCGAGGAGATGCGCCTCGTGCTGCGCCTCGCTGGCGGGGCTCCCCGCGGGGAACGACATCGACCACGGCAGCTCGCACTGCGCGCCGAAGCAGCAGCCCGCGAGCAGGCAGCCCATGCGCCCGAACGCGAGGCCGAGCGGGACCGCGAACGCCGCGTAGTCGGCGGCCTTCCAGAAGGGAAACTTGTCGCGCTTGAGGAGCGGGATCGCGACGGCGGTCGCGCCGATGAAGCCGCCGT
The DNA here is from genome assembly GCA_022843175.1 of Deltaproteobacteria bacterium. Classification (GTDB taxonomy): domain Bacteria; phylum Myxococcota_A; class Polyangia; order Polyangiales; family JADJMO01; genus JALHOE01. The sequence goes on from JALHOE010000016.1 coordinate 42,685, forward strand.
AATACGTGAGGCCGCCGGCCCAGAAGCGGGCCCAGGCGAAGCAGTCGGCCTCCTTCGGGTGGCAGACGCCCTTGGCCGCGTCCCACACGCCCTTGTAGTTGTCGCTCAGGCACTGGGCCTGCGTGATCTTCCAGTCGACGATCGCTGGGTTGGTGCAGAGGTGGACGTAGTCCCAGAAGTACCCGTCGGCGAGCACGTGGAGGATGCGGCCGCCTGCCACGCCGCCGAGCAGCATCGCGAGGTTCAGGTCGATCATCACGTCGGGGTTCAGGCCCTCGCGACGCGTGGTGACGGCGGCGGCGATGCCCGCGAAGATGAACCCGGTGAGGAGGAGGACGAAGTAGCTCGGGAACCCGATGCTTAAGTACTTGAAGAGCTCCGGCCTCACGACTTGAGCGTAGCCGGTGCGGCCGGCTTGCGCGCAGGGGCGGCGGGGCGCTTGTGCGGGAAGAGGAAGTCGACGGCCATCAGCAACACGCCGATGCAGATGGCGATGTCGGCCACGTTGAACGTGGGCCAGTGGCGCTCGATGCCGAGCTTGTTCTTCCAGTACACGACGTCGATGAAGTCGATGACCTGGCCGTAGCGCACGCGGTCGACGAGGTTGCCGAGCGCGCCGCCGAGGACGAGCGGCAGGCCCCACTTGAGCGCGAGCTGCTTCGGGTCGAGCTTGCGATACATCCCGACGATCACGACCACCGCGATCACCGACACGAGCACGAAGAACGGCTTGCGGACCTTCTCGGGCTGGTCGTGGAACATGCCCCACGCGCCGCCGGGGTTGCGGGCGAGGACGAACGCGAGGCGGCCCTTGATGATCTCCTTGGCGGGGAGGCGGAAGCCGTCCTTCTCGAGCGCCTTGACCGCCCACCACTTGGAGCCGAGGTCGGAGACCAGAACGAGAATCGAGACGGCACCGAGGAACAGGTAGGAGGGCTTGGGGCCCTCGGGCGCCACGGACTTGGGCGCCGGCGCCGGCGCGACGGACTTCGGCGCGGCCTCGGCGGCGGTCTCGGGGGCCTTCGGCTCGGCGGACGGAGGCGTTTCGGGACCAGGCGCGGGAGCGGGGGTTTCGGACATTGGGGACTGGGCTCCCGGGGAGGGCCCCGGCATTTACGCTACGGGAGGGGGGGCGGTCAAAGCCGAACGCGTGCCTCAACCGTCCGGTTTTGTGCAAAGGTTGCTGCCCGGGCCCGAAGTCCGCGATCGTTGCCCGACCGCGTCGCTCGGCCGTTGCATGGCTACCGTTAGCTCACTCCTCGTTCGTAGGCGTTTGGCGTCCATGCGCCAGGTCGAGGACGCCCTTGCGCGACAGACGCTCTACGGCGGCGATTTGATCACGAACCTGCTCGAGGTCGCGCCGCCCCCCGCGACCGAGGAGCTCGCGCTGACGGCCGCGCTCGCCGAGTCCCTCGAGCTGGCCGCGGCGTCGGTCGATGCGCTGCGCTCGCCCGACGAGTCCGCCGTTTCGCGCGTTCCGCGCCACGTCGCCGAGGAGCACGGCTTCGTCCCGATCGCCATCCGCGACGGCGCGATCGTCATCGCGCTCGCCGAGCCGCTGTCCGAGGTCGCCCACGACGAGGTCGAGGCCGCGCTCGGGGCCAACGTGATCCAGGAGGCCGCCCCGATCGTCCGGCTGAGGCAGGCGCTCGAGCGCGCCTACGGCGTCGAGATGGACCGCCGAACGCGTCGCCTCGCCGCGATCCTCGACGGCCGGAGCCCCGACGCGACCGCGCGGGGGCGCTCGATGATCCCCGATCTGCCCGACGATCCGATGGCGCCCGACGTGTCGCTCACGCCGACGCCGATCGCCGCGTCGCCGTCGCGCCCTCCGCCGGCGACGACGATCCGCACCGCGCGCCCCGGTGCCGACGCGCTCAAGTGGTTCGTGCGGAGCGCGCGCAGCGATCCGGCGCCCACCCCCGATCAGCCGCCGCCGTCCATGCCCTCGACGCGTCGTCGGCGCGGGCCGTTCACGCGCGCGGACGCCGAGAAGGTGTTCGTCGATCCGCAGTCGACCGACGCCGTGCTCGGCGCGGTGCTCGAGTTCGCGCAGCAGTTCTTCGCGTACGTGGCGCTGTTCCTCGTGCACGAGGATCTCGCCGAGGGGTGGGACGCCGCTGGCCCCGGCGCTGCGGGCGACCGCGTGCGCAAGATGGGCGTGCCGCTCGATCTCCCGAGCGCGTTCGCGAGCGCCCGCACGACGCGCACACAGCAGCTCGGCCCACGCGCGCGCGATGGCCTCGACGCGGTGATCGCCTCCGACCTCGAGCGGCCGGCCTTCGGCGACGCGCTCGTCGCGCCGGTCGTCGTCGGCAAGCGGGTCGTGGCGCTGCTCTACGCCGACGACGCGGGCGAGGCGATCGACGCCACCGAGGTCGCCGACGTCATCGCCACGATCGCGAACGCCGGCGCGGCGCTCGCGCGGATGATCCTCAAGAAGAAGAAGCGAAGTACGCCGGGGCAGCCCGCGGTGCCGTTCACGCCGCCGCCGCCGCGTGCGCAGAAGAAGCCGGACGACGCCGCGGAGCGCGCGCACATCCTCGCCAAAGCCGTCGCGCTCGGCGCCAAGCGGCCGCAGCAAGAGCCGAAGCTCACGCCGGCCACCGGCGCGCCCGCGATCAAGCCGGTGTCGCTCGCGCCGATCGTCGTGCCGATCCCTGCCGCGCCCGTCGCTCACGTCGAGCGCATCACCAAGCCGTTCAGCGCGCCGCCGCAGCACAAGCCCACGCTGACCGGCATGCGGGCGCCCGAGCCCGCGCCGGCGTCGGTGCCGCCGCCCTCGTCGTCGCCCGACGCGCCCACGGGACTCGCGCTCGAGAGCTCGGAGGCAGAGACTGCCGCGTTGCAGGAGCTCGAGGGCGAGACGCCGTCGATGCAACTCCCCGCGCGCGTCGACGAGACGCCCGACGAAGCGCCCGACGAGGTGCCGACGCCGCTCGTCCACCCGCGGCCCTCGCCCAGGGCGTTCCTGCCGTCCGGCGCGTCGGCGATGCCGCCGCCGCCGAACCTGATGGGGCGGCGCGCGCTCGGTCCGGTGATCCCACGCGAGGAGCCGAGCCCCTACGACCGCACGAGCGAACCCGAGATGCTCGAGGCCTCCGAGGTCAGCGACGAAGAGCTCGAGGAGCTGCTCACGCTCGCCGATCGCTCGAACATCGACATCATCGATCCCGGTCGGCCGAGCGAGCGGTTTGAAGTCTATTCGCCGCGCGAGCCCCCGCGGCCGCTCGGTCGCTCGTCGGAGCACGAGCTGCCCAAGGTCATCGTCGCGATCGAGCCCGAGCTCGCCACGCTCATCGGGCGCGTCCTCAAGGGTGGGCAAACCGGCGAACAGGCGGCCGCCGAGGCGCGTCGCTACGGCGTCTCCGCGCTTCCCGCGATCATGGACCGCTTCCCCGGACCGACGCGGGTCGATCGCACCACGCCGATCGACAGCGTGCCCAAGCCGAGCGACGCCGGGCCCCTGCTCGCCCTGCTCGTGGCGCTCGGGCGCCTCGCGCTCCGCGACGTGCTCGCGCGCACCGGTGACCCGCTCCCCGAGACGCGGTTCTGGGCGACGTGGCTACTCACCGAGGTGGTCGATCCCGAGTCCGCGCCGCCGCTCGTTCCCCGCCTCGTCGACGACGACCTCGCTGTACGTCGCGCGGCGTGGACGGCCGCGCGCATCCTCATCCTCGCCCATCCGCACGCCGGCGACGTGTTCATCGAGCCGCTGACCGGCGTAATCCTCGACCCCGGCGGCGGGCTATCGCTCCGCATTCGTTCGGCGCAGGCGCTCGGAGAGCTGCGCGATCGTCGCGCCATCGACGGCCTGATCTTCGGTCTCGACGCGCGCGAGCCGGAGCTCGCGGCCAGCTGTCACGAGGCTCTCTGCTCGATCACGCGGCACGATCCCCCGAGCCACGGCGGCAGCTGGCCGAGCTGGTACGCCGAGCAAGGGCACAAGTCGCGGATCGAGTGGCTGATCGACGCGCTCCTCGACGAGACCACCGCCACCCGCGCCGCGGCCGCGGCCGAGCTGAAGGACCTCACCAAGGTCTTCTTCGGCTACTACCCCGATCTGCCCCGCTCGGAGCGGGAGGAAGCGCGCCGCCGCTACCTGTCGTGGTGGCGCGACGAGGGCCGCCGTAAGTTCGAGGGTCGGGTCTGATCGCGATCTCTCCGGGCACGCCGCCGGCGGGATGAGAACTCCCCCCCGCGCGCGAGTTGCGCTACCTTTCGGCCCTCGCCATGAAGCTCAGCGCCCTCTTCACCACCGCGGTTGTTGCTGTTTCGATGCTCGCCTGCAACGGCGCCAAGTCGGGAGACGGCCCGCAGTGGCCGACCGCCGAGAAGATCAAGGTGCAGCCGCTGCCCAGCGGCGCGTCGTGGATCGGGGTGTTCTTCATCAACACCGCCGGCACGCGCGGCACGATGCACATCCTCTCGAGCGGCGACGACAAGATCCACGGCTGCTGGCTCGCCGAGGACAAGCACGCGGTGGCGAAGTTCATCGGCACGATCAAAGAGAACGTCGCGATGTTCGACTGGACGCAGAAGCGAGTCGGCTTCGCCGGCGCGCCGGACCGCGTCACCGCCTACCTCGTGATGACGCCCGATCCCGAGGGCAAGCACAAGGTGAAGGGCGAGTACGGCGAGAACCTCTCCAACGACGGCGGCAGCACCTGGGAGGGCGTTCGCCAGAAGAACGCCGAGCCCAAGGAAGACGGCTGCAAGCTCGAAGAGGGCGACACGCTGCCGAGCGAGACGAAGCCACTCAACTGAGCCCATCGTCAGATTCCTCCGCCCACGGGGGACCGCCGGCGGGCGCCGATCGTGCGCGGGGTGCCGCTCGTGCGCGGGCGGGCGCCGGCCGCAATTCCGATCTACTCGCTATATGCGTTAGTTCGGATCGCAGTCGGCGAAGGCAGCGCGGGACCTGTCGATCTCCGCGACCGCTCTGCGCGCACGCGTCCACGTACGCATCTAACGCAAATAGCGAGTAGATCGGAATCCGGGAGGGGGTCCCCCGCGGTGGTGCCGGGGTGGTTGGCGATTGGGGCCTGCCGAACGTGCGACCCGCGCCTACTCCCGGGACCTGACGATCGAGCGCGCACCGGGAGCGGTGGGCCGCGCTTCGCCCGCGCTCACCGTGCTCAGCCACAGGTGGCCGGCACCTTGCACCGTCCCGTTCGCCAGGAGGCCGACGATGGACCCGACAATCACTCGGCAAGCGATCGCCGAACATCTGCTCCGAACCATCGCGCGAGACCACCTCGGAGGGCGCCGCAGCGATCTCGACTCGCTATGCGAGACCCTGGCCATCCGTCGCGCGGACGTGCGCTCGACGCTCAGCGCGCTCCATCGCGAGGGCTACCTCGACGTGCTCCGTATGCGCCTGACGCTGTCCGGCTTCGCGCTCGGCTGCTCGCTCCTCGACCAGCCCGTCCGCGCGCTCCGCCGCACCCGCGGCAAGTCGATCGCCGCGTAGCGCTCAATACCGAACGACGAGCTCGCTGCGGAAGCCGGCGAAGGCCGGGAAGAAGCGGCACACGCCGCTCACGCACTTAAGCGCGGCGCGCTGCTCCCCGAAGAGGAAGCGCAGGATCACGTCGTCGCCGAACTTCACCTGGCCGCCGACGTTGAGGAAGTGCTGGACGTCGGTGTCCTCGTCGCCGTCGGGGTTGTTCGGGAGGAAGCGCAGCACGCGGAGGATGTCTCCTCCCTTGTCGAGCGACTTGTTGATCTGCGAGGGGCGCGTGCTGTACTCGTGGCCGAACACGATCGCGCCGCGCGATTTGTATTTGAGCGAGAGGTAGGTCTGGCCCTCGCGCCACTGCTCGAGGTTGAGGTACCGGTTGCGGTGCCACATGTCGACCTCGATCGAGTACGGCCCGTTGACGACCTTGCTGCCGTTCGCCTGGAACCAACCCTCGCGGTAGTAGTGCTCGCCGGTCGCCGCCGTGGTCTCCCGGCGCGTTCCCATCATCAGCGTGATGTACGAGCCGTCGTCGGCGCGGAGGTCGAACCCGGTGTAGAGGTCGGTGATGTCGTGCCGCTCGAGCTCGCTGCCGGGGAGCTTGTCGTAGAGGCCGAACGACGGATCCGCGCCGCACTTCAGCTGCCAGTTGGCGAAGCGGCCAACGGAGCCGAACAAGGTATAGGCCTTGGTCGCTTTGACGTCGATGCGCCCGCGGCCGCCCGTGGTGCAGGAGTTGTCGAACAGCGAGTCCTGCGTGATGAGCTCGACGGTCGGGTTCGCGGTGTACTGCACCGCCTGGAACGCGCCGTATTTCGAGCGGTCGGCGTTGAGGCGCACCGGGTTGAAGTGGCGGTAGTGCTTCCCCTCGAACGACGCGGTGACGGCGCCCTGCGTGTAGCTCGCGGCGACGTAGCCGGCATAGCCCTGACCGACCTTTTGGTCCTGGTCGCCGAACGGTGTGCGGCGCTGATAGGCGAGCTCGGTGTAGAGGTTGATCGGGAGGGCCTCGGCGAGCTTGGGGATGGCGAGGCTCATGCCGGCGCCGGTGACGTCGCGCACGAAGGTGGGGTCGTCGGTGAAGAGGGCCTTACCGGCCTCGGGGTCGTCGCGGCGCTCGCGGCGGCGGATGTTGGCGGTGTGGAAGCCGAGCGTCGACGTGCCGAGCTTCACCTCGGCGCGCCCGCCGGCGACGAGATCGCGGCTCCACGTCTGCCACGGCAGCGCCCACCCGTCGCGGCAGCGCGTCGCGCTCGACTCGTCGCAGCGGAGCGGCGCGTCCTGGAGCTTGAAGCCGGTGGCGTCGTCGACGCGCGTCGGGTTGGTGAGCCCGGCGACGCCGGTGAAGGTCCACTTGTCGACGCGGCCGACGACCTTGGTGCCCTGCAGCGTCGTGTCGGCGCCGATCTCGTCGAACTTACGGATGTTGAGCACGAACCCACGGCCGAACGCGACGTACGCATCGCCGAGGGTGAGCTCGAACTTGGGCTTGATGTACGAGACCCAGATCTTCGACGGCCACACCGACGGGTCGCGGGTGCTCGGGAGCAGGTTGCCCTCGTTGAGCGCGGTGTCGCGATAGCGATAGGGCAGCTGCTGCTCGGCCTTGGCGCGGTCGGTCGGCGAGTACTGCGGATCGTTGAACTCCGAGAGCCTCGGTGCGTTGGCGTACTTGACCGTGTCGAGGCGGAGGCCGACCTGCCACGACTTCCACGCGAGCAGCACGTTGAGGCGGTTGATCCACTCGTAGTAGTTGTCGTCGATCCGGCGGTCGGCGTTGAGGTTGTTGCCGTGCCAGTTGAGGAGCGCGGTCTCGGTGACGTCGATCCGCACCGGCGAGCGATCGAGCTTGCCGACGTCTTTCGCCCACGCCGGACCCGCCAGCAACGCGAATGCAATCGCGAGGGGGAGCCGCCTCATGGGGGCGGGAACGCTACTTCATCGCTGCGTCGATGTCCTTCTCGATCTCGACTTCGTCGCCCGGATTGTAGCCCTCGCGCTTCTTCACGATCTTGCCGTGGCGGTCGATCAAGACCGTGTACGGCGCGGCGCGGCGCGGGTTGTAGAGGCTGACGACGCGCGTCTCGGGATCGAGCAGCACCGGAAACGTCCACCCCTTGGTCTTTACGGTGGGGGCGACCTGCGCCTCGGTCTCCGAGGCGTCCATCGAGATCGCGAGGATGACGAGCTTGTCCTTGCGGGACTCGTACATCTTCTGCATGTGGGCCATCTCGGCGATGCAGGGCTTGCACCAGGTGGCCCAGAAGTCGATCAGGATGACCTTGTTGCCGAGGTAATCGCTGAGCGAGACGGACTTGCCCTCGACGTCGGTGAGGGTGAAATCGGGAGCGTTGCTGTCCTCGGTGTCCTTGTTCGCGGTGTTGGGGCCGGCGGTGGTGCCGCCGGGCGTGGCGGGCCCGCTGCTGCAGCCGACGAGGAGGGCGACGACGGGGAGGAGCTTGTTCATTTAGGTACCGAGGAGCCTGTCGAGTGTAGCGTTCACGCGTGCGATGTCCGCGCCGATGATCTTCTCGACGATCTTCATCGTCTTGAGATCGATGATCATGTTGAGCGGCATCGTGTCGGGATTGAAGATGGTGTTGACGAACCCGGCGGGGTCGCGCGCGGTGGGGAAGGTGATTTGGTAGGTGGTGATCCAGGTGTCGACGTTCGCGTCCGTCGCCGGCCGGCGGGCCGCGTCCTGCAGAATGACGCTGAGGAACGCGACGCCCTTGGGGCCGTATTTCGGCACGATCGTGGCCTGGAACTCCTTCGCCTCTTCCTTGCACGGCGAGCACCAGAACGCGGCGACGTTGAACACGAAGAAGCGCGCGCCGCCGGCGCGGAGGCTCTCGAGGTCGAACGTCTCGCGGGCCGTATCGAGACCGCCCTTGCGGCCGACGAAGGAGGCGTTCTGGAGCACCTGCCCCTTCTCGACGCCGTAGGGCCCGGCCGGATACCCGCCGTCGGTCTCTCCCGCGTCGACGGCCGGCTTGACGGTGACGGGCCCGCGGGCCCCGTCGTCGGAGCAGGACCAGAGCATGAGCGCTCCGAGCGCGAGGGCCGTCCGAGTCATGCGCGATCTCGTACCGCGTCCGCTCGACGTCGGCAAAACCTCACAGCGTGCCGACCTGCCCGTAGACCGTGAGGAACGCCGCGAAGCCGGGCGCCGACGAGATTTGGAGGGGCGTTCGGAGCGCGAAGCCGAAGCGCGCCCGCCGCGTCGTCCACTCCTGGAGACCGACGCCGAGGTCGACGAGGAGGGCGGGGGAGATCCCCTGCTTCTCCGAGCAATCGAGCCCCGCCGCGGTGGCTTTGTCCGGGTCGTTGAAGCACTCGCGCCCCGGGCTGAGGAAGCCGCTCGAGGGACGCTGGCTCGTCCAGACGAGGCCGCCGCCGAGCGAGAGCCAACGATGCGCGAGCAGGCCCTGCTCGCCGCGGTAGACGATTCGAGCGCCGATCTCGGTGAAGCGGTTGGGGTGGCCCCCCTTCTCGAGCACCGCCCCGTAGGTGATGGCGAAGGCCGCGTAGGGCTCGAGGGTCCAGGGAACCCGGGCCCCGTTGGGCCCGAGGCCGAACGCGAACGTGAGCGCGGCGTGCCCCGCGCCCTGACCGATGCTCTTGTTGTTCCACAGGTAACCGCCGCCGATGTGCGCGCCGAGGGCGAAGAACTGCGGGTCGCGATCGCCGGTGAGGTCGACCACCTCGACCTCGACCGGCGGCTCGACGGGCCGGCGGAGCGACTTCTTCGCAGGCGGCGCCGGCTCGTCGGCGTGGGAGAGCGCCCCGCGGAGCAGCCCGACGGTCAGGACCGCGGTGAGGACCACACGACGCATGGAACATCCCTCATAGCGCAGTACCATCGTGGCCGGAGTGGGAGACGACAACGAGACGCCGCCGCCGTCGGCCCGCTCGTCGCTCGGCGACGAGGAGCTGCCGCGTATTTCGATCAGCGCCGCGGCTCCCGAGACGGTCCGCGGGCGCCGCAACGCGCTCGGGGTGCTGCTCTTGTTGTCGTTCCTCACCGTCGCGCGGATCGCCGCGCCGCTCTGGGTCGGCATCGCGTTCGGCACGATGGTCGCGTTCGTCGCGCAGCCCACGTATCGCAGGCTGGCGACGCGCGTCGGTCGTCCCATCGCGGCGGCGCTGATCACGGTGCTCGCTGGTGTGATGACGATCGTCGCCGGCGCATTCACGATCTACGTCCTCACCCGCGAGCTCTTCGCGCTGATCGCGCGGATGCAGGGCACCCTCAACGCGCGCTCGATCGAGGCGCTCGTCGGTGAGGGCGGCGCGCGGCTGCTCAGCCGTTTCGGGATCGACCGCGGCGAGGCCAACGCGCGGATGTCCCACGAGCTGCAGAAGGTCGCCGGCTACGCCACCGAGGCCGCGACGGTCCTCTTGCAGACCACGACCGGCGCGCTCCTCGGCCTCGTGATCGGGCTCATGACGATGTACTACGTGCTGCTCGAGTGGCCGCGCATCCCGGTCCACCTCGAGCGGGTGTTGCCCCTCGACCCGCGGCACACCCGCGCGCTGGTCCTCGAGTTCCGCGACGTCGGCCGCGCGGCGATGGTCGGCACGATCGCGACCGCGCTGCTCCAGGGCATCCTCGCCGGGATTGGGTACGCGTTCGTGCGGATCGGGCAGCCGGTGACCTGGGCGCTGATCACCGCGATCGCCTCGTTTCTCCCCGTCGCCGGCACCTTCTTCGTGTGGGTCCCGATCGGCATGTGGCTGATCATCGACGGCCGCATCGGCGCCGGCACGTTCATCCTCGCCTACGGGTTCATCGTCGTCGTCGGCTTCGTGGACTACGTCGTGCGCCCGCGGATGGTGCGCGGCCACGGCAGCACCAACCCGCTCCTGATGCTCATCGCGCTGCTCGGTGGGCTCGAGGTGTTCGGTCTCGCGGGGCTGCTCGTGGGGCCGATCCTGGTCTCGCTGTTCCTCGCGATCATGCGCATCTACGAGCGCGAGGTCGGCGCGGCCTGAATCGCCTCGCGCACGAGCGCGGGGTCGTCGGTGATCAGCCCGTCGACGCCGAGCCGCGTGAGATCCCTGGCCTCGCCGCCGTGGTTCACTGTCCAGACGTTGAGGAGGAGCCCGCGGCGCTTCCAGCCCTCGACGCGCTCCGGCGTGCACAGCGTCCGCTCGGGGTTGAGCATGTCCGCCGAGACCGCGCGCGCGACGGCCGGCGCGATCGGCGTCTTGGCGAAGCGCTGCCCCGCGTGCACGAGGAACGCGCGCGGGAGGTCGGGCAACGCGAGGCGCATGCGCGCGAGGAGCTCGGGCTCGAACGACGAGAACATCACCCGGCGCGCTACGCGCGGGCGTCCGCGGAGCAGGCGCGCGGTGCCGCCCGCCAGCGCGGCGCGGTCGTGGGTGTCGTGCTTGAGCTCGATGTTCACGAGGATGTCGCGCGCGTCGGCCCAGTCGAGCACGTCGGCGAGGAGCGGCGCGCGCCCGTCCTCGTCGAGCTCCACCTCGGCGAGCTCCCGCGCGAGTAGCTTCGCGCACTGCCGGGTGTCGCGGCCGCTGGTCACCCGCTTCAGATCCGGGTCGTGCATGACGACCACCGCGCCGTCGGAGGAGGTGCGGACGTCGAGCTCGATACCGTCGGCGCCGTCCGACACTGCGCGCTCGAACGAGGGCATCGTGTTCTCGAGGACGTGCGCCCTGGCGCCCCGGTGTCCGTAAATCAGTGGCTGCCCACGACGGCGAAAGCGGAAGAGATCCATCGGCGCGATCACGATATGCTTCGCCGATGGACCCCGCCATGCAGCCGATCAACGGCATCACCCTCGAGCGCTATGCGGAGCTCGGCGCCGTGATCGCCGACTTCACCAACGACACCGCCAAGGTCAACGAGGCCATCCAGAAGGAGGGCGTCTCGCTCACCGACTGGGAGGCGGCGAAGACGGGCTGGACCGCGCGCATGCAGGACATGAACCTCATGGGCCGCGTCGCGATGGCGTACATGCCGCTGTATCAAGCGGCGCTCGCCAAGCGCAAGGGCGGGCAGGCGCAGGCGAGCTACGAGGACTTTGTCGCCGCGAGCGCCGCCATGAAGGTGTACGGCCCCGAGGTCGGCCTCAAGGCGTGTGGCGTGAGCATGTCCGACTGGACCGAGATCGGCGGCCACTGGAACCAGGCGATGGCGCGCGAGATGGGCCGCTACGCCGGTCACTTCAACCTCGTGCAGCAAGAGGAGCAGCGCCTGCGCGCCGGCGGTCAGCCGAAGCAGGTGCAGGTGCAGCGCGTGGCGGGCGTGGTGCCGCCCACGCCGCAGGCCGGCGCCAACCCCTACGCGCAGGCAATGGGCGCCGATCCGAACATGGTCCCGGCCAACGCCAACCCGATGCAGGTGGCGATGATGAACCCGGCGTATCAGGCGTCGATGGCCAACGCGGCGCAGATCAACAAGAACCCGATGGGCTTCGGCCTCGGCCAGGCGATGAACTTCGTGACCGGCGGCATCGTCCCCGGGTCCAACGTCGTCGTCACGTGGTCCAACGGTCAGCAGTACCCCGGCCGCGTCATGCAAACCGGCCCGGAGCACATGCAGGTCGAGTTCCAGGGCGGGCGCCAGGAGTGGGTGCCCGTCAGCGCGGTCCGTAAGGCATGAGCGCGTCGGGCGATCTCTATCGCTGCTCCACGTGCGGCGCGTCGCTCTCGCTCGAGCAGCTGCGGGGCGTGCAGTGCCCGTTCTGCAACACAGTGTTCCCGCATCACGGCGCGGCGGTCCAGCACGCCGCGCTCGTGAACCAGGTGATGGCCAACAACTTCCACCAGGCCGGCTACGGCGGGCCGCCCCCGCAGATCACCCCGCAATACGGCGCGCAGCCGCCGCAGATCCAGAATCCCTACGGGAACGTGCACGGCCAAATCGAGCAGTCGCTCGCGCGCTCCGCGAAGATCACCGTCTTCGTCTTCGTCGGCATCATCGCGATGATGGTCATCCTCGGCGCGGTCATCGGCCTCGTCGTGTTCCTCGGCTGACCCCCAATAGGCGCGCGCGTAAGCGAGCGCCTGACCCCAACGCGCGCGTCACTCCGCCCTTCGTGATCGCGGCCGCGGTCGGGGGCGACCTCTCCGGACCGGCGCCGCTCCGGATCGACACGCCTCCGGCTCCACCGCCGCTAATTCCCCCCCCGGCTCCCTCGATCTTACGCGTCTCAACACCTCCGCGACGCCTCGCCTCCCGCTCGCAGAGCCTCGCTACGGCGTCCGGAGAGCTCGCCCCCGCCCACGTCCGCTATGCAGCGAGAGTTCTCCGTTCTTTTGTGCGCTCACCGACGCTAGGCGCGCGCGTAAGCGAGCGCCTGAACGCGCCCAAAGAAACGCGCGGCGTCCGGTGTCGGATGTCGGGTGGAGACACGGCCGGAACCGGCGGCCGAAGCGGCCGACGTTCGCTTCAGGTTCCCCTCCCGTGGGCGCGCGGAAGCATCGCGTGAGCTTGGCGTCCGAGCGCGCCGATCCACGCGGCGAGCGATTCGGAGACAGGAGGCTCCGCGTCAGCGCCGAAGTGCTGCTCCAGATCGAACGCCATCAGGATCGGAACTTGGGCGCCGCCTTTTCGCAGCAGCGCGATCGCGGAGTCCGCGGGTCTCCCCGTACCCTGCCGGCAAAACAGGGTCACGGCGGGTAGGAGGTCGGCGGTCTGGCCAGTGCCGCTCCGATCGACCGCCAAACCCATCGCGTGCCCGAAAGACGTCAAGTAGGTCGCCGCGACATCCACGGCGGCCCTCAGATACACTTCGCCGCTGCCAGTCATGTTTCGCTTCGCGTCGCCGAGGGCGAGCAACGAGCGATGTGGTGCATCGGCGCGGTAGAAGGTCAGAACCACGTCTGGCTGATGGCCCGTTGATCGCGAACGCTCGCCGCGCGGCAGTACCTCATCGATCAACGGCGAGAGCCGATCGGCGATTCGCTCGACAGCACCGCTCGCGGTCCGACGACGCGGCGCCCCCTTTCCGATCTCCACGACCAGCGGGCCGGATCGCAGCGAAATCACGGGGTACTTGTTCTGCGGATCCGTCACTCGCAAAAGCTGCCATGGCACTGTAGTCGGCCAGTCCTCCCGGCTTGCTGCCAGCGCGGCCCTGGCGATCGACAGCGCGGTCGTCACCTCGAGAAGCGTGTCGGCGTTGCTCACGTCATCGGCTCGGAGCACCGCTGCGAACGCGGCGAGACCGCGCTCGTCGTCGGGATGATCGCCGAACGGGCGTTGCCAGAACCCGAGAACGCGCTCGATGGCGTCTGCGGCTCGCTGGCCGTTTGGTCGAACTCGTCGAAGACGCGCGATCCCTCGGGCGTCGAGCACGGCGGGGCCAATTCGGCGGGCGGAGTGCAGCGTCAGTGCCCGCCGTAGCATCGAGCGACGGACGGGTAGGTCCGAGCCTACGGAAGCGTCGTCGACGAGGCCGAGAAGGTCATGCCAAGACTGTGCGAGCGCGAGTAGCGCGCCGAGCAGCGCCCGGTCGGGCGTCGGACTGCGGTGATTCACCACGAACTCGGTCGGTGCCCGTCCTTGGGCCCGAACGTAGCTGGCAGCCCAGTCAACGCCGCGTTCGATGTCCTCAGACAACTCCGTGTGAAGTCGCTGCACCGTTAGCTCGTCGCATAGGACGTCGGTGAGAGCACGCTCCGCCGCTCGTTGCTCGCCGTGGTGGAGCGGCAGCATGTGCGCAAGACGTGCGCGACCGGCAGGTTCGAGGCGGCGCCCGACCCATTGCAGGAGCCCGATGCGCGACGGGTTCGGCAGACGCGGAGCCAGCCAGGCCGCGTGCTGCACGAAGAGACGAACGTCCGCGTCTTCACGCATTGGCGCTGGAGAGCTTCGCGACGAGGATTGCTCGATATTCAGCGGCCTCTTCGGTGCCGCGATACTGCTGTGAGAGCTCTTCTACGAGGTACTCCGCAATGCTGACGAATCGGTCTCCGTCGACGTCAAACTCCGCGGGCTCGCTGTGAGAGATCAACGAGAGCCGCAGCCCCTCCTCGCCGCCCTCGTTCTGCACTTCTATGCGTCGCATCAACACTGCGGGCTCACCGTCAGGTTGGAAGACGTCGACTATATGTCGCACGGCGCGCAATCGCGCAGTTGACGACAGTGCGTCAAGTTGGGGAAAGACGTTCAAGACGAGAGCCATCGCGAGGAAACTCGCGCATGTTGCGCGCGCGTGCTCGTCCAGCTTCTCGGCGTCTCCGAGATGGTCTGTCTGAACGGCGTTCGCGTCCTTGCCCTGAGAAGCGCCGCGAATTCCCTCTGCGACGAAACGAATGACGTCCTGCACCGTTGCGAGGCCAACGACGCGCTCACGGACAAGGTCGCTGTAGCTCTTGGTCTTGCGCCTGCTGGGGTCCCGCGCAAAGAGCTCGCCCAGCATCGGGTAGATGCTGTCCAGCTCCAGGATATGACTCGAAGTGCGCTGCTTCCCCTTTCGTGTAACGCGGTATGCGAAGGTGTCGAGCTTGAGCTCGTTCTGTGCTTTCGCCATCGTGTTCTTGACGATTTGCGCGATCTCGGGCGCGGAGGGGGCTTCGACGCGGATGATGTTGAAGCGCCGGAGCAGGGCGAAAGACAACTGGTGCAGCGTTGACCGGTCGGCATCGTTCATCGTTCCAATGAGACGGAACGACGGACCGACCGCGTAGTCCACGGTCGCGGTCGTGGCGGTGGGCTGCACCGCGCTGCGCCGGCGTGCGGGGAGAATCCTCACCGGCGCAGAGCTGGCGATCCCGAGCAGCGCGTTCTCGCTGACATCTTCCTGAAATGGCAGCTCGACGACGTCGTCGGCGAGGACCGAGAACAGTTCGCCGAAGCACTCGTCGATGTTTGCGCGGTTGAACTCATCGATGATGAGCCATCGGTTGCCGTCATCGATGGCTCGTAGAAAGAACCCTGGTTGGAACTCCAAGCCCTGCCCGCTCGGACGCGGAAAGTACCTGCCGATCAAATCGCCAGCGCTCCAAGCCGGAGAGGCGGTCGCCATGAGCGGCTCACGTCCGCTCGCCAGTGTCGCGAGGGTTCCGGCCAACTTCGACTTCCCACAACCCGGAGGGCCGGTGAACAGAACGTGTTTGCCGCTGTTGAGAGCCGCGCAGGCCGCTTCCACAACATGCCAGGGGATGATCATTCCGTCACGCTGGAGCGTGGCCTGCACCTCGTGCGCCGACAGGTCGACCGCGCGACGCGGCCAATAGAGGTCCAGCGGGGGAAGGGCCCGCGACTCGAGCTTGGTTAGATCATCGAGCGGGGAGGGCTCGTCCGACTCGGCCGCGGTCCGCAACACGAGGTTCCAGACTGCGAAGCCGAGAACGCTCGCTGCCCATTCGTCGGACGCGATGCGCACTATGCCCTCCGTGTTCTCGACACCGGGGACACGAGGCAACGCCCACTCGCGGCTCTTTCCAACAGCGTCGAACTTGGGCCAGAACTCAGCGACGAGCGGCTCCACGGGAACTGGTCCCTGGCGTTCCACTCCCGAAGCGACACCGTGTTTGCTGCCGTCCGAGTGTGTCGCGTACCAAACGAGGCCGACGTTCTCGATGCCGGCGAGCCCCCGGGGTCTCGGAAAGCCCGTGTGGAAGACGAGTCCGGTGTCGTCCAACGAAGCGAACTCCCAAGTTCGCATGGTGCCAGCGATATCGGCGCGGACGTTCATCGTCGCGTCCTTCGTTTGTCGATAGAACTGAAGCGCGACGTTGACTGCCACCGCGACCTTCGTCTTCGTCGTGCAGGTCAGCACGATCCGGATCTGCGCTGACCCTGCTTTCCCACGCTCCACCCGATCGAGTCGGATTTCGAGCTCGCCGCCGACGTCGCTCTGGGTGCGCGCCGTCCAACGGAAGTCCGCAAGCCGCTTCCCCGCGAAGGCCTCGAGGGCCATCGGCATCTTGTCCACGATCTCGTCGAGGAGCGCCGCGAGAGAATCCCGCGCCGCCGGTGGCTCCGTACCGACAGCGGTGACATGGGAGGGGGCGTCGGGACGTCCGGTTTCAGGCATGGCGACAGAATTGCGGTGTAAGAGTGGAATGTCGAGCGCCGATCAGGCGGGATGACGCGTGCGACGTAAGCTGTCGCATGGATAGAGACCACACTCAGGCTTGAGTGTTCTCGAACTCGCCTCCAGCGCACTGAGAACGGAGCGCACGCTGGATAGCGGACGTGGGCGGGTGCGAGCTCTCCGGACGCCGTAGCGAGGCTTTGCGAGCGGGAGGCGAGGCGTCGCGGAGGTGTTGAGACGCGTAAGATCGAGGGGGCCGAGGGGGAATTAGCGGCGGTGGAGCACGAGGCTTGTAGATCCGGAGCGGCGCCGGTCCGGAGAGGTCGCACCCGACCGCGGCCGCGATCGCGTCAAGCGGAGTGAACGCGCGGTTTCAGAGCGTGACGGTTTCTTGGTGCTCGCCGAAGACGGCGCGGAGGACGTCGGCGATCTCGCCCACGGTGGCCATCGACCTCACCGCGTCGAGGATCGCGGGCATCACGTTGCCGTTCTCGTCCTTCGCCACGTTGTCGAGCGTCTGCAGCGCGGTCGTGTGCTTCGCCGCGTCGCGCTTCGACCGCATCGCGCGGAGGCGGGCGACCTGCTCCTCCTCGAGGCGCGGATCGACCTTGCCGACCGGCACCGTCGACGGCTCCTTCGAGGTGAACTGATTGAGGCCCACGATGATCCGCTGCTTGCGCTCGATCTGCAGCTGGTACTCGTAGGCCGTGTTCTGGATCTCGCGCTGCACGTAGCCCTGCTCGATGGCCGAGACCATGCCGCCCATCGCGTCGATCTTCTCGATGTAGGCGAGCGCGCCCTGCTCGATGCGCTCGGTGAGGGCCTCGATCGCGTAGCTGCCGCCGAGCGGATCGACGACGTCGGCGGCGCCGGACTCGTAGGCGACGATCTGCTGGGTGCGGAGCGCGAGGGTCGCGGCCTCGGCGGTGGGGAGGCCGAGGGCCTCGTCGAAGCCGTTGGTGTGCAGCGACTGACAGCCTCCGAGCACCGCCGCGAGCGCCTGAATGGTGACGCGGACAACGTTGTTGAGCGGCTGCTGCGCCTGGAGCGTCATGCCGGCGGTCTGACAGTGGAACTTCAGCGCGCGGGCGCGGGCGTTCTTGGCGCCGAAGCGTTCGCGCATGATGCGCTCCCACAGCCTTCGGGCCGCGCGGAACTTGGCGACCTCCTCGAGGAGGTTGTTGTGACCGTTGAAGAAGAACGACAGCTGCTGGCCGAACTCGTCGACGTTGAGGCCGGCTTTCACGGCGCTGTCGACGTAGGCGATGCCGTCGGCGAGGGTGAAGGCGACCTCCTGGATCGCGTCGCACCCGGCCTCGCGCACGTGGTAGCCGCTGATCGAGATGGTGTTCCACTTGGGCACCTCGCGACCGCACCAGGCGAAGATGTCGCGGATGACTCGCAGCGAGGGGCGGGGCGGGTAGATATACGTGCCGCGCGCGATGTACTCCTTGAGCACGTCGTTCTGGATGGTGCCGCGGAGCGCGTCGCGCGAGACGCCCTGCTCCTCGGCGACCGCCACGTAGAGCGCGAGCAGCGTGGAGGCCGTGGCGTTGATCGTCATCGAGGTGGAGACCTCGCCGAGCGGGATGTTGCCGAAGAGCACCCGCATGTCCTCGATGGAGTCGATCGCCACGCCGACCCGG
Source organism: Deltaproteobacteria bacterium (assembly GCA_022843175.1). Taxonomy (GTDB): domain Bacteria; phylum Myxococcota_A; class Polyangia; order Polyangiales; family JADJMO01; genus JALHOE01. The sequence continues at coordinate 60,804 of JALHOE010000016.1, forward strand.
CCGACCTCGCCGCGCGAGAACGGGTGGTCGCTGTCGCGGCCCATCTGGGTCGGCAGATCGAACGCGACCGAGAGGCCGGTCTGGCCCTGCGAGAGCAGATAGCGGTAGCGCTCGTTGGACTCGGCCGCGGTGCCGAAGCCCGCGTATTGGCGCATCGTCCAGTGGCGGCCGCGATACATCGTGGCCTGCACGCCGCGCGTGTACGGCGGGGCGCCCGGCGCGCCGAGGCGCTCGTCCGGGTTCCAGCTCACGAGATCCTTGGCGGTGTAGACCTCCTTCGGATCGAAGCCCCCGGCCATCAGGCCCACGCGCGGTTTCGCCTCTTTGGTGCTCACGCGTCGAGTCTTGGCGCTACGCAGAGAGCGCGGCAAGGACCCGCGGCAGGATCTCGCCCGCCCGGCCGTCGACCCTCACGTGCGCGTGCGGATCGCCGCGCGTCTCGCCGAGGTTGACGATGGCGATCTTCTGCCCGCGCTCGGCCGCGCGGAGGACGAACCGATAGCCGGAGTAGACCGTGAGCGACGAGCCCACGACGAGGAGCACCTCGGCCGCGTCGGCGACGGCGAACGCGGCGTCGACCCGCGGGCGCGGCACGTTGTCGCCGAAGAACACCACGTCCGGCTTGAGCACCCCGCCGCAGGCGAGGCACGGGGGCACGCGGAAGTCGCGAACCGCATCGAGCTCGCTGTCGCCGTCCGGCGCGAGCTCCGCGCTCGAGATCACGAACCACGGGTTGAGCTCGAGGATTCGTGCCTGGAGCGCGTCGCGGTCCTCGCGCGCGGTGCACTCGAGGCAGCGCACCTCGGCGAGCGCGCCATGGAGCTCGATCACGTCGCGGCTGCCCGCGCGGTGGTGCAGGCGGTCGACGTTCTGGGTGATGAGCCCGGTGAGCTCCATGCGCGCGATGGCCAAGTGCGCGGCGTTCGGCTCGACGTCCCGAAAGCGCTGCCAGCCGACCGCGCTCCGCGCCCAGTAGCGCGCGCGGGCGCTCGGATCGCCGATGAACGCCCGATGCTGGATCGGGTTGCGCGCGCGATCGCGCGTGCCGGGCCCGCGGTAGTCCGGGATGCCCGACTCGGTGCTGCAGCCGGCGCCGGTGAGCGCGGCGACGCGGCGTCCACGCAAGAGCTCGACGAGGGCGTCGATCACGCCCGCTTCATACCACGCCGAGCAGGAACGGCACGGCGTGACGAAGGACGAGCTCGGGCGTGTCGACGTGCGCGAAGTGCGAGGTGTCCTCGAGCCACACGAACCGCGCCCGGGGGAGCGCCGCGTGGAGCCGCGGGCCGGTGCTCGCGGGGACGATCGGGTCGGTGCGGGCATAGAGGAGCAGCATGGGGAGCTCGGGCGGCTCTGCGGCCACCTCGCGCGCGAACGACGTGAGGGCCGCGGGCTCGACCGGCTCGGTGAGGTAGCGCGCGAACGACGCGACGCCCTCCGCCGTGGCCAGCGGCTCGCCGTACACGCGCGCCTCCTCCAGCGACTTGAGCGACTCGTCGTAGTAGTGCACCCACTTGAAGCCCCAGGCCACCGGGTCCCGGTGGACGAGCCGGCGCAGCAGGGCGCGGGTGCCCGGCAGCTTGAACGCGACGTTCAACGCGCGCATGCCGACGCTCGGAACGAACGGCGGGTGAATGAGCACCAGCCGCGAGAACGCCTTCGGATCGACGTGCGCGAGCCGGAGACAGAGATACGCGCCGAGCGAGTTGCCGATCGCCGCGCAGCCGGCGATGCCGAGCGCTTGTTGGAGCTCACCGATCAGCGCGCCGAGGGCGGCGGCGTCGTGGCGGTGGTCGGGGCGCGGCGGAGAGCGACCGCAGCCGGGGAGATCGGGGGCGATGATCTCGAAGTGCTGGCTCAGCTCCTCGACGACGTACCGCCACGAGTAGCTGCTCGTCATCATCCCGTGCACCAGCAGCAGCGGCGGACCGCTCCCGGCGCGGCGTACGTGGAGCCGCACGCGGCCGAACGGGCGGGAGTCGAGCTCCACGTCCTCGCCCCGGGTGAGGGCGAACTGGTGAGGGCGCCGCGGCTGCTCGGGCAGGGCGGCGAACGGGGGTTGCCGGAAGGGCTTCACGCGGTGTGTCGTAGCGTAGTGGGTCGTAAGCCCCGGAGTCGAACCGGGTCCGTGTCACCACTCACCCGTGAGGGCGCTGCCACCCGCAGCCTTTTCGGTGGTGCTTACGATCGATATCCCCTGACGCAACTTGCGCGCCGAGGCCGAGGCCGTGTGTTGGTGCTGAAACCATGAGACGGCACGAGCGGCAAAGTTCTCGGCGGATGCCCCTCGTCGGGGCGGGTCGCCGGCCGTTTCACTGTCGCGACGAGCGTCGCCGCGAGCATGACGGCCGTGTCGTGCGACGGCGCGATGGGGCGGTCACGTATCGAACGGGCGCGCTGAGCTAGGCGATGCCCACGACCGCCGGGGGCACCACACGGATGCTCTCGACCAGCCGGTCGCACTCCACGAGCTCCCCCGGCTTCCGCTCGGCCCAGTCGCAGGTGTACGTGGCGATGACCACGCCGCGGCCGTCGCACACGCCCCACAGGCGCACGAAGTTTCCATCGAGCGCGAGGCTCACCGCACCGACGCGCAGCGTGCCCGACGTCTCACAGAGCTCGTCGAACGAGATGACGCTGTCGGCGCTCCGCGCGATGCCCTTCACCATCTCGAGCAGATCGTCTGCCGTGAGCGTCATCGGCTCGCCGTTTTCGAGCTCGGCCTGCGAGAACTGCAGCGCGCCGACGCCCCGCGACTTGGCGACGGTGGGCGGCGGGTTGCCCGGCAGCTCCTCGGTGATGTCGCACCAACCCGCCGGCAGCTCGAGCGTGAAGTTCAACATCCGCGTGCGCACCTTCTTACGATGCCAGACGATCGCGGCTTGTTCCCGTCGAGCGCTAGCGGAGCGCGATCGTGAACGCGATCGCCCAGGTGAGGTACGTGACGCACGCGCTCGCAAGGATTGCAGCGCGCGCGAACCGTGCGCGTTCCTCGCGCTTTCTCGCCGCGTGGTGACGGCTGAGCATTTGCGCACGAAGCCGGCGCGCTGCGTCGTCGGGTACGTCGTGGACGGGCAGGGCCCGCAGGTCGTCGTCAAGCACGGGCCACCTCCCACGCGTGCCCCTCGGTGAGCGCTTGCTCGAGCAGCTTGCGCCCCCGCGAGAGCCGCTGACGAACCGCGTCGGCGCGCACGTCGAGGATCTGCGCGACGCGCTCGGGCTCCAAGCCCTCGATCGCGCACAGGATCAGCACCTCGCGGTACGTCTCGGGCAGCGTGGCGAGCGCGCGCTCGACGTCGGCGAGGCGGCGACGCGCGTCGTAGTGCGCTTCGTCGTGGGCGCGCGCGGGGAAGTCGCGATCGTCGAGCGCGACGTAGCGACCGAGATCGAGCGCCGCCCACCTGCGGTACGAGATCCACGCGTTGCGTGCGACCGTGAAGAGCCACGCCGGGAGGTCGGTGTCCTCGTGCAGGCGCGTCGCGTGCGCCGCCAACTTGAGGAACACGTCCTGGAGCAGCTCCTCGGCGACCTCACGCCGCCGCGAGAGACGAAGGAGGAAGCCGAACACGCGCGGCCGATACTCCTCGTAGGCCGTGGTGAGGGCGCTCGCGTCCCCGCGCCGGATTCGTTGGACGAGCGACACGAGGAGCAGCGACAGCCCGTCCGCGCCGAAGTTCCCGTGTCACAGATCTTCGCGAGCCGCGTTGTTCCGAGCACACCTCTCACGGAGCAACATCACCATGTACGATCTCTTTCGCGCCGGCGGTTTCCCGATGTTCTTCATCGTCGCGTTCGGCCTGGTCGCCCTCGTCACCGCCTTCAGCTACGCGATGCGCCCCACCCTCGAGCGCGAGAAGTTCGTTCGTTGGATGGGCCTCGCCACCATCGCGTCGGTGATCTGCGGCACCGCCGCCGACTTCGCCGCGGTCGCGCACTACGTGCAGACCCACTCGCTCGAGGGCTCGCGCATGGGCGCGATCGTGATCGAGGGCATCGGCGAGTCGATGAGCCCGGCGATCTTCGGGTTCTCAATCCTGTCACTCGCGGCCGCGATGATCGCGGTCGGCAAGCGGCGCGTCCCGCCGGCCGAGCGCGCGAGCGCGTAGAAGACTGCGCGCTACTCCCTGCCCGAGCATCCCCGCCGGACTGCCAGAGCATCCCCACCGGAACGCACGGTGGACTTTGACATTGCAGATCTGCGAGGGCATCTCGATCACCCCTCCGCGGCAGGCTGGCACATGGGCTCGGAGCGCCGTGCCACGAGCGAACAATCGTCGTTGATTGTTCGCTCGAGTAGCGCCGATCTGCGTCATTGCATGTTGAGGCTATGTGTCTGCGTTTGATTCCTCTGAATTTTACGGGCTTTCATGTTTGAAACCGCCCTGTGCTTGCGTCACTTCGAGCGCTACACGTCATCGAAGGACGTCATGCTTTACCCACTGTTCATGGCCGCTGCGGCCCTTATCCATCCGAACGAGTCGACGTGTCGTGCGCGGCTTCTCGACGCCGTGGTGCACGCTCGCGACGTCGCGTACGACGAGGCCGAGACGCCGCTCTTCGAGGGTGATGACGGTCGCTTCAAGACCGCTCTTCTGCTGCTCTCCATCGCGTATCACGAGTCACGATGGAACCCGAACGCGCTCAACCCCGACGGCGACGCCGGCATCATGCAAACGCGCGCGTTGTGGTGGAGCGGTCACAAGAGAGAGGAGATCCTCGGCAACCCCGCCCTCGGCTATCGCCTCGGTCTCCACGCGCTCCAGCACCTCCGCGCGGTGTGCGGCGGCAAGGCTCAGCGTTGGCTCGGGGCCTTCGCGTCCGGCAAGTGCGGCGCCGCGCCGGGCATGGCGGGCGCACTATGCGGGCCGGTCGGGTTGTGCCAAGCAACCTGAGTGAACGTCACCCTCGTTGACCGCGCCGACGCGATCGCGTCGGTCGCGGGGCGGCTCTCGACTTCGGAGGTCATTCCGCTCGACGTAGAGAGCAATGGCCTGCACGCCTATCGCCCGATCCTGTGCACGATGCAGCTCGCCGTCGTGCACGGCGGTGCGGTCGAAGAGGTGATCGTGCTCGACACGATCGCCATCGGCGACGAGGGGCTCGCGGCGCTCCGCCCCGTGCTCGGAGCGAGCGGCCCGCGCAAGATCCTCCACGATCTCGCCTTCGACGCGCGGATCCTCGCCACCCACGGCATCGCCGTCGGCAACGTGATCGACACCTCGGTCACGGCGCGCTTCCTCGGTCTCACATCCACCGGCCTCGGGACTCTCGTCGAGCAGAAGCTCGGCACCAAGCTGTCGAAGGAGCACCAGCATCACGACTGGGCGCACCGCCCGCTCGCCCCCGAGCTCCTCGACTACCTGCGCGACGACGTCGCGTTCCTCCCCGAGCTCTCCCGGGTGCTCGTCGGCGAGGCCGAGGCGCGCGATATCCTCCCCGAGGTCGAGGCCGAGACGCAGTACCGCATCGACACCGCGCTCGCCTCGGTCGAGGTCGAGGATCCGCGCCCGCCGTACGTGCGCATCAAGGGCTCGACGGCGCTCGACCCGCTCGCGCTCGCGGTGCTCCGTCGCGTCGCCGAGGTCCGCGAAGAGGCCTCGCAGCGGTGGAACCTGCCGCCGTTCAAGGTGGTCGGCAACGAGGTCCTGCTCGACCTCGCCAGGCGACGTCCGGCCGATCCGTCGGACTTCCGTCACATCAAGGGCCGCGCCTCCTCACTGACCAGCTCGCTGCGCAGCGCCATTGCCGCGGCGGTCCGCGAGGGTGACGTCCCGGCCGAGGAGCGGGCGCAGTTCTTCACCGAGCCGGTGCGGCCGCCGCGCGCCGAGCTCGAAGCGCGCCGCGGGCGTGAGCAACGGTTGAGCGCGTGGCGCAGGAAGGCGGCCAAGGAGCGTGCCGTCGACGAGCAGGCGGTGCTGCCCGGTCATTGCCTGCAGGATATTGTCGACCGTCAGCCAGTCACGCTCGAGGAGCTCGGCGCGATCCACGGGCTCGGCGCGCGTCGCCTCTCGCGCGACGGCGCGGCGATCCTCGAGGCGCTACACTCCGTGCGTGCGGATGCGTGAGGTCGAGTTCCCGCCGCGTCCGTCGCGTCTTCCGCTCGCGTTGATCGTGCTCGCTGTCGCGCTCATCGCCTCGGTCCTGATCTACCGGAGCCAGAAGCCGGCGCCGCCGCCGGAGCGCGTCGAGGTGCGCGGCGCGCCCGACGTGATCCTCGCGATCCGCGATCTGCAAAAACTCGAGACCTCGAGCTTCCATGTAGAGAAGGTCATCGAGATCACCGAGCACCAGAAGAGCGTGTTCGGGCTCGTCGACAGCAAGGACGCGCTCCTGCTTGTCGCGGTCGGCGAGGTGGTCGCGGGCGTCGACTTCGACAAGCTCGATCCGGCGGCGGTGCAGCACGACTGGCCGAAGAAGTCGGTGACCGTCACCCTCCCTGCGCCCGAGATCTTCCACGCGCGCCTCGATAACGCGGCGACGCACGTGTACTCGCGGAGCACCGACACCCTCGCCAAACGCAACGAGGCGCTCGAGTCCAAGGCGCGGCTCGAGGCGGAGAACTCGATGCGCGACGCCGCGATCAAGGGCGGCATCCTCACCCGCGCGCGCGTGCAGGCCGACCGCAGCGTGCGCGCGACGCTGCGCTCGCTGGGGTTCGATCAGATCACGATCGCCTTCCGCGACAAGTAGCGATAGAAACACCACGTGCGCGCGCTCATCCTCGTGCTCGTCGTCGGCTGCTCGGCCGCGCCCACGCCCGTCGCGCCACCGCCCGCGCCCGCGCCGATGAGCAAGCGCCTCGTCATCGAGCCCGAAGCGGTGGTGATGGTCCTGAGCGAGGACGAGGACCTCACGGGCGCGCGTCCCATCGTCGCGCCGCTCGGAGCGAGCGTTGGGCCCCGCGCTCGCATCCTCCTCAAGCTGCCCAAGCCCACGTGGAAGGAGTCGCTCGTGCGCGCGTGGCTCGTCCTCGACCGCGAGGCCAACGCGCAAGCCGGCCCGGCCGACGTCACCCTGCGCGCCGAGCGCATCGTCGAGCCGTGGTCCGCCAAGGGCTCGGCCGGGACCACCTGGGCGAGTCCGCCCAAGAGCGAGTCGATCGGGGCCGAGGTCACCGTCGCGCCGCGCGGCGCCGGCCCAATCCGCATCGACATCACCAGCTACGTGCAGGCCGCGAGCAAGAAGGGCGCGTCGGTGTGGGGTCTCCGCATCGAGGGCAGCGGCCAGGGCTACGGCGTGCCGATCGCCACCGGCTTCGGCAAGGGCATGGGGCCACGGGTCGAGGTGTACGTGCAGTGAGGACCGCACGTCAGCCAACGCGCATCCTCTCCGAACCCGCCGGGTGACCGCGGCCCGCCGGCAGAACCGATCTTGCGGCACGGGTTTTCTCGCCGGTCCGGGCTGTGCGAAGCGCAGCTGGTGAGGTAGCGATGTCGGAGGAATTCAGCAGTCTCGAAGAGCTCCTCGAGGGAATCGACGAGCTCTTCCGCGATCCCAGGAGCGCTTCAATGTGCGCCGGCTGCGCGATCGAATCCGTCAGCTCGAGGACGAGAACGCGCAGCTGCGTGCGGAGCTCGCGGCCATCCACGCGCCGGGGCCGCCGTTACCGCGTCGCGGCCGCGACCCCTGGGCGGTTCCCGACGAGGGCGCTGCGCATCCGGCTGCAGGAGCCCGCGTCGAGGAGCCCGCGCGCGCGGTGGCGAAGGGAGCTCGGTTTGCGTGTCGAAGCTGCGGCGAGCTTCGCGCCGAAGAAGATCTCGTGCGCGTGGATCGCGAGTTCTACTGCCCGAGCTGCGTCGACCGCGGCGGTGGCGACGAGCCGGTCACCAGCGGCAGCTACAGATAGCGGCGTCAGCCGGGCTTCCCAATCGACCCGGGTGCGCCCAAACGAGCGCGAAGAGGACGAGTGGAGGATACCCAGACGAAACGAGGGGAGCGGTCGCCCGCTCCCCTCACCTCAATTCTGCGGCGGTTCGACTCGAGACCGACGCTGGTGCGCTCGGCGCTCGCTCGCCATCAGCGAACGACGCAGTGGTTGCTTTCGCAGGCGACGGTCTTGCCTCCGCAGGGCTGCGCGAAGCAGCTGACCGGATCGGTGCAGCTCGGGGGCGTTGCCCAGGTCGCGAGGGGCAGGCACTCGCAGCCACCGCAGTAGTTGTCGACGAGCTTGCAGTCGGCGGCGACGTTGCAGAAGTCTTTGCTCATGGGCACGCAGGCGGCGGTGCCGTCCGCCTGCACCTGGCACGTGGTGCCCGCGGCGCAACGAACGACCGCGCACGCATCGACCGGCGGCTCGTTGGGAACGCACTTCGCGATCGGATCGCAGGGCGTCGTGACGCAGTAGATCGTCTGGAGCTCGCAGTGCGTGCCCTTCGCGCACTTGGTGGTGTCGCACGCGTTGCACTCGCCCTTGTGCGCGATCTTCACTTTGCCGGCGAAGCAGGTGTTCGAGTACGTCTTGCCGTCGACGCCGCAGACCGGGTCGTAATAGAGCGGGCAGATTCGGCGCTTGGCCGCCTCTTGGTCGGACGCGGCCGTGCCCTCGTCGGTGGTCGGCTCGCTGCTGACGGCGCAGCCAGCAAGGGTCGAGAAAGCGACGAAGGCGAGGAGCGGGCGGAGCGACATGGGGCGATTGTCCGGGTGGTGAGAGGTGCGCGTAGATACCACCTCGGTGGCGCGCGTCAAACGCCCTCGAAATTGCCCTCGGCAGAGCACGGTCGGTCGACGCCGCATTCACCAGCCACCAGCGTGCTCGTTTGCGTGACGCCGCTCCTCGCGGGACTGCTCGAGCGCGGACTCGAGAAAGAGGGTCTTCGTTTGTGGCGTGCGATGTGCGCTCATGGTCCCCGGGGGATTGGGGGCCATGGACTCACGCGCGCCGAATGCTTCGCGGACACTCGAGGCTTGGCGACAGTACGCCGAGCTGGGCAAGCTCTCCCCCGAGCTGCTGCGCGAGCACATCCTTCGCGCGTGGACGCGCTGTGATGCAGCCGGAGCCAGCCCCCGAACGATGATCGCCAAGCGGCTCGGGCCGGACGAGCTCGACGCGCTCCTCGAACACGAACGCGAGCTCGTCGAGGCTGCCAAGCCATACATGCACGCCTTGTCGCGGGCGGCTGGCGACGAGCTGCACGCGGCGATGCTCGGAGACGCACATGGCGTGGTGCTCGACGTCGTCGGCCACGCCGAGCACATCGGCGCACCCGGTTTCCCCGGTCCGGGCTCGACCTTGTCCGAAGCGCTCGCGGGCGCGAACGGGATCGGGTCGCCCCTCGCCGAGGGCGACTACCTCGAGATCGTCGGCCCTGAGCACTTCATCGAAGGGTTCCACGGCTACACTTGTCAGGGATTGCCGCTGCGTGGCGCCGACGGCGAGCAGGTGCTCGGCGTGCTCAGCCTCTCGGTTCGGCGGATCGAGGCCGCCGAGCGCGTTCGCGAGATCCTGATCTGCGCGGCCAACGGGATCGAAGCCGAGTTGATTCGCCGCCGTCTCGAGATCGATCTCACGGCGCTGCTCGACTCGGCTGGCGGCCTCGCAACGCTGCATCAAGACATTCTCCAGCTCCAATCAGCGGCCCGTCTGCGACTCGATCGGGCCGCGCGCACCGCGAGCGACACCCGCTTCGAGGACGCGACACGACTCGCACTGTCGGGAGCGCAGCTCGCTCGTCGGTTCCGCACACAATCGGAGCTGTGGCGAGAGCTCGCGCTCGAAGACGTCTCTTCGCCTCGTCCGCTCGATCTGCAGAAGCGCCTCGTCGAGCTCGTCGAGTTGCTCGCGACCGAGGCGTCCATGCGATCGGTGCGCCTCGAGGTCGTTGCTCGTGAGCCCTTGCTCGTCGTCGCCGACACCCGCGCGCTCTCCCGCGAGTTGTTCCGCGCGATCATGCGCGCTCTCGGCCAAGCCGCGACAGGCGCAACCCTCGCGGTCCGTCTCGTGCCCCATGCACACGGCTGTGCGCTCGCACTCGGCGAGGTCGAGGTCGACTCGATCCGCGAGGTCGCGTGACCAGTCCAGCGTCCGAGAAGATGATCGTCGTGGTCGACGACGACGAGGATATCCGCGAGGCCTTGGTCGACATGCTCACCGAGCAGGGATTCCGCACGCACGGCGCGTGCGATGGCCTCGACGCGATGCACAAGCTCGAGCACCTGAACCCGGATCTCGTCGTCCTCGATTACCGGATGCCCCGCATGTCGGGGTCGGAGTTCGTGCGCGCGATGAAGGCGCAGGGACGCGTCGTGCCGATCGTTCTCGTCAGTGCGGCTCGCGAGGTCGCCCAGCTGGCGGCGACGCTGGGCATCAAGCACTTTCTCAGGAAGCCGTTCGACTTCGACGAGTTGCTCGCGTCGATCGAAGCGGCTCTCGTCCGATGAACCGCTGCGAGGCTGAGCAGCCCGGCACGACGATGACTTCTTCGCGCTCGCCGAAGCAGGCGGCGTGGTGCTCGCTGCGGCCGACGCGGAAGCGGCGGGCATCGCATGAATCGTCGCCGCTTGGCACGGCGTCAGGATCACCCTCCAAATCAACCGTGTGACCACGATCTCGCGCGGATAGCGCGGCGCACGGCATCACTCCCCCTGGGCGAGAGCGCGCGAACGCGATGCAGACCGCTGCGCCGGTTGGCGATCGATCGGTACTTCGGCCTCATCTCCGGACTCCGGCAGGAGCCACCATGATTCCGACGACCACTGGTTCGTCGCCGACGCGCCGCGAGTACGTCGCGAACGAGGAGTCGTGCGGCATCATCCGTTGTGGCGCCGGCTGCACCTGCACCGGCGTGGGATCGCACGAGTGCATGTGTCCGCGACTCGGCGCGCCGTAGGGAGGGCCGGGGCAGCGCGCGGGACGTCGCGAAGCCACGCGGAGGAATTCGCGGGTCGCAACGCGAAAGTCGCGCGAGTGACCGTCCGCGTGGTGCGCTAGTCGCGCTGCTTCTTCTTGCCCAACGGATCGGCGAGCACGTCGGTCATGGCTTCGACCAGGGCCTTGCCCACGTCTCCTGGCTTGTGCACGTTGGCGCCGCAGACCGGACAGTGGTCGAGCGAGGGGAGGGGGATCGCCGCGTTGCACTTGGGGCACTCGCGCGCGCGCTCTTTGGTCGGGCCGAACGACATGTTCCCATGGTGGGTCCGGCCCCACCGTCGCGCAACTACCCGACCCGCAAACCCATCGCGACCAACGCGGACAGATCCGCCTGCTGGTAGCCGGCGATGAACGCGGCGGTTGTCTCCTCGAACGGAAGCTCGGCGTAGCGACCGTGGATGACGAGGTACTCGGCGGCGCGCGCACCATCCAGCGTGGAGGCCGGGAGCAGCGCGTCCGCGGTGCCGTCGAACGCGACGCGGGGATAGCGCTTCTTGTCGAGGAACCTCGGGTCGAGGCTGGCGTCGACCGTGACCCAGCCGTCGTCGAGGAAGAACGCGTTGAGCCCGTGGTGATGCATCACGTTGGTGCCGATGGTGCGGACGAGCTTCTCCGGCAGCGCGTGGTCGCGCATGTCGCAGAGCACGATCGCCGTGGGTACCCCCGCGGCGCGGCCGAGCGCGGCGAGGAGCACGGCCTTTTGCACGCAGAATCCCTGGCTCTTCGCGAGGATGTTCGACGCGAGGTAGTCCTCACGCTGGAACTTCGCCATGAACTCGTAGCGAACGTCGGTCCGGACGTGCTCGAACAGGCGCGCGGCCCTGGCCCGCGGGCTCAGCTCGGCGAGGCCGAGGGTCCGGACCCGCGCGACGATCGCCTCGTGGTCGGATTCGACGAACGGGGTCGCCGCCAGGTACTCGCGCATGCGAGGCTAGAGCCTATCACCATGCGGCTCCTCGCCCTCGCGCTCGCATGCCTCGCGTGCACCGAGGCGAAGGCCCCCGTGGTGCCCACGCACAAGGCGAAGCCCGAGTGTCCGCGCGGCAGCTTCGCGACCGAGCTCGAGTCGCTCCTGCCCCCGGTCGCGCCGTTGCAGAGCGTGTCGCTGCTCCCGGCCGACGGCATCGACAAGAAGATCGAGCCGGGCTGCGTCGTCCCGTTCCGCAAGGATCCGGACGATCGCCTGCTCGACGTCGGTCGGGTGATCGCCCGCACGCTCAGCCGCACCAAGAAGGGCAAGGCGGTGGTGCTCGGCCGCGGCCGCCTCGAGATCGGTCGGCGCGCGCTCCGCCTCACCCTTCAGAACGACGCCGGCGAGGAGTCGCTCTCGATCGAGATCGCCGGCGCGCACGTCATCATGCGCGAGGGCGGCAAGAAGCTCGTCACCGACGTCTCGCTCTCCGACGACAGCGAGCTCCCGCTGCCGCTCGACGCGCTCGTCGCGGCGGTCGACGACTGCGGGGGCGACGAGCGCCTCGGGCGCACCGAGGACGGCAACGTCATCGAGGCGCGCCGCGGCGAGCTCGGCCTGTGGCGCACGCGCTGGATGGACGACAAGCAGACCGCGATCGTCGACACCTCGGTCGCCTGCACCAAGGCCGACGCGCGCCTGGTGTGGCGCACGGCCGTCGGCGACATCTTGCCGATGCTGGCGGTCGCGAGCGCGCGCTCCGATCGCGTGCTCGTCATCGTGCGCCACGGGCAGAGCCACATGACCGACACCACCGACTACGGCTTCGACGGGATGCGCTGACGAATCAGCCGATGGGGTAGTAGCACTGCGCCGGCCCGGAGCTCGGCAGGTAGCACCAGCCGCTCACGCCGCCGGGCAGCGGGCAGTAGGTGTTGTTGCCGTTGTACGTCGTGCCGCACGTGTTGCCGACGCACGTCGCCGTGTAGCAAACGGGGGGAGCCGGGCAGTTCGCCGGCGACACGCACTGGACGCAGGAGCCGGAGCCGTTGCACACGCCGCCGGTGCAGGCGGTGCCGCTGCCCACGAAGCCCGTGGTGCAGGTGTTCGACGCCGAGCACACGCGGGTCCGGCAGATGGGCGGCGCGGGGCAGTGGGTGGCGAGCACGCACTGGACGCACGAGCCCGAGCCGTTGCAGTAGCCGGTCGCGCAGGGCGTGCTCGCCGCCTCCGGGGGATTGCTCGGCGTGCCGGCGGTGCAGACGTCCTTCGTGCAGGCGTTGCCGTCGACGGGGAGGTCGGTGTCGAGCGGGACGTTCTTGGTGGACCCCATGCCGTCGCACTGCTGCTGCTTGCAGTCGCGCGGGATCTGCATGCTCGTCACCGCGCCGTCGCCGATGTTCATCGTGCCGCACGTGCCGTCGAGGCAGGTGCGGACGCTGCACGCGGTGTCGGTGCCGGGACACGACGCCGCCGTGATGCACTGCACGCAGCGGCCGGTGCCGTTGCACATCGTGCCGCCCTTGGTGCACGTAGAGCCCGCGGGCGTGGGCGTGTAGGTGGGCACCGCGCCCGAGCACACGTCGGTCGTGCACTCGTTGTTGTCGTTGGCCTTGTCGAGCGAATCGACGACGATCGTGAGCTCGCCCTTGCCGTCGCACTGGATGCGCTTGCAGTCGTTGGGGATCTGCGTGGCGCTCGGCGTGCCGGCGGCGGTGTAGCTCCAGGCGCAGACGCCGCTGTTGCACGCGCGCTTCTTGCACTCGGTGTCGCTGCCCGGGCACTCGGTCGCGCTCGTGCACCCGACCTCCGGCATCGAGGTGTCGACAGGGCTCGAGTCCTCGACCTCGGGCAGGTCGGCGTCGGGGACCGACGAATCGACGACCGCGTCGACCGTCGTGTCGGGGGGAGCGACGTAGGTGTCCGGCGGCGCGGCCTCGAGGACGACGGCGTCGGGGTCGGTGTTGCCTCCCTTTGAGTCCTGCAGCTCCTCGTCGCCCGCGCAACCGACGGTGGTGCTGGCGAAGCAGGCGAGGGTGACACCGAGGAGAAAAGGAAGGATTCGCTTCATGGGGGCCGTCCGGGTCTACAATTTCGCGCGGGAAAAGCAAGCGCGGGCGGCCGTGTCGGGCCGATTACGCCGCATGCGCTGTGCGGTAGCCTGAGGCGTGCCTTCGTTACCTCCGCCCGTTCGGGGTGGCTTTCGCGGCAGTGCGTTGAACCACTCGTTCGCTTGGTTCGAGCAGCGTTTCGGCCCCTCTGCGGCGCATGGCGTGATCGCGCGGCTGCCGCCGAACTGGCGCGCGCTCGTGAGGCCCAACGAGCGCGCGTTCGGGATCCTCGGCGCGCGGGTCTACCCGTATCCGTTCGTCGGCGACATGGTCCGCACGATGCGCGACGTGGTCCGCGCGCGCGACGAGGACGGGTTCGTCCGCGAGCTCACCGACGCGGGCCTCGAGGCGCTGCTCGGCACGATGCACCGGCTGGTGGTGCGCTGGCTGGTGTCGCCGCGCACGTTCCTCGAGCACCGGCAGGAGATTTGGGACCTGTATCACGACACCGGAAAGCTCCACGTGCTCTCGCAGTCGAGCCACGAATACGTGATCGAGGACGCCGAGTGGGGCAACACCGACCCGGTGGTGTGCAAGGTCAACGTCGAGGGACGCCGCCGCATGCTCGAGGTCATGGGCCTCGGGGGGATCGAGGCGCGCCGCGAGAAGTGCCGCGCGTGGGGTCACGCCACGTGCGTGACGCGTTTCCGCTGGACGTAGACGTACGCGAGGAGCAACGCGGCCCAGAAGCCGCCCTCGGCCGGTCGGCCGACGGCGGTGCAGCCGCAGCTACCCTCGAGGGCGGTCGGATCGTCGGCCCCCGGCGCGCCG
>JALHOE010000017.1 GCA_022843175.1 Deltaproteobacteria bacterium
CGCGATGCGCGAGCTGCATGATGCGCGGGACGTGCTCGGCGTCGATCGCGTGGAGGCTTGCTGCCCCGTCGACGCCGCCGACGCACTCGTGGAGGCTGCACTGGGCGTCTCCGAAGTACTTGTGGCGCTTGCCGGTGGTGCGCGCCGGCAGACCCTCGCAGAGGTTGAGGAACTGACTCTTGGCTGCGCGGGTGGCGTGGTCGCGGAGCTCGGTGTCGCGGATGCGCGCCGCGACCACGAGCGTCATGAGCTCCCTGGACGCGATGTAGACATCGAGATTCTGAATCGCAAAACGATGATTGTCATTCGGCATGAGGACCTCCTCGCAGATGCGGGGAGGTCCTCATGCCGAATGACCGAGGAGATCGAGAACCAGCGAGCGATCAAAACAAGCGCAGCCAAGCGAGCGGAGTGCCAGCGAAGCTGGCACGAGCACGCGCGGAGCGATGGACGAACAAGCCGGCATCGGCATCGGCATCGGCATCGGCATCGGCGTCGGCGTCGGCATCGGCATCGGGTTCGGCGTCGGCGTCGGCGTCGGCATCGGCCTCGGCCTCGGCATCGGCATCGGCATCGGCGTCGGCGTCGGCGTCGGCGTCGGCATCGGGTTCGGCGTCGGCGTCGGCGTCGGCATCGGGTTCGGCGTCGGCGTCGGAGTCGGCCTCGGCGTCGGCGTCGGCCTCGGCCTCGGCCTCGGTCTCGGCCTCGGCCTCGGAGGCAACCGCGCGCTTACGCGCGCGGCCCCGTCGATTGGGACAACCCGCTCGCTTACGCTCGCGGCTCCAGGAGGGCGGTGCGGCAGCTTGTCGCTTGGGGGCATCGCGGTGCGGCTCCGGATCGCTGCTGTCACCACCAAATCGGGGAATTTCTCGCGAGCACGTTCGTTGCTTCACCGCGCGCCGTGCGCTGGCTTGCTCTATTCCCGTTGGGATTCGCGCTCGGGTGTCTGCCCGGGTACTCGTCGCACGCGGTCAACGCGCACCCCGATGTCGACGCGCGGTCGTTCCAAAACCTTGGGTGTCTCGAGGTCGCCTTCGGTCTCCGCCCCCCCGCCCACGATACCGACGCCGCAGTCCTCATCACCCGCTTCGGCAACACCTGCCTTCACCCCACCGCGTTCGATCTCCGCGGCATCGCGTTCTCCGGCGTCGACCGCGAGGGCCACGTGCTCCCGCTCTCCATCGTCGACCCGAGAGCCGAAGTGCACCTCCTCCACGTCGACGCGGCGGCCCGTGGCATCGAGAAGGTGCGCCTGCGCGCCGCGGCGCCGCTCGAGCTCACGGCGATCTGCCTCAACGTCGCCGGCATCTCGCCGGGCTCCTCGCACCCGCCCGGCCCGCCGTTCTGCTTTCGCCCGAGCGGCGAATACTGGGAGGTGCGCCCGTGAAGCGCCTCGTCCTCGCGCTCCTGGTCCTCGCGCTCCCCCTCGTCGCGCTCCCGCGCCAGGCGCACGCCCACTCGAGCTGCCACGAGCAGAGCGACATCACCGGCGATCGCGTGTGCAGCCGCTTCGGCGATCTGTGGTCGCACGAGCGCTCGTTCCCGCTCACCCTCGGCGTGGGGCTCACGAGTAGTCACCTCGTCCCCGCGGCCCGCAACTGGTCCGGCACCCTCGGCAAGGACAACCCGGTCCGCTTCCGGCTCCCCGGTCAGGCGCTCGGCATGCGCTCGATCGACGACGTCGGGTTCGACTTCCGCATGTCCGGCTACGTCAACCGTACGCTCTACCTCGGCATCGATTGGGGCGTCGCGCTCGGCTCGGTGCACCCCACGTTCGCGCAGCCGGCCGAGGTCGAGATCCGCAACAAATCGGGCATCAACTTCGTCCACGCCAAGATCGCCTCGGTCATCGGCGCGCGCCTCCCGCTCGGTCCGTTCTCCGCGCGGCTCGAGGCGCTCATCGGCCTGCAGATCGCGAGCGTCACCGTCGAGGGCCGCAAGCCCAACGGCGAGTGGGTGCAGGGCAGTCTCAACAACTTGGCGTTCCTCCTCGAGCCGCGCGTCGCGGTCGATCTATGGACGGGCCCGTGGACCACCATGACGGTGTGGGGCGGCGGCAACGTCTTCTTCCCCGCCGATCGCTCCATGGGCGTCTCGTTCGCGCTGCACGGTCGCGCGTTCGACGGGCGCTACTTCTGAGCGTCAGCTCGGCCGCTTGGAGTACACGTCGAACGAGATCGGGTAGCGGTAGTCCGGGCCGCACCACTGGCCGATGCACGTCTTGGGGCGGCAGCGGAGGAGCGGCGTGCTCCAACCGACCTCGGGGAAGTCGTCGTACGTCTGCTCGAGGCACGCGCACGCCTCGGTGAACGGCCACACCAGGTGCTCGCCGGGCTTCATCGGCCCGGTGTAAAGCTGCTTGTTCGCCGAGGAGTCGCACGGCGTGGTCGCCCCGACCGAGAGCCGCACCTTGATCGTCTTGGGCCCGTGCTGGATGACGGTGACCGGCGCCGGACCGTCCGCGACCGCGTCGGGCGCGATGAGCAACACCAGAGCTGCGAGCCAGCGGCGCACGGTCGGAGAAGTGTAGCTCACCGGCTCACGAACACCCGGCGCTCGCCGATCTCGAGGATGGTGACGCGGCCCTCGACGAGCCCCGCCGTGCGCGCAGCGGCCGCGAGCGTGGGGCCGGCATCGCCCGGCATGTCGAGCGAGTTGACGAAGGTGTCGAAGTGGATCGGCACCATCCGCTTCGCGTTGAGCACGGTCGTCGCGCGCACCGCCTCGGCCGGGTTCATGTGCCACCGGCCGATCAGGTCGTGCGGCTCCATCGGCGCGATCGGGAGCAGCGCGAGATCGAGCGCGGGAAACCGCCGGGCGATCGCCGCGAACAGCGCTCCGTCGTAGCCGGTATCGCCCGCGAAGTAGACGCTCAAGCCGTGGTACTCGAGCACCCACCCGCACACGGCGCGCGCCCACGCCGCGTCGACGCCGTAGCGCCAGCCGCCGTGCGCGGCGGGTACGGCCGTCAGGCGCACGCCCGCGTGCTCGATCGAGGCC
Organism: Deltaproteobacteria bacterium; assembly: GCA_022843175.1. Taxonomy (GTDB): domain Bacteria; phylum Myxococcota_A; class Polyangia; order Polyangiales; family JADJMO01; genus JALHOE01. Next base: position 3,001 of record JALHOE010000017.1, read on the forward strand.
CAGTGCGCCGACTCCCGCGCCTCGAACGCGAACGCGGGAAGGTACGGGAAGCCGCCCTCGGGGATCGCGAGCAGGCCGATCTTGCTCTCGAGCGCCTCGAGCGACGCATACGAGAGGTGGTCGAAGTGCATGTGCGAGATCACCGCGAGATCGAGGCGGGGGAACTCGGTCACGCCGGGCGCGACGATGCGCTTCGAGAGCAGGCCCACCGTCGGCACGATGGCGGGGTCGGTGACGATCATCCGGTCGTCGAGCTGGAGCAGCGTCGTCGCGTGCCCGACCCACTGCACGCTGAGTCGAACGTCGGCGCGGAGCGAGGGATCGTCCGAACGCGGTGCGCGCGCGCTGCTGCGGAAGACCGAGGTCGCGCCGCGGAGCACGGTGTGCACGCGGCCGCAGCCGAGCAGCGCGGCGACGAGGAGCAGCCACCTCATAGGACACGCACCTGGAGGGTCCCGGTCCACTCGGCGCGCGCGAGCCCGGGCGAGTGGGTGAGCTGGAGGCCGAGCACGCCGAACAGGGTGTAGGCCCCGAGCTCGAGCGACGGACCGACCCGTCCCCGGTCGAACCATGCCGACGTCCCGATCGAGATCGAGAGCGCCTCGCCGCGATCGACGATCGGAAAGTAGCTGCGGACGCCCGCGCGCCCCAGCCACCCGCGATCGCGCAGCCACTCCGGGGACACGTACAGCTCGAACGAGCCGCTGTGGCGCATCGGCGGCTCGACGACGAACGCGCGCCACCGCCGCGGGGCGCTCCGATGGATGCCCCACGAGTGGAGGAAGGGAGTCAGCTGCCAGCGCAGGCCGAAGCTCCGGCCGGTGTGCTCGGGGCTCGGGAGGGCTTGCGCCACCATCCACGGGGCCGAGGGATAGGGGTGGTGATCGCTCGCCGAGGCCCCCGCCGCGAGCGTGGTGACGAGCGCGACCGCGGTTAGACTGGCGCGATGCCCTTCGACCCGAGCGCAGCCGAGGTTCGCCACCGCCGGCTGTGGTCGCTTCCGGCCGCGTTCGGCATGGAGCGCAACTCGTTGTTCATCTATCTCAACGAGTTCGTTCGCGACCGCTACGTGCTCGTGAACGGGCTCCAGCTCTTGCGCGACGAGCTGCAGATCGCCTCGCTCGGCGACCATCCCCTCGGCGTGTGTGCCACCGACCTCACGCAGCCGAGCGTGATGACGACGCTTGCGCACACCCACTGCGGAGACCGCATCCATCAGAACGAAGCCAAGCACGTCTACGAGCAGGTCGTCGCCCATCGATTCGCGTTTCTCTCGGAGATCGGCGGCGCGAAACTCGAGTCGTTCACGCCCGCTGGCGGCGGGGTCGACGATCCGGCCACGCTCGCGCACGTCACCTCGGCCCACCAAATGGACGCACGGCTGCGCGAGCGGTTCTACTCCGCGAACGACCAGTCGTACGTGCTGGTCAACGTGGACCTACAGAGCCACGTCGGTCGCGAGGACGAGACCGACGAGATCCACTTCGGCCGCACCAGGGAGACGCCGTGGCGCGAGCCTCGCGCGGCGTGCGGCGCCATCGTCGGCGCGCTCCGCGGCTTTCACGAGAAGAACGCGGTCCACCGGCGTCTGCGCAACCAGCTGGGCAAGGACAACTACGCCTTCCTGGCCGATGAGGGGGTGAAGACCGCAGAGGGCTACGACATCACCCCGGTGGTCGCGGCGGCGATCGTCGTCGTCCGCGGTATGGAGCAGACGCTCGAGGCCTTCGCCCATGAGCTCGACGAGCGCGGGCTCGCGCACGCGACCGCCTCGTTGACGGTCAACCGAGTGTCCCTCGACGACACGGTCGTCTATCTCGCGCGCGGCACCTCGTTCGCGGGCGAGATCCGGGTCCAGGGGTTCGGCACCGACGCCACCCGCTACGGCGGGCGGATCGTCACCCACGACGGCGACCGCCGGCTCGTGCTCACCTACGACGGCGACTGCGGCGCCGTGTTTCCTCAGCGCGTCACGCCCTACGCTGTCCGTCGCGGTGAGCTGGTTCTCGGAGAAGAGGTCATCGACATCTGAGGCGAGTGCTACGATTCACGGGTGATCTGGACCGATCCGACCCCGACCTCGGCGCTCGTCGTTCGTCGCACCAAGCTGAGCAACGCGCTCGGCGATCTCCCGGCGTTGCTCGTCGCGGGCTCGTACCGCGCGCGCAACTACCCAGCCAATCGCTATCCGTTTCGCGCCGAGTCGCACTTCCTCTACCTCACCGGCGCGCAGCTCCCCGGCGCCGCGCTCCTGCTCGACGGCTCGCGCGCCACGTTGTTCGTGGTGCCCGCGGCCTCCGACGACCCGCTGTGGCACGGCGAGTCCGAGGGGCTCGGAGAGCTCCGCAAGCGCGCCGGGGTCGACGCGGTCGCGCCGATCGAGGAGCTCCCGGCCGCGCTCGCCGGCCGCGCGGTCGCCACCATTCCGGCCAACGACGACACCACCGCCGCGTGGCAGTCGTCACTCCTCGGCCGCACGGTGCGCCCGCGAGGGGCCTCCGCGCTCGAGGGCCCGGATTCGCTCCTCGCCGACGCGCTCCTCGGCGCCCGGCTGATCCACGACGAGGCCGCCGTCGCGCAGATCCGTCGCTCGTGCGAGGCCACCACGGCGGGCCACCACGCCGGCGCGCGCGCGCTCCGGCCCGGGATCCGCGAGGCCGTCGTGCGCGCGGCGATCGAGGCCGAGTTCATCAAGTGCGGCATGACGACGGCGTACGGGTCGATCGTCACCACGCACGGAGAGGTGCTCCACCACGAGCGCTCCGACGGTATGGTCGCCGAGGGCGATCTGCTGCTGGTCGACGCCGGCGCCGAGAACGCCGAGGGCTGGTCGAGCGACGTCACCCGCGTCTATCCGGCTTCTGGTCGCTTCAGCGCCACGCAGCGCGCGCTCTACGACGTCGTCCTCGCCGCCAACCGCGCCGCGATCGCCAAGGTGCGCCCCAACGTTCGCTATCGGGACGTGCACCTCGAGGCGGGCCGCACGATCGTTCGCGGTCTCGTCGATCTCGGCATCCTCCGCGGTGACGTCGACGGACTCGTCGAGCGCGGCGCCTACACCATCTTCTTCCCGCACGGCGTCGGGCACCTCCTCGGCCTGGACGTGCACGACATGGAGGATCTCGGCGACCGCGCCGGCTACGCGCCCGGCCGCACCCGCTCGCCGCGCTTCGGCGACCGCTATCTGCGTCTCGATCGCGATCTCGCGCCCGGCATGGCGGTCACCATCGAGCCCGGCTTCTATCAGGTCCCGGCGATCCTCCGCGACGACACGCTCGTCGGCCCCTTCGCCAAGGACCTCGATCGCGACGCGCTCGCGCGGTTCCGCGACGTGCGCGGCATCCGCCTCGAGGACGATGTCCTCTGCACCCACGGAGAGCCCGAGATCCTCACCCGGGCGATCCCGATCGACGCCGCCGCGGTCGAGGCCTGGATGCGCGCATGACGCGCCTGGCGCTCGTCGTCGGCTTGCTCGGCTGCGCGTACCCCGAGTTCGCGTTCACGCCGCCGAATGTCGACGCCAACCCGAGCGCGATCGATACCTCCGTCGCCGTCGACACCACCGTCGAGGACACCAGCGCGGTCGACACCGAGCTGCCGGATACCTCCGCGGTCGAGACGGCGCCGATCGACACCGGCGCGCCCGCGGATACGAGCGCCGTCGACTCCGCGCCGGTCGACACCGCGCCGATCGACGCCGCGCCCGTCTACGTCACGCTGCTCGCGCGCGGTGGCACGTGGCGATTCCTCGACGGCGGGCGCTCTCCAACCTCCACGAGCTGGCGCGGCGGCGGCGGCTACGACGACGGCGCGTGGAAGAGCGGCGCCGCGCAGCTCGGCTTCGGCGACGGCGACGAGAAGACGATCGTCGACGGCTCCTTCACGACCGACGCCGGCCCGGACGCCGACGCGCCGATCGTCACCCCGTACCCAGCCATCTACTTCCGCCGCTTCATCACCGTGACCGGCGCCGCGGACTTCGACCAGCTCACGTTCCGGCTGCTCCGCGACGACGGGGCCGTCGTGTACCTCAACGGCGTCGAGGTCGTGCGGAGCAACATGCCGAGCGGCACCATCGCGCACACGACGTTCGCCTCGAGCACGATCGCCAGCGCCGACGAGGACACGTTCCACACCTTCTACGTCCCCGCGGCGACGCTGAAGGAGGGCTCGAACATCCTCGCCGTCGAGGTCCACCAGTCGAACTCGTCGTCGTCGGATCTCAGCTTCGACCTCGAGCTGGTGGGAAGAAAACCTTAGGCGCGCGCGTCAGCGAGCGCCTGAGCTTCACTTCACGACGATCCGTCCTGTCTCACCTCAGGCGCTCCCTGACGCGCGCGCCCAAAGAAACCTCAGGCGCTCGCGGACGCGCGCGCCCAAAGAAACCTCAGGCGCTCGCTGATGCGCGCGCCCAAAGAAACCTCAGGCGCTCGCTGACGCGCGCGCCTATTTCTTCGTTTCGACCTTTACGGTGCCGGTCGCGCTGCCGCTGCTGCCGCTGCTGCCGCTCTTGCCGTCCTTCGGGTCCACCGGGTGCGCGAGGTCGAAGGGCGGGGGGGTGTTGGGATCGCAGTTCGGGCCGAAGCCGTCGGCCTTGAACTTGTACTTGAGCGAGCCGCTGCCCTTGTCGGTCTTGGCCTCGATCTCGACCTCGTGCTCGCCGGCGCGCGACGGCGTGCAATACGAGAGCAGGTAGTACCGCTGGGTCATGCCCTCGATCTTGGTGGCGATCTTGTCGAACGCCTGATCGGTCTTCGCCGGGTCGGACTCGTAGACCGTGCCGCTCTTGCCGATCTCGTCGAGCTTGCTGCCCTTCATCTCCTGCTCGGGGCCGACGCCGATCGCGTAGATGTCGAAGTCCTTGTGCTTGTCGTCGACCATCGCCTTCTTCATGTCGTCCCGCGAGACGCGGTTGGCGCGGTCGGAGCCGTCGGTGAACACGACGAGCGTGCCGAATTTGAGGGGCTTCGACTCGGCGTCGAGCGCTTTGCGGAGCGTCTTCAGACCCTCGACGACGGCGCCGTGGAGGTTGGTCGACGGATCCTTCGGCTTGAACGTGGCGAGCTTCTCGATGCCCGCCTGCGCCGCGCCGCCCGACTCGGTGAACGGGACGACGCCGGTCAGCTCGGTCGAGCCGTCGAACGCGGCGACCCCGACCTTGTGATACTTGCCGACCTTGGCCGTGAACTTCGCCGCCGCGTCGATGACCTTCGGTGCGCTCTTGGACTCGACGATCGAGCCGGACATGTCGACGAGCAGGAGGGTGTAGTGCGCGGCGGCGACCGTCGGGTTGAGGATGGTTTGCTTGCTCTCGAACTCGCTGACCTTCTGGCCGTCCTCGTAGATGATGAACTTGTCGGCGGTCAGCCCCGGCACGGGCTCGCCGCCGCTGGTGTCGACCGCGAAGTAGACGGCGACGTTGCTCGGCTTGGCCGCGCTTTGATTGACCAACTTCAATTTCAGACCGCCGCCGCAGGCGACCGACAGGGCGACGAAACCGAGGAGGAGGGATCGGGAAAGCATCGGGCCGGATGCTAGCCCGGCGAGGTGCTGCTTTGCGACCGCACGAAAACACGGCTAGGCCCCTGAACCCCCTGTGAGCAGCCCCGAGGAAACCCCGCCCCGTCCGGAAGCCGAAGAGCTCCCCGCCACCGTCCGCGACGAGGAAAAGGTGCTGGATCGGGTCCTCACCTCGCTCCGGGCGAGGATTCGCAAGCACGAGAAGCGGGACTACGACACCGAGCTCATCGCTCTCCGGGACCAGCTCGCCGAAGCTCGCCTCGAGGACGCGCCGCCGCTCATCGCCCAAATGGAGCGGCTGCAGGCCGTCGCCGCCCGCCGCCAAGAGGTGCCGGACGTCACCATCGACGCGCGCTCGCCGTACTTCGCGCACCTCCGCCTGCGCGAGGAGGGCCGAATCCGCGACGTGTGCCTCGGGCGCGGCACCTACCTCGACTCGGAGCACGGCGTCCGCGTCGTCGACTGGCGCAACGCGCCGGTCAGCCGCATTTACTACCGCTACCAAGAGGGCGAGTCCTACGAGGAGTCCTTCGGCGACAAGGACGTCGACGGCGAGGTGCTCGTGCGGCGCGACGTCACGATCGTCGAGTCGAAGCTCATGCGCATCGGCGCATCCGAGGCCACCTACGTCCGCGGCAAGACCGGTTGGCGCGCGATGCAGAAGCGCGCGACGATGCTCGCCGGCGGGCAGGGCACGGCGGTGTTGCCCACCCAACAGCGCGGCTCGCTCGGCGCGGGCATGGGCGAGGACGGCCTCGGCCGTCGCGATCGCTTCCTCCCCGAGATCGCGGCGCTCCTCGATCCCAAGCAGTTCGAGGCGATCTCGCGGCCGGCGGCCGGCGTGGTCGTCATCCAGGGCGGCGCCGGCAGCGGCAAGACGACGATCGGTCTGCACCGCATCGCCTACCTCGCGTACCACGCGCCCAAGCGCTTCACGCCCGACCGGGTGATCGTCATCGTCCCGAGCAAGGCGCTCGCGAGCTACACGTCGCGCGTGCTCCCCGCGCTCGACGTGCCGGACGTGCCGGTGATCACGCTGCACGACTGGCAGCGCGAGACGCGCCTGCGTGCGCTGCCGTCGCTGCCCGCGCGGGTGACCGACGAGACGCCGCCCTCGGTCATCAAGCTGAAGAAGCACCCCGGCCTGCTGCAGGCGCTCGAGCGCAAGGTCGACGAGCTCGCGAAGTCGATCGACGAGGAGCTGCGCGAGGCGTGCGCCCGTGCGCCGGCCGACGTATCGCAGCCGATCCTCGAGGCGTGGAAGATCCTGGCGCCGAGCGCGCTCGCTCCGCGCGTGTCCGGCGTCCGCAAGTGGCTCGCGGGCACCCTGCCGCTGCCGGTCGCGGCGCCGAAGCCCTCCGGCCCGCGGGTGCTCGTCGACCACGCGCTCGTGCGCCTCGGTCGGCGGGCCAAGGACGTGCTCTCGGTCTGGGCCGATCTCCTCACCGACAAGACGCTCCTCCAGAACCTGCCGCCCTCGCCCGCCGGCGTCGCGCCGCTCACGCGCGCCGAGATCGAAGAGGCCCACCGGTGGTGCTCGCGACGGTGCGAGGCGGTGCTCCACGCCGTCGGCGCGCCCCCCGAGCCGAAGCGAGACGAAGCGACGGGCGAGCCGACCGACGAGGCGGCCGCGGCCGACGAGGCCGAAGAGGTGATGCCGCGTCGCCCGTCGCGCGCGCCCGACGACGAGAGCCGTCCCGCCTACCGCGACCACGACCACGACGACGACGCCGAGGAGGACTACGCGCGGCGAAACCTGGGCATCGACGACAAGCCGGTCGACGAGGAAGAAGAGCTCGGCCCGTCGCTCGACACCGAGGACGACGCCCTGTTCCTCCGTCTCCATCAACGCCTCCGCGGCCCGCTGCGCGGTCGCGGCAAATCGCTCCTGCAGTACGAGCACGCGTTCGTCGACGAGGTGCAGGACTGCGCCTCCATCGATCTCAAGGTCCTCGTGGAGTGCGTTCACGAGGTCGCGGGCGAGCGGTCGATGACGCTCGCGGGAGACGTCGCGCAGCGCCTGACGCTCGATGTCGGCCTCGGCGAGTTCGCGCCGGCGCTCGAGGCGCTCGGCCTCCCCCATGTCGAGGTCGAGCCGCTGCAGATCGGCTACCGCTCCACGCGCCAGGTCCTCGATCTCGCGCGCGAGGTGCTCGGTCCGATCGCGCCCGCGGTCCCGCCGATCGCCACGCGCGACGGCGCGCCGATCGAGCGCCACCGCTTCCACGACCAGGGCACCGCCGCGGCGTTCCTCGCGTCGGCGCTCCGCGATCTGTTCGCGCGCGAGACGATGGCGAGCGTCGCTTGCATCGCGCGGTTCCCCTGGCAGGCCGATGTCTACTGCGACGTCCTCCAGCAGAGCGAGATCCCCCATCTGCGGCGCGTGCGCGCGCAGGACTTCCCCTTCAAGGCCGGCATCGACGTGACCGACGTGAAGCAGGTGAAGGGGCTCGAGTGGGACTATGTGATCCTGCTCGACGTGAACACCCAGAGCTACCCGGCCGAGGACGAGTCGCGGCACCTGCTGCACATCGCGGCCACCCGCGCGGCCCATCAGCTGTGGCTCCTCTCCACCGGCGAGCCGTCCCCGATCGTGAGCGGGTGGGACGAGTAACACCCCCGCTGAATTTTTCGTCGATCGCCGTTCTGATCGTGCACGAAGCTCGGGGCGTGCGACGCTACGGCCCATGAACTACCGCTCGCTTGCGGCCGTGATCGCTGCGGTCGCTGCTTGTGCTTCTTTGGAAGTGGGTTGCTCGAGCGCCGACGGCGGCATCGACGGACCGGTGGTCGACGACGACGCTGCGACGACGACCGAGGACAGCGGCGCCACGGTCGACGACGACGCTGGCGGCGCCGACTCGACGACGCCCGCGGCCGACACCGGCGCGCCCAAAGCCGACACCGGCACGCCGAAGGCCGACACCGCCGCGCCGCCGACGGACACCGGCACGAGCGGCGACTGGCCCGCGGCGAACGCGGCGCTCGAAGAGGGCATCCTCGCCGAGACCAACAAGCGGCGGGCCGCCGGCGCGAACTGCAACACCAAGGGCACGTTCGGCCCGGCCGGTCCGCTCGTGATGCACCCGCTCCTGCAGCTCGCCGCCCGCAAGCACAGCAAGGACATGGCGACGCAGAATTACTTCTCGCACACCAACCTGGCGGGGAAGTCGCCGTTCGATCGCATGAAGGCCGAGGGCTACAAGGGCGGCACGATGGGCGAGAACATCGCTGCCGGCAACGCCACCGTCGCCGCCACGATGGACCAGTGGATGAAGAGCGACGGCCACTGCGCCAACATCATGAACAAGAGCTACACCCAGCTCGGCGTCGGCTACTGGAACAACCCGTCGTCCACGTATCGCCACTACTGGACGCAGAACTTCGGCGCCGGCGGCTGAGCAACGGTAACGACGGGGCCGCGCGCGTGAGCGCGCGGTTGCTCCCGGGCGACGCGTGTGGAGCCGCGACCGTCAGGGAGCGGGTTGTTGCGCCCTCGACAACCCGCTCGCTCACGCTCGCGGCTCCCGGCCCACGCGTGATGCGCAACCGCGGGCTCACGCCCGCGGCCCCGCCGCGCTGGTTGGTCTAAATGCACTCGTCGGGGACGGGCGGGGGCGGGGCGAGGATCACGTCCGACGCGGTGATCGGCGACGCGGTGAACCCGATGCCGACCGACAGCGCATCGCACTCGCGCGTGACGTCCTGTAGGAGCGGCGCGCCGATCACCAGGTCTGCGGACTGCGTCATGGTCGCGACGACTTGCTCGTAGGTCGCGTTGCCGGGACAGATGCCGTACCGCTTGAGGGCCGGGGTCATCGACTCGGTGAGCTTGGCGGTGTTCGCCGCGCCGGCGATGGTGCCCATGTCGCCGGTCGCGACGTTGAACGACATCACCGCGCTGTCGAGCGGCATGAGGATCGGCGGATAGGTGAGGGGGATCGGGACGAGCGCGGTCCCGCTGCCCAAGTCGCCGCTCACCCACGTGCCGCCGGCCATGTAGCCCTTGGGGAACTTGTAGAGCGACTCCTTCATCGCGTTGACCGACGACGAGTCGATCGGCCATTTGTCGGTGCCGTCCCACTTCGGCGCGACGCCGCGGATGCCGCCGACGAAGAGCGCGCCGGGCACCGAGGCGTTGTCCGCCGGGCCGACGTTGTCGAGGCGAAGGAGCAGGGTGGTCCGGCCCTCGAGAATCGCGAAGTTGACCGCGTCCTCGGCGTCGGCCTTGAGCGATTTGACGACCGCCATGAAGTGCTGACCGAAGTTGTTGTCGCGACCGAGCTCGCCGTCGGTGAGCACGCTGGTGGGCGAGCCCGCTCGGCGCTTGCACGAGTTGGCGCTCGTCTTCGAGTCCTCTTTGGTGGTGGTGCGCGCGTCGAGGTCGTAGCCGTATTGCTTCCATGCGCTGTAATCGGCGACGCCGGTCAGGCGATGGGTGAGCCCGAGGTTGAGCTTCTTCACGGCGAACCACTTGGTCGCGCCGCCCGAGGACATCGCCGGCGGCCGCGGCGGGGGCGTGGCGCCGGTGGGGCTCGGCCCGGGGCCGGTCTCGGTGAGCGGGGGCGCGCCGCTGTCGACGATGGGCGGCGAGCCGGTGTCGACGACGACGGGCGAACCCGTGTCGACGGTGCCGCTGTCGACGGGCTCGCTCGGGTTCTGCGCGACCGAACCGCCACAACCGATCAGAATTATCGAGACGATGGAGAAGCGAAGCATGCACCTACGGTAGCCCGCGACGCGGCGCCGTTACGCCCGTGTCCCGAACCGGATAGCGCGACGGGGCCGCGCGCGTGAGCGCGCGGTTGCTCCCGTGGATGCAACCGCGGGCTTACGCCCGCGGCTCCTTCGTTCACTTCGCGGGCGGCGCGCTCTTGCTGACCGGGCCCTCGAGCGGGAGCTCGGGGATGCCCTCCATCGTCTCGCGCATCAGGTGCTCGACGACCTTCTTCGCGTCCATGCCGCTGTCCTGGAAGACCTTCAGCTGGCGGTCGGCGCTGGTGCCGTCCTTGAAGATGCGGTCGACGCCGGTGCGCAGCTCCTCGCGGGTGCCGAGGATGCCGGCCGCCTCGTCGACGAACTCGAGCAGCTCGGGGATGAGCTCGCGGATCGGCACCTCGGCCTCCTTGCCGAAGTCGATGAACTTCGCGTCGAGGCCGTAGCGCACGGCGCGCCACTTGTTCTCCTCGATGAGGGCGCGGTGGTAGCTGCGCCACTGCTGGTTGCGCACGTGGAGGCAATAGAGCTGCGCGGTGATCGCCTGCACGAGCGCGGCGATGAACACGCAGTCCTCGAGGCGCGTCGCCATGTCGCAGATGCGGACCTCGATCGTGTCGAAGAACGGGTGGACGCGGACGTCCCACCAGATCTTCTTGGCGTTGTCGATCGAGCCGACCTTCACGAGGAGATCGGCGAAGGCCTGGAACTGCGCGTAGCTGCGGAACTCGTCGGGGATGCCGGTGCGCGGGAAGCGCTTGAAGATCTCGCAGCGGATCGACTTGAGACCGCTCTTGCGACCGAGCCAGAACGGCGACGACGTGGACAGGGCGAGGAGGTGCGGCAGGAAGTAGCGAATCTGGTTCGCCAGGGCCATCGCCACCTCCTTCTTCTTGATGCCCACGTGCACGTGGAGACCGAAGATGAGGTTCTCGCGCGCGATGTCCTCGAGCTCGGCGACGAGGTGCGAGTAGCGCTCGTGCGGGACGATGTCCTGCTTCTTCCAGTCGCTGAAGGGGTGGGTGCCGGCGGCGACGATGCGGAGCCCGCTCTTGCGCGCGAGCATGTCGAGGTGCTGGCGCAGCTCCTTCACCTCGTCGCGCACCTGCGCGACGTTCTGGCAGATGCCGGTGCCGACCTCGACCATCGACTGGTGCATCTCGGGGCGTACGCGCTCGCGCAGCACCGACTTGCCGCCCTTCTCGAGGAGCTGGCTCACGTAGGAGCGGAGCTCGCCCGTCTCGGGATCGACGATCTGGAACTCTTCCTCCACACCGAGGGTGAACTGACCCTCGAGGACGTTGCTCGGCAGCTTCACTTCGACCCTCCCACCGCGATCTTCGGTTGATCTCCCGGCGTCGTAGCGCGCAGATGAGGCGGAAGATAGCGCGAGAACCGGTAGTGCTCGCCGAGCGAGCTCCGGCCGTCGCGGGCGACCTTGATGGTGAACTTCGCCATCTCCTCGACACACCAGCTGAAGTGCGGCTCGAGCACCGACTCCTTGGCCATATCCGGGGCGGGGTTGGTGAAGTCGATCGCGTAGGGGATGCCGTCGCGGACGGCGAACTCGACGCTGTTCATGTCGTAGCCGAGCGCGTCGCAGATCTTGAAGGCGCCCTCGCGCACCTTCGCCTCGAGCTCCTTGGACATGAACCCGCCGGGCGTCACCACGTAGCAGCGGCGCTTGGGGTCGTACTTGATGGGGAGAATCGCCTCACGGCCGATGCAGATGCAGCGGATGTACTCGTCGAAGTCGATGAACTCCTGGAGCGTCATCACGAGCTGCGCCGACGAGTCGTAGGCGCGCATGAGCTCTTCGAAATTCTTCACCACGTAGACGTCGCGCCAGCCGCCACCGTCGGCCGGCTTGAGGATCGCGGGGAAGCCGACGTACTTCGTGATGGCCTCCCAATCGAGCGGGAACTCGAGGTTGCGCAGCGACCGGCTCTTGTCGATCCGGTGCATGTAGTCCTTCTGGGGGAGCATCACGGTGCGCGGGACCGCGACGCCGAGCTTGCTCGCCAGCGAGTAGCCGAAGAACTTGTCGTCGGCGCTCCACCAGAACGGGTCGTTGATGACGTAGGTGCCCGAGAGCGCGGCCGCCTTGAGGTGGAAGCGGTAGTGCGGGATCTCCTGGCTGATGCGGTCGATCAGCACGCGGTAGGGGCTCTGCCAGTCCTCGGCGCGCGTCTCGCCGATCTTCGCGAGCTCCGCGACCACACCCGTCGACGACGACTCACGGTTCACGCGCTCGATGAAGGCCGGCGGGAACGAGTTCTCCATCCCCACGAGCAGCCCGATTCGTTCCGGCATAGACGCAGTTTCTCCCTTGGAAGGCCCCCGTATATCAGGTTAGGCGTTCGCTGGCGCGCGCGCCTATTTCTCGGGACCCGCCGAGCCCCGGACCGGGGTGCGAGGCTGCCGCACGAAGTTCGTGACGAAGTTGCGGAGCAGGCGGCGGGCGTGCGGGACGTCGACGACGTCGCGGTGGAGGCTCTCGGGGTCGAAGCCCTCGCCCCGGAGGAGGTCCATCCGCTGCTCGATGTAGCCGCGGGCGATCTGATCGCTGAACTCTGGATGAAATTGGACGGCGCGGGCGACCGGACCGGCGGAGAAGGCGTGGAGGTCGTCGTGGTCGGCCGTGACGAGCTTGGTCGTGCCCGGCGGCGGCACCGCGACGTGATCGCGATGCGAGACATTCACCTCGAACGCCTCGGGGAGCCCCTCGAACAAGGGGTCGTCGACGACCCGCCGCACCACCCGGCTGCCGATCGCGCGCCCGCGCGGGTTCTTGCGGACCTCGCCGCCGAGGGCGCTCGCCAGGATCTGATGTCCGAAGCACACGCCGAGGAGCGGCACCTGCTCCACCACTGCGCCGCGGAGCCAGGCCTCGAGGCGCGTCATCCACGGCTCGTCGAGCCGGTCGGTGACGCTCGAGGACGAGCCGGTGACGATGATCCCCGCGAAGTTCTCGCGCGGGGGGAGGGGCGCCGAGACGTCGCGCGCGTCGAAGGTCGCCCATTCGCCCTCCCACGCGTCGCCGATCGCCTCGCGGAAGTGGCTGTCGAAGTCTCCGTGGCGCTCTTTGACGAGCGGAACGGTCGTCCCGGTGAAGAGGATGAGGAGGGGCTTCGTCGAAGGCACGGTGACAGCGAGCGTAGGGCACCCGTGGCCGGGCGTTCACGGGCCGGGCTTCCGCCCGTGAAAAAGCTCGGACGAGACAAATTGGTACATGCCGTGCTAACGGCTCGGCTCGGAGGCACTCCTCAAATGCGCACTTCCCTCATCCTTACCGCCCTGGTCGCCGCCCCCCTCCTCGCCGGATGCGTCAAGAAGGAGTCCGTCGACTCGCAGGACGTGACCACCCACGGCATGTCGCTCGAGCTCGACGTGGTCAACGACGGCTCGAAGAGCAAGGTCTACGCGGCGCTCCACGTCGGTTCATGGGAGTCGCTCGTCTGGGCGCGCCTCTCGAGCGGCGACCAGCTCATCATCGTCGACCCGGCCGGCGCCCGTCAGGCGCTCTCCATCCTCAACACCTCCGGCAAGACGGCCTACGGCGTCGACCTCGCCGCGATGGACGGCGAGTTCAAGCTCGACTTCATCCGCGCCAAGGGCGCGAGCGCGCTCGGCAACAAGGTCACCGTCCCGCCCGCGTTCACCGTCGCCGCCCCGGCGATGCACTCGCGCCGCGAGCCGCTCACCTTCACCTGGAACGCCGCTCCCGGCAGCGGCGCCGAGATGAAATACTCCCTCACCGGCCCGTGCATCTCGAGCCACGTCCCGCGCACGATCTCCGGCGATCCCGGCACGTTCACGATCAACGCCGGCGACCTCAAGACGCCCGCGGGCAAAGAGACGGAGAGCTGTCAGCTCACGCTCAAGATGACCCGCGCGGTCGTCACCAACGCCTGCTGCTCGGCGGAGTTCGGTCACCCGAGCCGCACCAACGGCGTGCAGGAGCGCGTGGTCGTCTTCCAGAGCGCACCGTAACTACTCCTCGGCCCGCGGCGGGCTGAGCGTGGTGTGCGCTCCGGTCAACCGCTCTTCGCGCGCGATACGGAGCGCCTCGACGAAGAGGCGCACGATGAGCGGGCCGAGCACGAGGCCCCACGCGCCGAACAGCGCGAGCCCGCCGAACATCGTCACGAGCACCACGAACGACGGCAGATCGAGCTTGCCCCACCGGGAGAACACCGGGCGGAGGAAGTTGTCGATCATGCTGATCACGAGCACGCCGATCACCACCAGGGCGATCGCTGCACCGGTGCGACCGGTGAGCGCGAGACCCGCCGCCACCGGTGCCCACACGAGGCCGGTGCCGACCGACGGGATCAACGACGCGAAGAAGGTGATGAGCCCGAGCACCAGCGCGCTCGGCACGCCGAGCACCAGGTAGGTCACGGTCGCGATCGAGGACTGGAGCAGGCCGGTGAGCACCACGCTGATGAGAAGGCCGCGGCCCGTCTCGTTGAACGCGTCGCCGAACCGATCGAAGAGCTCGGGGCGCACCGGCGCGTGCCGACGACACCACCGATACGCGCTCTCCCCGTCGACGAGGAACGTGTAAGCGCCGAGCAGGAACACGAAGAACGCGATGAACGCGCGGGCGGTCGCGCCTGCGATCAGATTGAGTGTCGTCCACGCGCGGGTGCCGTGCTGCCTGGCAAGCTCCAGCAGCTTCTCCGGCGCACGGAGCATGGCCCCGAGATCGAGGTTGTTGCCATCGCTCGAGACGATCGATTTGAGCGCGGCGGCACCGCCCTTCGACTGCATGGCCTTGTGCACGAGCTCGACGGCGCTCGATGCGAGCGACACGCCGATCAGCACGAGCGGCGCGAGCAGGAGCAGCACCGCGAGCAGCACCACGAGGCCCGCGGCCCGACGTCGTTTGGCGAGGCGTTTTTCGCAGATCTTGTTCAGCAGCGGCCGGGTGAAATGCGCAAACCACGCGGCCAGCACCAACGGGGCCCACATCGGCACGAAGATCGCGAGCGCGCCGACGCCGAGCAGGATGAGGATGGTCTTGACGGCTTCGGGGTGATGCGGGTGCGAGACGCGTGCCGCCATGACCGTGCGACGCACGGCGCGGACGGAGCGTTGCGCAGCGCGACCACTGCCATCTGCTAAGCTCCGCGCCCATGTCGTCGCGTCGCCTTCTTTGGCTTGCTCCGCTCTTCGTGGCCGCGTGCAGCTCTGCGGATCCGCCCGCCTCGTCCGCAACCGACACCGGCACCGCCGCCTCGGACACCGGTCCGGTCTCCGACACGGCGGCGGACACCCGGCCCACGAAGGTGCCCTGCAGCGAGCCGCCGGACGAGCGCCCCGCGGGCTCCGTCTGCGTGATGACGGTCACCGGCAAGGTCGTCGACCCGGCCGGCGCGCCGGTCGCCGGCAAGCTCGTGTCGGTGTGCGGCTCGATCTGCTTCTTCGGCGAGACGAAGGCCGACGGCACCTTCAGCGCCGACGTCGGCTCCTACATCAAGGTCGCGAACTTCGCGGCGTCGGTCCACGGCCGTCCCACGCACGCGAGCCTCTACGAGAAGCTCCCCGTCTCGGGCATGGGCGACATCGCGCTCCCGGCCACGATGATCCTCCCCACCGTCCCCGCGACCGGCACGCTCATCCCGAACGAGAAGCGCATCGTCACCGCGGCCGGGCCGATCACCCACGGCGATCTCACCCTCACGTTCCAGAGCGGCACCGAGATGGAGCTCGACCTCGAGGACGTCGAACTCACCATGGCCGGCAAGGGCGGCGATCACCTCCGCGCCGTGAAGGTCGAAGAGAAGGACTACCCGGCGTTCGTGAAGGGCGCGAACGTGAAGCTCCTCTACGCGGCCACGCCGTTCGACGCGAAATTCAACAAGAAGGTCGCGGTGACGATCAACGCGACCGGTGGCCTCGCCGAGGGCACCGCCGTCGAGCTGATTGGCCTCGGCAACGAGTTCCTCAAGGAGCCGTTCACCGCGGGCGTCGTCGAGGTCGTCGCGACCGGCAAGGTCACCGGCGGCAAGATCGTCACCGACGCGGGCCAGGGCCTCAGCACGCTCACCTGGGTTGGCGTGAGGGCAAAATGAAGCGCTTTGCTCTCCTCCTCCTCATCGCGGGCTGCGGCGGCAGCTCCGACGCGCCCGCTTCTTCCTCGGAGGCGGACACCGGCGTCGCGAGCGACACCGCCACGGCCCCCGGCGACACGACCACCGAACCGACCGACTCCGCAGAGCCCCCGGCCGACAGCGTGGCGACCGAGGTCGCGACCGACACGCTCCCCGACGACACCGGCATCACCTTCGGCCCCTACCCGGCAGGCCCCTACGGCAACAAGGTGGGCGACGTCGTCGCGAACCTCACGTGGGAGGGCTACGTCAACCCGCTGGCCGACAGCCTCGCGAACACCAAGCCGTACGTCACCACGGACATGGACAAGCTGCGGCGCGACGCGAAGAAGGGGTACGCGCTCGTCCATGTCTCGGAGTTCTTCTGACCCGGCTGTCGCAACGGGGCCCGTGATTTGGCCTCGCAGGGAAAGTCAGTGGTGGACGCGGGCGGTGCGATCGTCGAGGTGCTCGCGTCGAACGGAGGCGGCGCGCCGACGAAGGCGAACCTCAACGCGTGGGTCACGACCTACAACGTCCCGGTGACCTCGGTGATCGACTCGCCGTCGAGCACCAAGACGCTCACGTTCTTCGGCATCCGCGAGACCTGCGTGGTCGTCGACGTCCGCACGATGAAGATCGTGAAGAAGGTCAACGGCTCGGTCGCCGGCACCGGCGACTCCAGCGTCAAGCAGCTGATCCCCGAGATCCTCAAGCTGCTCGCCGGGTAACGCACACACCCGCGGGCCCCCCGCGAGCGGGTGGAGCCGATCGAAATTCCGATCTACTCGCTATACGCGTTAGTTCGGCAAGTGGGGCGCGGTTGCGCTGTGTCCGAACTCGCCGAACTAACGCGTATAGCGAGTAGATCGGAACTCGAGACGGGGTGCCGGACCGGGGCGGGGCGCGGCGGTCGATCGATCTGCTCGACCTCCGTGCGCTCATCGACGAGGCGACCACGCCCGCGTCGCCGCAAAGCCGAGCCCCTGAGCCGATCGGTGGCATCCTAGGGCCCGGTGTCCCTCGGGCGGTTTGCGGTGTTCTTCCTGGTCACGGGCGCGCTCACGGTGCTCTTGCACCGCTACGTGTGGGCGCGGCTCGTGCGTGACGCGGCGCTCCCCGCGTCCTACCACCGCGCGGCCACCATCGCGATCGTCGTGCTCGGGCTCGCGATGTGGGCGGCGATGCCGCTGTCACGTGCGCTGCCCCGCTCCGTGATGATGCCGGTGTCCATCGTGATGTTCACGTGGCTCGGTGTGCTCTTCCTACTCGTGATCTCGTTCGCCGCGGCAGATGTGGTGCGCCTGCTCGTCGTAATCGCGCACCGCAACGACGCGCCCGATCCCACGCGTCGAGTCCTGGTCGGGCGCGCGATGGCCGCGGGCGTCGGCATCCTCGCGACGGGCGCCGCGGCGTGGGGCGTGCGCTCTGCGCTCGGAGAGGTGATGGTTCGCCGCCACCGAGTCCCGCTCAAGCGTCTCCCCGCTGGCATGGACGGCCTCACCATCGCGCAGCTCACCGACGTCCACGTCGGTCCCACGATCGGTCGCGAGTTCATCGAGCAGATCGTGGCGCAGACCAACGCGCTGAAGCCCGACGTGATCGTGATCACCGGCGACCTGGTGGACGGCGACGTCGAGACGCTGCGTGAGCACACCGCGCCGCTCGCCAAGCTCAGCGCGCCCCTCGGCGTTTACTTCGTCACCGGCAACCACGAGTACTACTCCGGCGCCGACGCGTGGCTCGCCGAGCTCGCGCGCCTCGGCATCCGCGCGCTCCGCAACGAGCGCGTCGAGCTGCGCCGCGGCGCGGACGCGATCGACCTCGCCGGCGTCGACGACTGGAGCTCCAAGCAGTTCGGTCGCGGCCACGGCCACGATCTCGAGCGCGCCATGAAGGGGCGCGATCCCGAGCGCGAGGTGGTGCTCCTCGCGCACCAGCCAAAGTCGATCGTCGAGGCCGCCAAGCATGGCATCGGTCTTCAGCTCTCGGGCCACACCCACGGCGGCCAGATCTTCCCGTGGAACTTCTTCGTGCGGCTGCAGCAGCCATACGTGGCGGGCATGCATCGCCACGGCGAGTCCTTCATCTACGTGAGCCGCGGCACCGGCTACTGGGGCCCGCCCATGCGGGTGGGAATCCCCGCCGAGATCGCCCACCTCACGCTCACCCGCGCCTAGAACACGAACGAGGTTTCGATCGTGCTCGGGAAGCTCCAGCGGGAGCCGGGCTCGGTCGGCGCATGCAGCGCCGTGTACGTGGGGTTGAGCGGGTAGACGCCGAGCGACCACTCGTCTGCCAGCCGTAGGCGGAGGCCGAAGTTGAGGCGCGCGTGGAACCCGACGGTGCTGCTGCCGCCGACGTCGAGCGAGAGGGGCAGGGCGACGCGGCGGCGCGCATCGAGCTCGGCGTGGAGCCCGACGCGCGCGAGGAAGATGCGATCGACGTGGTTGCCCCGACCGAGCAGGCGCATGCCGCCCCCGAGCTCGAACAGATCGGTGAGGCGCAGCATGCCGACGGCGCCGCCCGTCCAGAGGTCGCGGCGGCTGGCGAGGAGGCCGGCGTCGAGCGCCAAGCCGAAGCGGACCGCGGCGCGGCGGCGGTCGACCCCGTCGAACAGGCGATACGAGTCGCTCGCGGAGGGCAGCGCGTAACCCGCCTTGCTCAGGCCGCCCTCGGTGGACTCGGGCAGCTCGGGTGGGGGCTTCGACTTGGTGGCGCCCCCGCCACCGCCGCTGACCATGCAGCAGCCCGGCGCGCGCACAGCGACGTGGATCGCGGCGCGCGCCGCGATGTGGCCGACCTCGGCGGCGGGCTTGAGCGGGAGGTCGGGGATGCCCTTGCCCTTGGTGAGCACTGCGACCGCGACGAGCCCGACCGCGACGGCGCTCACCGCGACGACGGCGACGAGCGTCTTGCCGCCGCTCAGGTTCTTGACCTCGGCGGAGCTCATGTCCGCGTAGCGGAGCCCGTCGTGCGCGGTGAGGCCCTCGCGGACGACGTGGGGGAGGGACGCGCCGGACACACCGTCGAACCACACACCGCCGCTGGTGTGGAACGACCAGACGCCGCTCGGCGGGGTGGTGCGCGCGCCGATGAAGCGCGTGAGCCACGGCCCGAGATCACCGGCGAGGACGTGGTCGCTGCCGTCCTCCTCGATGGTGTCCCGAAAGGTGGCCGAGGCGCGGAGCGCGGCGACGTCGGACTCGGTGAGGCCCTCGACCTTCACGCGATCGAGCTCCCCGATCTTCGCGGTGTAGGGGACGAGCACGCCGTCGTCGCTCACCCACAGGTCGGAGGCTTGGTGCCAGGGAGTCCAGCTCCCGTCGGTGCGGAGGAAGCGGACCTCGCTGTTCGGGTCGATGCGCACCTCGTCGCCGTCGTGATCGCGGACGACGCCGTGCTTGATGGAGGCGAGCCCGCCGCCGGGGACGTTGCTCGTGGAAGTACATGCGGTCGCCACCGGCAGGAGGAGGAGGAGGGCGATCGACCGCACGCCCGCGCGTCTACGCAAGAGCTGTTCCCTCATCCGAACCACGGAAACCCCCGCGAAAATCGTGGGTGCGAAGGTGGAGACGCGCGATCGTTTGCCGCACCGCGAACCCTCGTGGTCACGACGCGGTAGCCTACGGGTCGTGCGCGCGCTGGTCGAAGCCCTCTGCTCGGATGCCTGCGCCGGGCGCGCGCCCGGCACCCCCGGGGGCGACACCGCGCGCGCGTTGGTCGTCGACGCCCTGCGCGAAGCGGGGCTCGATCCGCACGAGCAGCGCATCCCCCGCGGCGCCAATGTGCTCGCGACGATCCCCGGCGAGCGCTACGTCCTCGTTGCGGCGCACTTCGATCACCTCGGCAAGAGCGGCGACCAGATCTTTCGCGGCGCCGACGACAACGCTGCGGCGGTGGCCATCCTCGTCGAGGTCGCGCGCGGGCTCGCGAACAAGCGCCCGGACTGCGGCGTCATCCTCGCCGCGTTCGACGCCGAGGAGCCGCCGCACTTCCTCTCCGAGTCGATGGGCTCGGAGTACTTCGCGCGAAACCCGACGGTGCCGCTCGATCGCATCGACATGATGGTGTGCATGGATCTGGTCGGCCACGCGCTCGGCGACACCGGCGTCCCCGCGGTCTCGCAGACGCTGTTCGCGCTCGGCGCCGAGCGCAGCGTCGGGACGGCGGCGCGGGTCGACGCGATCGAGGAGCCGGGCGTCATCGTGCGCCGCGCCGACGCCGAGATCATCCCGCCGCTCTCCGACTACGCCGCGTTCTGGGACCGCTCGCGGCCGTTTCTCTTCCTCACCGGCGGACGCTCGCGCCGCTACCACACGCCCGACGACACGCCCGAGCACCTCGATTGGGCGAAGATGGCCGCCACCGCGCGCTGGCTCGAGCGGTTCGTCCGCGACGCGTGCGCTCGACCGAGCGTCGAGTTCCGCGCGCAGCGAGACGACGTCTCCACGCTCGACTCGGTGATCGCGATGCTCACCCCGTTGGCCGATCCGCGCGCGCAGGCGGCGCTCGCCATGGCCAAGCGGCTGCGCAATCACCCCGACCCGGCCAGCGTGGCCACGCTGATCGGCGCGATCGAGGGCGCGCTCGCATGAGGTACCTCGCGGCGCTCCTCCTCGTCGCGTGCAGCGAGGCTTCGACCCCCGCGGCCGAGCCCGACACCGCGGTCGAGCCCGCAGCCGACGCCGACACCGCAGCCGACGCAGTTGCCGACGCCGCTGCCGATGCCGCTGCCGACGCCGACGCCGACGCCGATGCCGCGGCCGATGCCGATGCCGATGCCGATGCCGATGCCGCTGCGTCGCCGTGTCCCGCGGACATGGTCGGCGTCGACACGTTCTGCATCGATCGCTACGAGGCGCCGAACGTGGCCGGTGCCAAGCCGCTCGCCTTCCAGATCGCGCCCGAGGGCGAGGCGTGGTGCAAGGCGCGCGGCAAGAGGCTGTGCAGCGAGGCCGAGTGGGTTCGCGCGTGTCAGGGCGCGGCCAAGCTCGCGTACCCCTACGGCGCGACCTACAAGCGCTCCACCTGCAACGACGACAAGGTCTGGAAGTCGCCGAGCTGGTCGACGCTCGGCACCTACCCGAGCGACGCGGCAAAGGCCGAGGCGGCGCGGCTCTATCAGGCCGATCCGAGCGGCGCGCGCACCGGCTGTGCCTCGGAGGACGGCGTCATGGACCTCACCGGCAACGTGGCCGAGTGGGTGACGCGCTCGTTCCCCAACGCGAACAACTACGACCACGTCATGAAGGGCTGCTACTGGTCGGGATGTTATGGCGGCGCGCCGCCGAGCTGCGGGTTCGTCAACCCTGCCCACCCCGGGGGCTTCCGCACCTACGAAGCGGGGTTTCGCTGCTGCTCCAAGAAATCGTGAAACCAACCGCGCTGGGTGACGTACCTCGCTCGATGCGCCTCCTTCTCGCCCTCCTTCTCGTCGGCTGCGGCTCTGCCGAGACCGCGGCGCCCTCGTCGGCCGACACCGGCGCTTCTTCGACCGATACCGACGTCGTCGCCGACACCGAGACCCCGACCGATACCGACGTCGTCGCCGACACCCGGGACACCGGCACGGCGCCGACCCATCCGGCCGGTCCCTACGGCACCGCGGTCGGCGAGGTGGTCGCGAACCTCGAGCTCGAGGGCTACGTCCGCTATGCGCCCACGACCGGCCTCGCGACGACCGCGACCTACGGGCCCACGTCGTTCGCCGCCATCCGCGCCGCGTCGCCGAAGAAGTACGCGATCGTCCACGTCTCGGGCTTCACCTGAGGCGGTTGCCGGGGCGCGGTCCGCGACCTCCTCGTTCCGAAGTACCCCGAAGTGGCCGACAAGGCGATCGTGGTGGAGCTCCTCGCCGAGGGCAGCCCCTCGCACACGTCGCCGACCACGACCGACAACCTCAATAACTGGATCACCACCTTCTCGGTCCCGTTCACCACGCTCCGCGATCCCGACGGCGTCGGCCTGCGGATCGTGAAGGACTTCGCGCCGCGCGAGAACACGTTCGTGATCGAGCTCGCCACGATGAAGGTGCTCTACCGCGGCTACGGCTACACGAAGGTGCAGGGCGCCGTCGATCTCGTGAAGACTTTGTGACTCGGGGCCGGCTGCGGCATCCAAGGCCCATGTTGAAGGTTGGCGACCGCGCCCCCGCCATCGATCTGCCGTCGTCCGCCGGCTCGGTGTTCCACCTCTCGGAGCGCACCGCCGCGGGCCGCTGGGTCGTGCTCTACTTCTTCCCGGCAGCGTTCACCCCCGGCTGCACGGCGGAGTCCAAGCGCTTCCGCGACAACACGCCCGAGCTGAGCGTGCTCGGCGCAGACGTGATCGGCATCTCCACCGACGACGCCAAGACGCAGTGCCGCTTCGCCGAGTCGTTGCAGGTCTCCTTCCCGCTCCTGGCCGACGAGGGCGGCAAGCTCTCGCGCGCCTACGGCGTGCTCTGGCCGCTCCTCGCGAAGCCGCGTCGAGCCACCTTTGTCATCAGCCCGCGCGGCGTGATCGAGGCGGTGTTCTGGCACGAGATCCAGGTGAACAAACACCTCGACGACGTGTTCGCGTTCCTCCGCAAGCGCATCGCGGCGTAGGGTTCGGCTGTCGAGCGTAGCGCTCGAGGACTGCGTGTCCGGGTGCGTTGCCGCCTCGGCCAGCGATGCGAAGTGCGGCGCCGAGTTCGTGACTCTCGCCGACATCACGGGCGTGCGGTGCCGCTCGCGTCGAAGCGCACGATCGACGGCGCGTCCCAGTGGGCGAACGCGGCGTCCCCGAGCGCGAGAGAGGGATCGCCGCGACCGGTGAGCTCCTTGCCCTGGTGGTCGATCGTCACCCACATCTCGCCGGCCAACGGCTCGATGAGCACGACCGAGCCGGGGTGCTCGCTCGGAGAGCGATCGATGGTCACGTGCTCGGGCCGCACGCCGACGGTGTCGTTCTCGAGCAGATTGATCGGCGGCGTACCGAAGAACGACGCGACGAATACGTCCACCGGGCGCGCGTAGACCTCGCGCGGCGGACCGATCTGACGGACGCGGCCCTCGCGGAGGACAACGACCCGATCGGCGAGCGTCATGGCCTCGCCCTGATCGTGGGTGACCCACACGAACGTCGAGCCGAGCTCGCGGTGGAGGGCGCGGATCTGCACCCGCATCTGCGCCCGGAGCGCGGGGTCGAGGTTCGAGAGCGGCTCGTCGAACAAACAGGTCTTCGGGCGACGCACGATCGCGCGCGCGAGCGCGACGCGCTGACGTTCGCCACCGGAGAGCTGCTTCGGCTTGCGGTCGAGCAGATGGCCGATCGCGAGCCGCTCGGCGGTGGCCTTCACCCGCGACGCGATCTCCGCCCTGCCGACGCGGTCGATCTCGAGCGGGAAGCCGATGTTGTGCGCGACGTCGAGGTGCGGATAGAGCGCGTAGCTCTGGAACTCGAGCGCGACGTCGCGTTGCTTGGGCTCGAGGTGGGTGACGTCGCGGCCGTCCATCATGATCTCGCCCGACTCCGGTTGGTCGAGGCCGACGATGAGCGAGAGGAGCGTGGACTTGCCGCACCCGGAGGGGCCGACGATCGCGACGAGCTCACCGTCGGCGATGGTGAGGTCGATGTCGCGGACGCCGCCGCGGCCGCCGAAGGTGCGGGTGATGCGCCGGAGCTCGATCATCCCTTCACCGCCCCCGCGGTCAGACCGGACACGATGCGCCGCTGGAAGACGAGCGCGAGGATCACGAGCGGCAGGGTGGCGATCGTCGACGCCGCGGCGATCTCGCCCCACGGCTCGGCGTGTTCGGGGGCGAACATCGCGATCGCGGCGGGCACCGTGCGGTGGTTCGGCGTCGAGAGGAACGTGAGCAGGATGAGCGCGACGAACGGCGTCGTCTTCCACACGTCGACGACGATCGCGGCGTGAAGCGCGTAGAGCGGCGTGCCGAGGAGGTTGACGTCCGAGATCGGTAGCATTCGCGTGATCAGCCCGTGATTCGGGTCGTAGAGCCAGGCCCACAACTTGGCGGAGACGACGGTGGGGACCGCCCACGGGACCAACACCGACGCGCGCAGGAGGCCGCTCCCCCGATGGAGGAGGAGCGCGAACGCGAGACCGAGGAGGAGCTCGATCGCGACCGCGAGC
Organism: Deltaproteobacteria bacterium; assembly: GCA_022843175.1. GTDB lineage: Bacteria > Myxococcota_A > Polyangia > Polyangiales > JADJMO01 > JALHOE01. The sequence continues at coordinate 27,457 of JALHOE010000017.1, forward strand.
GCGACGAAATAGGTGGTGTGTCCGAGCGCGGCCCAGAACCGCTCGTCGCGGAGCAGGAACGACCAGTTCGCGACGCCGATGAACCGGTGCTCGCGGAAGATGAGGATCTCGCGATGCAGACTGAGCCACACCGCGGCGAGGACGGGGTACACGGCGACGACGGCGAGCGCGGAGAGCGCGGGGGCGACGAACGCGATCGCGGTGCGACGCCCGGTCATGTCGCCCCGCCGGTCAGGCGATCGATCTGCCGTTGCGCCCGCGCGAGCGCGCGCTCGGGCGTGCGAATTCCGGAGACGATCGCCGAGAGCTCCCCCTGGAGCACGTCCGAGACGCGCGGATACCACGGCGACACCGGTCGCGGCCTGGCGTGCTCGACGATCGGCGCGAGGAGCCTCAGCGACTCGATCTCCGTGTTCTCGTACACCGCGCGGCGTGACGGCGGCCGGCCGTAAACGCGCGCGAGCAGCGACTGCGCGTCGTGCGACGTGAGGTGTCGAATCAACGCGACCGCGAGCGGTTGCTTCCATCGAGGCAGACGGCTCGACATCGCGAGCTGCCATCCCCCGAGACAGCCGTGCCCCGGCGCGCCGTCGCGGGACGGCACCGCGGTCATCGCCACCCGGCCGGCGAGGTTTCCGCGTTGGAGCTCCGCCCACGCGTACGGCCAGTTCCGCATCGTGGTGCCGCGGCCCGACTCGAAGGCGCGTCGACACTCCTCTTCGGCCGCGGAGGTGACGAGGCGTGGTGCAATTCCGTGGCGCACCAACGATGCGAGGAACGAGAGCGCCTCGCGCGCCTCGGGGGTGTCGATCGCGAGGCCTCCTCCCCCGCCGAACCCCCAGATGAGCTCGTAGGCGTTGCACACCAGCCCCTCGTATTGTCTTCCCTGGAAGAGGTAGCCGCCGATCGCCGCGAGCTCTCGGTAAATGCGCGGCGGCGTCGCGCGATCGGTCCGCGTGTACAACACGCCGACGTCGATCCACCACGGGACGGCCCACGTCTTGTTCTCGAAGATCGCCGACGCGGCCGCGCCGGCGACGAACTGCTGGCGGAGCTCTTCGCCCGTCGGCTCGGGCAGCTCGGCGATCCATCCGGCGCGCGCGAGCTCGGGGATCCAAATCGTATCGGCGACGAAGACGTCGGCGTCGCCGCCGCCCTCGAGGGTGGTCAGCAGATACTGATGGAGCACGTCGGAAGCGCTCGGGACCGTTCGCGTGACGAGCGCGATCTCGGGATGGGCGCGGCGGAACTCGTCGAGCAGGCGGTCGAAGGGCCCGCGATCGCCCCACAACGGCTGGTGCAGGAACACGAGCTCGCGTGTATCGCGCGTGCGCGCACAGCCGAGCGCTCCCGCTGCGCCGATCATTCGGAGCGCGTCGCGGCGCCTCATGTCATCGAGGGCTCCGATGCTGCCACCCGACGCGTCATCGCGTCCGTGGCGCGGCTCCGCTCGTGCCCGGCACGCAGAGGAAGCCGCCGTCAGCCGATCAGGATGAGCGGACCAGAGATGGTGACCCCCTCGGCCGTCGCGTACAACGACGCCCCGCCGGATGCGAGGTTGGCCCCGGTGGTCGTGAGCGTGAGACCCGTCTCCTCTGCCATCAGGAACACAGTGGCTGGGGCGTCCACGGTGAAGTCGCCGACGATGGTGACCTCGGCCGAGGTGATCGTCGTCTCGGCCTCGGCGGTGATTTCGAGCGTCGGCGACTCGATCTCCATCGATGCCGCGGCGTTGATCTCCACCGAGGGTGACTCGATCGACACGGTGGCCTCGGCGGTCAGCTCGATGCCTGCCTCGGCCTCGATCAAGACGTCGGCGGTCTCGATCGACGCCTTGACCTCGGAGCTGATGTTGAGCGCTCCCTGGGGCGTGAATTGGATCACGTTCCCCGGCGAGGGCTGGATCGTGATGCCGCTCGCCGGCATGAGCTGAATGCTCGCGGGCGTGGTGTGCAGCCGGATCTTCTCCTTCGAGCTGACCTCGACTTCCTTGATGCCGGCGACCGCGGCGTGCTCCGAGGTCACCGTGGCGCGCTCGGCGCCGAACATGGTGGCGACCTCGCCGTACACGAACGCTCGCTTCTCACCGGAGAGCACCGCCGATCCATCGGAGCCGATGAGGTTGAACGGGGACTCGAGCTCGTCATCGAGGCTGGCCTTGGCCCCGGCGACGATCGTGTTGCAGTTGGACGACATGAACAGCCCGACGTTCGCGGCGATGGCCTTCTTCTTGTAGTACTCGACGATCACGTCGCACACGAAGCTCACCAGTCTGGTGCCGGCGCCCACCGCTCCGCCGAGCGCGCCGAGCGTGTTCTCGACCACCTGCGAGGCCTGCTCGAGCCGCTCCTCGGCTTCCTCGAGGTGCTCGAGGCGCTCCTTCTTGTCGTCGAGGTCCTTCTGCTTCTTCTCGACATCCTCGGCGTCGGGCGGCTGCACAGCGCGGGCCTGCTCGAGCGCCGACGCGGCGTCGTCGCGGTCCTTGGTCGCCTTCTCGACCTCGGCCGAGAGCACCGCCTTGGTCGGCTGCTCCACGGTGGCGAGACCCGCCTCGGCCAGGCTCTCGATGAGCTCGGTGACGGCCTCGCCCATCTCCATGATCGCCTTGATGCGCTCGGGAACGGTCTTGCCCGCGAGCGAGACGAGGTTGCCGCTGATCAGCGCCTGCCGCGCCGACAACAGCGAGTTCCCGGTGGACACCGCGGCGCTCGCCGACTTGGTGATCGCGGTGAAGTTCGCCTCGGTCGCGAGGTGGATGCCCTCCTCCGGCGCGTTGGGCGCTCCGAGCTGCAGCACCGTGGAGTGCCGCGGCGTGGAGAGCTTGATCCGCTCGGCGCCCTTCTGATCGTCGAGGTGGATCTCGTTGTTGCTCCCGGTGCGGATGACGTTCTTGGTCGCGTTGGTCTGGGTGACCGGGCTCGGCGTGAGGGGGTTGGGCACGCAGGCCGCGATCACGGGGCGGTCGGGATCGCCGTCGACGAACGCGATCAGGACCTCGACGCCGGGGCGGAGGGGAAAGTGCATGCCGTAGCCGGGACCGGCGTGCGACTGCGCCATGCGGATCGGCAGCGAGGCGTGGCCGTCGTTGAGCCCGCTCTGATCGAACAGCAGCTTCACACGGTAGCGGCCGTGCTCGTCGAGCTCGGCGTACTCGCCCTTCTGCGCGGCATCGATCGTGCCGGTCAACAGGCCGCGCACGTGCGGTCGGGGCGTACGGCGTGCCGGTCGGAACGGCACGCTCGCGGGGATCGCGTGGAACCGACCGTCGTAGACGCGCCCGCCCACCTCGCCACCGTCGTGGGCGACGAAGCGACCCTCGAGCTCGGTGATGAGCAAGCCGAGCGTTCCGCGCCCGGCGCTCTCGACGTCCACGCGCGCTCCTGCGAACAGGATCGGCAACGAGCAGACGCCCTGGTAGACGTCACGGCCCGCCGCGATCTCCTCGGCGCGTACGCGCGCGAGGTGCCGCCCGACTTCGGGCGACAAGTAGTTGGGCCCGTACTCGTAGACCTCGTCCCCGAGGCCGCCCTGGACCTTCGCGTCGGCGACGAGCGCGAGCATCGGACGGCTGTAGTCGTAGTCGTCGAGGCGCACCGCGGACGGCAGGGCCGAGACGCGCCGGCGCAGCTCGTGAACCCCGTGGCCCGAGCGCCGCGGGTCGTGCACGATCGATCTCTGCACGTCGACACCCACCGACGAGTCGACGAAGCGCACGACGTCGCGCGAGTCCTCGGTGACGAAGTAGAAGGTGATGCCGGACTGCTCGGTGAGCCGCGCGAGGAACGCGAGATCGCTCTCCTCGTACTGGACGACGAACTCGCGCGAGGGATAGTGCGCGTCGAGGTCGATCGAGAAGTCCTGACCCTCGACCAGCTCCGCGTGGCCGAGGATCTCCCGCAGCAGCTGGGGCACGTTCTTGTCGCGGAACACACGCAGCCGGCGGTTGAGCGATAGCAGATGCAGCCGGGGGACCACCCGGAGCGCGAAGAACGAGAACTGACCGGTGGGGTCGCCGGTCAGGAGGTCGTCGACCGACGCCACCACACCGGCGATGGATCGCAGCACCTCATTGTCCTCGACGAGGTCGATCCGGACCGCCGTGCCCACCCACCCGTCGACCTCCGGCGCGGCGCCGCCGACCTCGAGCGTGAGCTCGGCGTCGAAGGGGCGCGACAGCCCTTCGCGGAGGACCATCTCGCGCACGAGAAGGGGTCGCCCCTCGAGCGCAGGGCCGGAGATCTTCACGTCGAGCACGGAGTGGTCCATCGTGGTCCTCGCGCGGGTGTCGAGTCTCTCAGACTACCGAAGCTCGCTGGCGCATCAGCAACAACCCCTCTCCGAGCTACACCTCGGACGGCCGCGTGTCGCCGCGACGTCTCTGACGGCGCGACGCATATCATGCAACGCGCTAAGCCTCCCCGGTGTGGCGCGCCGTGGCTCCCGAGGATCATCCTTCTGCCAGTGAGAGCCGGTGAGCGGCGACTACCTCCACTTCATCGTCCCGCGCGACCGATCGTTGTGCCCCACCGGCGCGGTCGTCGCAGCGCTCGTCGAGTCGCTGCGGCGCGACCGCTGGGTTCCATCCGAGCAACATGCCGCGCTGTGGGAGCAGCCGCCCCGGCCTCCCAAGGCGAAGTTCGCCGTTCCAACGCCTCCTGCTCCGTCGCTCGACGCCCCTGCCGTCTTCGTGGTCGATCCGGGCAGACCGCCACATCGCGAGCGGGCCAGGCCACGCGAGGAGCCCGTTCCCTCTCCTCTCGATGCGGCGTTCCTCGAGAGCCACGGCACGCGGCAGCCCTCCTCCGCTGCGGAGGGTGATAACCTGCTCTGGTTTCCCGTGTGGCCGCCCGATGTACAAAGGCCATTCGCCGAGGTACTGCGCAACGTCGCGGAACAGCTCCTTGCCGGTGAGAGCGTCGAGCAGAACGAGACGCCCTGCCGTCATGTTGCCGTAGGTACCAACCTCGGTGGTCACGTGGAGCAGAGATCCACGCAGCTTGAACCGCGTGCCGATGTGCATGTAGCCGCCGTCGACCTCGAGCTTGTCGAGTCTGCGCTCCCAAATCGTGGCGCCGTCCTTCCAGCGCAATGCGGCGACGAGATCGGTCTCGACGAGGAACATCACGTCGTCGCGCACCAGCGCGCGCGTCGGTCGATAGGCGCTCGACCGCCACAGCGATTTGCCGGTCAGGTCGAGCAGCTCGAGCGCCGCGCTCGTGCGCAAGAGGCCCATCGCAGCGCCGGCGGGATCGGTGACAAGAACCGAAACCTCGGGTGATGCGAGCGCGATCTGCTTGCCGTCGGTGAGTCGCAGGACGACCGAACCGGATGTCTTCCCGTCCCTTCTGTTGAGGAGGACGAAGTTCTCGACGTGGTCACCGCTGCCGCTCGTCGACGGCGCCAGTGGCAGGGGGAAAGGGATGGCCTTCTCGAGGCGGATCGCGCCGTCCGACTTGCGACACTCCAGCTCGAAGTCCATCGCGTAGCGGAATATGCAGTACCCGTCCCCGTCTGGGGTTACCGAGTCGAACACACCAACGCTTGGGTGCGAGGCAACCAGCTTTGCCTGACTGTCGTAGATGTGTGCGAGCCCAGCGCCGTGTCGAACGAGAATGGTGGTGGCGAGCAGGTCGTAGTTCCATGGGCCGCCGCCAATCTTTGCGCTCCGCGTGTCGCCGTTCTCGTCGATGATGTGCAGTTGATCGTCTTGCCGGCACACTGTTCGGCGATCCCACCGACTCATCGACCCGCATCGCGCGGCGGTTGCGAACCGTCGCTTGCCGGTCGTCAGCTCGTATCCCTCCACAACACCCCCGCGAGCGACGACCCAGCCGAGCTCGCCCGCGGCGTACTCCGCGAGCGGCATCTGCGAGACCAGGTGATGGACGACCTTGAAGGTCTTGAGATCGACCACCTTCCCGTGAACGAGCAGCGGGTCCTCCGCGAGCTTCGGGGCCGCATCGACGGGCGCGGGATCCTCCTTCGCCACCACTGCCGCGCGCCGACACCCGAGGGCGAGGAGCAGGCAAATGCTCGCGCGGGCCAGGGATCCCACGATGGAAGAAGAGCACAGACGGCGTTCGCTTCGGAGCGCGAACACGGCTGGGCGATCGCACCGTGTGGGCGAGCCGCGCATCAGGAGTGACAGAGGAGCATCGAGGCAGCGGGAGCAAAGCTCACTCCGTGCACATCGTCTGAAAGCGCGTCGCCGACGTGACACGGTGGCGTGCTCCCCGGGGCCGGCCATGAACGTCGGGGGCTGGGGTCATGCCTGTGAGACAAACCGATCCAGTCCGGTTGGCCCGGCGGAAGATCCTCGCAGAAGGACGTGCGGCATCGTTCGTGCTGCATGGCGCACGTGCTCACGAACGGCTGGTCTCGCGTCCTTCTGGTCCTGATGCTGTCGACCGGCTGCGCCGACGGAGGTGTCGAGTCGTCGCCGGAGCAACCGTCGGACGAAGCGGGGGCGGTCGATTGGGGCGACGACAACGATGAAGAGAGCGAGCCGTGGCTCGAGGCCGGCACCACCGAGGATGCCGCGCCGATCGACCCGGGCGCGGACACGGGCACCGGGACCGTGGAAGAGGACGCCGGAGCGCCGCCTCCCCCGCCGCCGGATGGTGGAGCCCCGTGCGTGCGCAAGAGCTATCGGCTGCGCCACCTGCAAGCCTCGCTGGAACACTTCGATCCGCCGGCGGAGCTCAACTCGTCGATCGACACGGCCTTCGGGCTCAACGCGCACACGATCAGCTGGACGGAGGTCGAGACCACGACCCAGATCCAACGCATCAACGCGCGCGCCGGTTGGGACACGTTCTGGCCCTCCGGCAAGCCCGAGGTCGTCGCGCGGAACGCGGTTCCGATCTCGTGGCGCAGCGACACCTTCAAGCTCGTAAAGGGCAATTCATACTTCGCCTCCGAGGGCAAGGCGGGCGTGTCGCCCTCGCGTTGGGTGACGCGAGTGTGGCTCAAGCACCTTCCGAGCGGCGCGATGCTCTCACGCCTCGCGCATCACTCGGTGTCCGGCGTCGACGGAGCGGGCAAGGATCCCGTCGCGTGGCGTCGTGAAATGCACGCGTTGGACATCGCGAAGTTCAAAGAGGTGATGATGCTCGACACGGTCCCCGTGGTCGGCTCCGCCGACTTCAACACGACGCGCCTCGCCACGCTGCTCGGCGCGTCGTTCAAATACGACGTCCCCGCGAGCGGTGGCTCCCACGGCTCGCGGCTGATCGACTGGATCGTTCGGCGCCCGCATCCCGATCACAAATTCGTCGAGGTAAACTTCGTCTCGCTCGGGGCGTCGGATCATCGCGGCGTCTGCGCGGCGTACGACTTCACGCCGTGTGAGTGACCGCCCTCCGGTGAGCGCGGACGCCCGAGCTCGGGTGTGCCGGTGTAACGATGACCCATCGGGACACCGGGATGACGTGTCGCGGGTCACCCGTGTTCTGAGTCAGCGCGCGCGCCGGTAGTGCATGGCGACCGCGCCGCTGCGGAGCGGCTTCGCCGAGACCAGCTCGAGCCGTCGCGTGCAGGGCAGCCCGTTCTGGTACAGGGTCGGGCCGTGGCCGGCGATCCGGGGGTGGACGAGGAACTTGTACTCGTCGATCAGATCCAGCCGGTCCAGCTCGGTCGCGAGCATGCCGCTACCGAGGAGCACGCCGGCCGGGGTCGCGTCCTTGAGCTTCTGCACGCCCGTGTGCAGGTCGCCGGCGATGTGGTGGCTGTTGGTCCACGGGAAGTCCTTTCGCGTCGACGACACCACGTACTTCGGCTTGGCCTCCAGCCTGACCGCCCACTCGCGCATCGCCGGCGGCGCCTCCTCGTCGCCGCGGGCGACCGCCGGCCAGTAGCTCTCCATCATCTCGTAGGTGACGCGGCCCCACAGCATCGCCCCGCCCTCGTCCATGAGGCGCGTGAAGAAGGCGTGTGTCTCGTCGTCGGCGATTCCCTCCTGGTGGTCGACGCAGCCGTCCAGGGTCACGTTGATGCTGAAGGTCAAGAGTCCCATGCGGCGAGTCTAAGCCACATCAGTGGCTCAGCCGCTCGCATGCGCGCTTGTCCTCGAGCTCACACGCCCGTCGTAGGAAGGGCAGGGCGTCGTCCCTTCGGGGCTTCGGCTTGGCGTCGAGGAGCGCGTCGGCCGCGTCGACACAGGCGCGCACCCAACCCGCGGCGCACTCGGCGTTCCACAGCGCGATCGCGCGCTCGAGGTACATCGGCGCGCTCGAGAGGGGCGCGCTCATCAACTCTTCCGCGTGGCCATCGGGATCGGGAATCCCACTCATGGCGCTGTTCATCATTCTCAGCTTGTCGCCGAACGACCAACATTCTTTGGCGTCGCCGGCCTCGCACGCCTTCCTCTGGAGCTGGCTCGTGCGCACGAGCCACGGCCGAGTTTCGTCGGTGTCGGTTGCCACGGGCTTGTAGGTGAGCTTGCTGCACGCCTTGATCGAACCGAGCTCGCAGGCCCGCCGATAGAGCGGGCGATCGAAGTCGAGCTCGGCGAGCGCGAGACACGCTGCAGCGTCACCCCTCGGGCACTCCTCGGCGGCGATCGCCCGCAGCCGCGCCTCTGCGGCCTTGTGCTCCTCGGTGCCCGACTCGGTGAAATCGACGAGGAGATCGCAGGACGTCACGTGGCGCCCCTCGCACGCGCGTTGGTAGAGAGCGATCGCTCTCGCCTCGTCCTCTTTCGTGCCGGACCATCCGTAGAGGTAGAACTCGGCGAGACGGGCGCAGGGTGCGCCGGTGCCGCACGCGGCGCTGCACGCTTTGAACGTCATGCACGGACCGCTCGATGCGACAGGGGCGTTCGGCGCGGCCGCTTTGAGAACCCTCGCCGCCGGCGCGCTCCCCGCTGCGCAGGCCATGGCGAGGAGCGCGGTGAAGAGCGAGAGGCGCACGCATCCATCGCCGAAGGCGTCACCGAGCGAGACCCTTGCGAGCGGGCGCAGTGCTCGCCGGATTCGGGACGGCGTCATCGCCGCAAACTAAGACGCCGACAGCGACCGCGCAACGTTCGCCTCCGCGTCGAGGATCGCGTCCGCGGTGAGCACGAACCCCTTCCTCGGCGCGCCGGTTCGGGTCCAGGCGAACTCGCGCCAGAGGGCGAGCGTCGACGGACCGACCATGCCACCGCGCGCACGCTCGAGGAGGTCGCGGCCGTAGGCGACGTAGGCGAGCGGCTCACGCAGCTCCTCGAGCAATGACTCGTCTGCATCGACCTCGAGCTCCGCCGCGATCGCATGCAGGGCGCCGCGCATCTGCTTCTCCGCGCGCGACTTGTCAGTTCGCTCGAGCTTCTTCGTGCGCAGGTTCGGCGCGTCGACGAGCCAGCTGCACATCGGACAAAAGCAGTGCGCGTCGGGGGAGTAGAGCTTCCTCCCCGGCTCGCGCACGAGCTCGAACGACGTCTCGAGGTAGCTCGCGAACATGCGCGCGAAGGCCTCGCGCTCGTCGTGTGGGGGCCGTGCGTCGGGCGGGATGTCGGCGAAGTGCCGATCGACCCAGGCTTGCGCTGCAGCCGGGAGTGTCGCGTAGGTGTGCGCGGCGTCGAACGTGACGAAGCCCCTCCTCACCGCCTCCGCGAGCCAGCGGAGGAGCGCGTAGCTCCTACGCTGCAGATCGACGGCCACGGTGAGCTTCTGCCGATCGAGCACCGGAGGAGCATAGCGCTGGGATCTTTCGATGAGCGCCGGGACTCAGCCCGACTGCGGCGTGCGCTGAAGACTACTTCTTGAGCTGCCAGCCGCAGTTGTCGGCGGCGAGCTTGGTCCCGGGGTCCACCGTCAACAGCCCGACCGGGTCGGACGTCTCGAACTTCTTGGTGATCGCGCCGTCGATGGAGCACGCGCAGGTCACCGGTTTGCCGGGTACGACCAGCGCCCCGCGGACGAGCCCTTCACAGTTCACCTTGCGGATCTTCTTGTCGCCGCACTCGCTCCACACGGACTCGCCGTTGTTGCTGGAGGTGAAGCCCTTGCACTCCTCCGCCGCCTGACAGCCGAACAGCGATAGCCCCAACAGAGCCACGACTCCGTACTTGCGCATCATCCCCTCCTTCCGATTCCGATCGACGACGCGTGAGGGTACCCCAACTCCCGAGCTCACGATCTTCGCAGCGGACGGCCACCGGGGGGGCGGCGTCTCACCGGCTATCCGGGCGCCCGATCCCGAGCGATACTCCGCCGACCATGCGTCATGCACCTACGCGGGGCGCTTCACGATTGCCCCCGGGCTCCCCATGAGAGTGCTCGTCACAGGCGGGACCAACGGCATGGGCAAGGGAGTCGCGCGAGCTCTCGCGGCGCGCGACGACGCGCGTCACGAGATCATCATCTTGGGCCGCTCGTCGGAGCGCGGTGAGTCCACCGTCCACGAGATCCAGAGCGCCACCAGGAATACGAACCTCTCCTTCGTGAAGTGCGACCTCGCCGGGCTCGGAGACGTCAAGAGGGCCATCGCCGAGATCCGCGCCGAGAAGCGATCTCTGGATGGCGTGTTCATCAATGCAGGACTGGGGTACGCGGCCGAACGGGAAGAGACCGAAGACGGCATGGTCGCTCATTTTCAGGTGAACTACCTCTCGCAGTTCATGCTGACGCTCCACCTGCTGGACCTGCTCGAGCGATCCGAGCGCGGCGGCAGAGTCGTCTTCAACGTCACCAGGGGCGGCAGCATCTCCTGGGACGACATGCAGATGAAGAAGAAGTGGAGCTACCAGGCGGGCATCCAGCAGGCGATGGTGGCCAAGCGGATGTTCTACGGTCGGCTGCACGATCTCTCCCGGAGGGCGGGCGACGTCCGAACGTCGTTCTACGGTTTCGAGATCCCGAAGACGGTGTGGAGCAACCAGGTCAACATCATCCCCGGCACCATGCGGGCGATGGCCACGGTGGTGAAATGGTTCGGCGGCTTCATCTCGATCGACGAGTGCGGGGAGATCATGGCGCCGCTCTTCCTCGAGGACCAAGCCACGAGCCTGCAGCGATCCGGCAGGTTCATCACCTCCACCAAGGGGCGCTTCGTCGAGAGGGAAGACGTCGCGGCGGTGTCCGATCGGGCGTTGCAGGAGAGGCTGTGGAACATCAGCCTCGATCTGTGCAACGACGACGACACGAGGCGAATCGCGAACGCGTTGATCGAGAGGGCGCAAAGCCAGCACGAGGTGCCGCCCACTTGACGGAAACAACGGCGGCGGCTTCGGCTTCGCGTCGTCAGAGCGTCGGGCTCTGGACCGCCGCCGAGGGGGCCAGCGTCTCCGTGGGCGACGCCGGCCGGACCGCGATGCGACGGCTCCATCGCTGCGCGGGCACCTCGACCAAGCGGTACAGGCCAAACGCCGCGGCGAAGCTCGCGGCGTAGCCGAACGCCAAGCGGACGAGATCGCCAGCGACCGTCGGCGGCAGTCGGGTCCCGATCGCATGCATGGCCATGCCGCCGGCCAGCGAGTGCATCAGATAGAAGCTGTACGAGACGCCTCCGAGCGCGATGAGCGGGCGCGATCCGAGGACTGCGCGAAGCGGCGACCGCGCGGCGAGGACGATCACCGCGGCAGTCGCGAGCGCGGTCAACAGGGCGAGCTGCATGTGGAACGCGTTGCTCGCGAAGAGGACCGTCGCGGTGCCGAGACACCACGCGCGCGCCGAGGGAAGACGCATCGCTCGCTCGACGAGGACGCCGAGCGCGAAGACCGGCCACCACGCGAAGAACCACACATCTCCCGGCAGGTGTCCGGGGACGAGCCCGTAGATCGCGGCCGCGACCGCCGACGCCGAGAGCAACATCGTGAAGCCGCGATCGGGCGCCTTCGGGTCCGTCGCGTCGAGGAGGCGCAGGCGTTGACCCAGCAGGTGAAGCAGCGCGAGCGCGAGGTAGAGCTGGATCTCGAGGCAGAGGGTCCAGAAGATTCCGAGCAGGTTGGGGAGCCCGAGGATTCCCTGCAGATAGAGGAGGTGCGCGAGCACTCGGCCCAGCGTCGGACGCACCGGCCAATACGCCGGCCGGAGCACGGCGAGCGCGACGACAGCGAAGAGGGTGACCGCATACGGCGGATCGAGCCGCACCGTTCGGCGCAGCATGAAGCGACCGAGCGCGCGCGCGTCGAGCCGCACGGCGACGAGGCTCCTCGCGACCGCGAAGCCGCTGAGCACGAAGAAGATGTCGACGCCGAGGTTCGCGTGGGCGACGGCGCGCGAAATCCACGCGGGCAGCGCGCTGTCGAGGTTGGGCACCGAGCGCTGGAAATGCCACATCGAGACGAGCAGCGCGGCGAGGGCGCGCATGCCGTCGAGCGGAGCGAAACGCGCGTGGGTCGGGTCGACGGCGCGCGCCTCTCGTTGCATCGAAGGGCGTGCAGCATACTCGACGGCGAGCCCCTGCCGGGAGCGCTCACGGCACCCGCAGGCGCGGCGGAGGCACCCACTCGTCCCACGACCCGTCGTAGCCGTCGTAGCGGATGAGGGCGAAGTCCTCGTCGACCTCCTGCACGCGCGCGCCCCACCACTGGCCGTGCCACTCGACCTCGACCGGCTGTTTCGGCGCGATCGCGAGACCGACCGGCGCGCGCAGACGACCGACCGTGAGCCAAACGTCGGGCTCGGTGCGGGTCGGAACGTTCGTCAGGTAGACGACGCGATACGCGCCGGCCCTCGCTTCTCCGATGCGCGCGCGGACCCACGTTCCCTCATGGGCGACTTCGACGTAATGGCCGACCTGGTAGGGCCCATCGGTGTGCAGCGGCGCACGCTTCGGGTCGACTGCGCGCAACGCGAAGCTGCGATCGAAGCCCGCGGTGAACGCGCCGCGGGTGCGCTGCGACTCGACGAAGCGCATCTCGTTGTGAACGTGCGCGTCGAGCTCGCGGAACGACACGAAGCGGTCGCCGTCGGCATCGAGGAGGCCGTCGCCGGCGAACCCTGCGATCAGCGACTCGGTGAACGTCCAGCGATCGGTCGACGAGTCGAGCGCCGACGCCGAGGTGATCGACGCCGCCTGCACCGGCGAGTGGTCGTACCGCTTGACGACGTCGGCGAGGGCGCCCGAGTGGCAGCAGTCCGCGGTGAGCAGGAGCCGCGCGCCCTTGAAGGTGCGCTGCAAGATGTCGCCGAGCTCCTTCATCGAGAGGCCGGTGGACTCCGGGTGCTTGGCGTCGATGTCGTAGTTGGCGAAGTACGTGTCACCGGAGCGCATGCCATGGCCGGCGTAATAGACGATGAGCGTCCCGTCGCCGGGCACTTTGGCTGCGGTCGCCGCCAGTGATTTGGCGATCGCGCTCTTCGTGGCGGCCCGGTCCTCGAGGAAGACGATGTTGCTCGCGGGCACGCCGTCGGCGAGGAGCTGCGCTTCGAACGCGCGGTCCTTGCGACCCGGTTTGGGAAAGGTGCCGAGGGAGGTGTCCTGCCACTCGAGCACGCCGACGATCAACGCGTACGTCTTCCGTGGCTCGAGGGTGCGCGCCGCGGCGACCTCGTGGCCGACGCGATGAGGACGCACGCTCGCGCACCCGAAGAGCGCGAGGGAGGCCGAGAGCGCGAGTAGGGAGCGCCGCATCGCCTTTCGTTGGACGTGGGGAGCCGCGAAACCTTCACCGAATATCTCTCACGATTCAGGCGGGTTCGTTCTCGGGCTGCTGTTCGTCTTGCCGCTTTCGGCCGCTACGCAGGCTTCGCGCGTGAACTGTCGGGTCCAGGCCGATCGGGTAGGCTCTCGATGTGATCCGACTGCCGACGGCCGCCGTCGCCGCCCTTCGGTCGCGCTTGTCGGCGCGCGCGGGCCGGCTTCCGCGCACTCTCGAGGGCGACGCGCTCGATGCTGCGCTCGTCGAGGAATACGGCCCGCTCTGCGAGGCGATGTACCTGGTGATGGCGGCGGACGGCACGCTCGCCAGCGTCGAGCGCGACGTGATCCGCGGGGCGCTCCGTGAGCTCGACGAGCGGCTGCGCTCGCGGCACGTCGAGACGATGATGCGCGAAGCGCACGACGCGCTGACGCGCGACGGATGGACCGCGCGCCTTGCAGAGCTCTCGCGCACGCTGGCGGGCGATGCGGCGCGCTCGGAGGGCGCAGTCCTCCTCGGAGCCGCAGTGGCGTTCGCCGACAGCGTGTTCTCCGACGACGAGAACCACGTGATCTCGCTGCTCATGACGTCCCTGCGGATCGATCAGGCGCGCCGCGACGAGTTCATCATGATGCTCGAGAACGTCGACTCGAAGATGGCCGACGATCCGAAGGCCGACCCAGCCGACCTGTCGCTCCACGCCGCGATGCGACTGCACGCGCCCGAGGACCTCGAGTCGCTCGCCGCGAGTTGGGCCAAACGGCCCGAGGTGGCCTCGGTCATGCGCCTCTATGCGAGCTTCGTTCGCAGCTGTGAGGAGCTGCTCGAGAAGGCGACGTTGATGCCGAGCTCGATCTCGGCGGCGCGAATCGGAGCCCTCCGAACGTTCGCCGAGGCGCTGCCCGATGGGCCGAGCCCGCGCCTCGACGATCTGCGCCAGGCGTTCGGCAGGCTCTCGGGCGCGCTCGAGTACGTCAATCGCACCACCGGGCTGCGGCCGATGGTCGATCCGAATCAGTCGCCGGCCCCGATCGTGGCGCTCGAGCTCGCGCTCGCCCGGGTAGCCCAGATGGTCACGCGTGCGGAGCGGCGGCTCGGCCGCCTCACGGAGCTCACGCCGATCCCCGGGGATCTGAAGCCGGCCATCGAGGCGGTCGTCGCCACCCACACGCCGGACGCGCGCCGCGCGCTGCACGAGGCGATCGAGCGCACCGCCGAGTGGTGCGCACATGCGCTCCCGGGGCCGGTGTCGGCGACGCTCGATCATGCGCTGCGAAGGTTGCCGCAGATGCCGATCGAGCGACCGAGCGCGCAGCCGCCGCCCGAGAGCGACGAAGCGCCGCTCCCCGAGTGGGTGCCGAGCAGGCGCACCATCGGCGGGTTCTACCTCATCCGCCCGCTCGGATCGGGCAGCACTGCCAGCGTCTTCGTGGTGTGCCGCGCCGAGGACCGCGAAGAGAAGAATCCGCAGCACTTCGCCCTCAAGGTGCCGCAGTTCGACGCGGTCGCGGCGCAGAGCGTGTCGGAGTCGGAGTTCTTCGCGCTGTTCCGCGAGGAGGCGGGCGCGCTCCTCGCGCTCCCCGACCACCCGAACCTCGCCGGGTTCGTCACCTTCGACGCGCGCGCACGGCCCAAGCCGATCCTGGTGATGGAGCTCATCGAGGGCGTCGATTGCGACACGCTGCTCCGCGAGAAGCGCATGGACGCGCCGCGCGCGCTCTCGATCCTCGACGGCGTGCTGTGCGGCCTCGCCGAGATGCACGCGCGGGGCATCGGTCACCTCGACATCAAACCCTCCAACGTGGTGCTCCGCGACGGCAAGGAGCCGGTGCTCGTCGACTTCGGCCTGGCCGGGCGTCGCATCCGGCCGTGGTGCGCCACGCCTCCGTACGCAGCGCCCGAGGTGTGGGGTCACGTCGTGAGCGGGCGCGCGACGCCGATGAGCGCCGACGTCTACGCGTTCGGATGCCTCGCTTGGGAGCTCCTCACCGGTCGTCCGCTGTTCGACGGTCCGAACGCGACCAGCTTGATGCACACCCACCTCGGCCACGACGGCGGACCGGAAGAGCTGCGCAAGTTGATCCGAGATCCCGCGCGACGCGCGCTCGCGACCGCGATCTCGGCCTGTCTGCGGAAAGATCCCGAGTCACGTCCCGCGGTCGAGACGCTTCGCCTCGAGTTCAAGCGTATCGCTGCGAGCGCGACCGCGACGTGGCCCCTCGCGTGAAGTGAGCCGAGCACCCCGATGGACGGGTTCGCGTTCCCGCGCGAGCGCATCGCCGGCGTGGGGTTCGGCTATCGTCGGCAGATGGAAACGCTGGATCTGCCTGTCGATCCGCCGCGCTCCAGCGACGCGGTGCTCGCGTTCGTGCGTGCTGCGCTCTCTGAGCTCGATCCCGCCGCACGCGCGGTCGATCTGAGGGAGTCGGACACCACCGAGCACTCCGAACCGAGCGACGGCTACGCGTTCTTCACCTCGCGGCACGAGACGCTCTACGGAACGCCGCGCCTCGGGTTCCTCGCCGAGACGGTGTACGAGCACGACGAGTGCCAGGGCATGCCGCGCGAAACCATCGTCCGCCGCACGATACGCGGCGTGGGTCTGCGGGCCGGACGCTCCCTCGTGTACGCCGAGGACCTGCTCGATGGAAAGCCGGGCTTCCACCTCGAGGGCGAACCCTTGGAGCTGGCTGCGTGTCTCGATCGGTTCTACTCCGACCTGCTCCGGTGCACCGTCGAAGCGGACGAGGCGCTCCGCGCGCTGCGCGCCCTGTACGGGTTCACGCAGCTCTCCGCCCTCTCGCCGCGCGCGCCGTTCGAGCCCGCGGCGATCGAGCCCGCCGGTGGCGGCGATGTGGCGGCCGCGGTGCAAGCGCTCGACGAGCTCCTGCGTGCCGAGCCGGAACACCCCACGGCCCGGTGGTACCGCGCTCAGCTCTACGCTCGCGCGGGCGACGCAGTCGCTGCGGAGGCCGCGCTCGCGCGATGGCGCGCCGCCCATCCAGACGACTCCGAGGCGGTGATCGCGCTCGCCCACGTGCGTCTCCAACGCGGCAACGCGGCCGCCGCGCTCACGGCGCTCGACACCGTCCCCGAGAGCGGTCGCACCGTGCAGTACCACGCCACGCGCTTCGAGGTGCTCTACCGTCTCGAGCGCTACGCCGACGCGCTGAGCGCCCTCGCGCCCTGGTCCTCGTGCAGCGCCCGCGCATGGGTCGGGCCCACGCTCGGCGAAGTCGAGGCAACGCTGCTGCGCATGCGCCTGCACCACCTGCTCGGCGACCGTGCCGCAGCGCTTCGCGCGTGGCAGCTGGCCCTGACGAGCAATGCCCACTACGCCCGCCGTCTGCTGCTCGATGACTCCCGAGCGGAGCCGTCGCGCGAGCCACGCGCGTCGAGCCCCTTGGATCCGTGGATCACCCGTTACCTCGAGCCGTCGTGGGTGGCGGAGCTTCGCGCGGATCCGGAGTTCGAAGCGCTGATGCGCCCGCCATCGGGGTGAGCGCGTTCCCGGGAGCAGCTCATTCCTCGGGCGGCTTGCGCCAGCCGATCGCGATCGCTCCCACCGCGACCAGCGCGAGCCGCCACCACTCGGCCGTCGCACGTGTGCCGAGCTGCTCCACCACGCCGTTGCGAGCGATCGCCGGCAACGTCGACCTCGGATCGACATCCTCCAGCCGAACCGCCCACACATCGCCGACGCGGACCGTGGTCGTGTTGTTGAGTGTGATGACGCGGCTCGCGCCGCTGAACGTCGTCTCCACGGGACGACCGCGGGTCGCTCGCAGCAGGTAACCGGTGAGGAGGGAAGCGGGAGCGAGCGAGACGAACAACCACGCCGCCGCGGCGATGGCCGCCCGTGACACGCGGCGCGCAGCGAGAACGGCGAGCGGCGTCTCCGACCAACCGATCGGCGGATGGAGCGAGATCGATTTCCGATAGACGCCCTCGCGGTAGCCGATCCCTTCCACCGTCGCATCGCGCTCCGCGAGCCGTCCGAGCACATACACGGCGCGCGAAACCTCGGGCAGGGCGAGGGCCCCGGCGTGCACGACCACCTCTTCGCCGGACGGCAGGGCGAGGGTGAAGCGCCCCTCGGCGCCCTCCGTGGCGACGACGGTACCGGAGAGCATCGTCTCCTCGCCCTCGACGGTGCTCGGTCCGCGCCGCGCGATCGCGCGCAGCCGGCGCCATTCGCGGAGCTGACGCAAGACACCGGCTCCGCGTCGGAAGACGACGAAGAGAACGAGCATCGGCATCAGACCGAAAGCGACCGCCTGGCTCACGATCGGCGGCGCATGATCGGATGCGCGAAGCGCGCTGCGCTCTTCAACCGTCAGCGGCTGAAACTGCCGTGGGAGGGGAGGGGCGAGCACGACCAGCCAGTCGTGGACGCACTTGAGCACGTTGTCGGCATTCAACTTCTTCTGCGCGAGGTCGGTCGGCTTCTGCCCGCGGAGCGGGTGCATGCAGGTGACGAGCATCCCCTCGAACCCGGGGGGGATGTGTTGGGCGTTCCGCAGCGTGAAGTAGTGCGCCGGAGCACCGGGTTCGATCGAGCACGGGCCGCCCTCCCCGCACGCGCGCTCGTACCACACGCACTTCGTGATGCAGGCGGAGGTGGCGAACATGTCCTCCACCTCCTGGGTCAGCCGCCGCGAGAAGAGCTCGCCCGTCGCGGCTCGACACAGGTCGCGGCAGGTCGCCATTCGGCGAGCCTACCGGGTACGCTCACCGAGACGAAACGCACCGCGAGTCACTGCCCCCCCCGGGGTGGCCGCGGCCGCGGGGACGCGATATTCCTACGTCATCGCTCGCTCGATCCTCGCTGCTGCGCTCGCGATCGTGGCCTGTTCGCGAGGCGGCGCCGATCCTCGCGCGCAGCCGATCGTGCCCCCACCGCCGGCTTCGACGCCGCCGCCGGTCACGGCCTCCGCACCCGTGACGAGCGCGAAGCCCGAGTCCGGGCCCGACGAGCGGCCGATGCCCAAAGCGATCTGGGGAACGCTCGTGTACCTCGGATCGACCAACGAGAACTATCTCCTCATGACCGCGAGCGCCGCGGCGCAGGGCCCGGTGCTGGGCAAGCCGCAGCGCTGCTTTCGCACGACCGACTCTCCGAAGCCGTTCTCGCTCGGCGCGATCTCGTTCGAGAGCAGCGCGCGCGTGCTCTTTCGCGTGCGCGATTGGGCGACGCAGGGCGACGCGGGCGGCCCCGAGGACGCGCTGTGGTCGTGCAACCTCGATGGCTCGTCGCCGGTGCGCGATCCCAAGTCGACCGGGTGGATCGTGCGCAGGCAATACCGCAAGGAGAGGTGGGACGTCGTCGCGGTTCCGCCGGAGGGTTCGAGCGAGGAGCCCATCACGTTGGCGTCGGACACGTGGAGCTCGGCGTTCGCTCCGCTGCCCTGACGGTTGGTGACGGTTCGCCCCGGCAGCCGACGAGGACGCCGCTCCTCCCGCGCTGGCAGCTACTGGATCGTTACACCGTAGGCGCCGAAGCTCGAACGCAGCTGCCATGCGTTCTTGCAGCCAGTGCCGCCGATGCAGGTGTCACCGATCTCGGGGTAGGTGCCGTCCGGGTTCTTCTTGCATGTCTGCGTGGCCTCGTCGGTCTTGGTCGAGTCGTCGACGAGGATCGCGCACAGGCTGCGACAACCGAGCGACTTGACCGGCATCTTGTCGGCGTCCTCGACGAGGATCTTCCCCTCGATCAGGCCGGAGGTCTTCCAGCCGAGCGAGTCCGGATCGCACCAATAGTCGCGCTCCCAGCTGCCGATGCAGCTTCCATCCGGAGACAGCTGCACGTCTTTGAACTGAACCTCGGTGAGCGGCAGCACGATCGGGATCGACTCCGAGTAGATCGGGATGTTGAGCTTGTCGATCAAGGCGCTCGCGTACTTGCCGTTCGCGAGCGTGACGGCGACGGTCTTCGGCCGCAGGCTCAGGGGCGCGCCGACGAAGCCCGGACACAGCACCGCGAGGTGAAAGCCGTCGACGCCCTCGTCGAGGTATTTGTACGTCCGGCCGTCTGCGGCGGGCCGCGCGCCCCCGGTGGTGAGCGTGCCCGCCTTCTTGTCGAGGCGGAGCAGCCAGTTGAAGCCGTCGCGACCGGAGTCGAAGCAACGCGGGTTGACGTTCGGGTTGATGGCCGTGCGCGTGATCGCCACGAGGGACGCCGGTGCGACGGGAAGCTGCCGACCGATCCGCAACATGCTGACGTCACCGTGTTGCGCGACGGGCGCCATGCAGGGATGGTCGGGGCAGCTCTGCACCTTCGCGAAGTCACTGCACTTCGCGGCGGTCGGACTGCGGCCGCACACCGGGGGACACACCTCCACCGGCGACGTCCCCGTCTCGGTGCTCTCGCAGCCCACGACCGAGATCCCGAACAGAACGATGATCCATCGCATAGCCACCCCCACGCTTCCCAGCGTATCAGAAAGGTGGACGCAAGCAGCAGCCGTCGCCCGTCGCTCGTACCCGACGAGGAGACGCGCAGGAACCTGCACGCTTTGCGCCGAGGAGGCGACCACGAGCGCTACGACGCGACCGTCGACGCCGAGGTGTCCCTCGCTGAGCTGCGAGCACGCGGGGGCACGCGGTGTGACCGGGTGACTCGCGCAGCGGACTCACTCGAGAAAAGCGATGTCATCGAGCTCGTACCCCTTTGCGTAAACCGGATTGGCGAGGCCACACTCGTCGAACCAGCTGCCTCGCGATTGGTACGCAAGGAGGTACGGACCGCGCCCGGGCAGCGCGACGGTCGCGTCGGCTCCGGCGCAGTCGACTGGAACGTCAACACGGTCGCCGTCGCGCGTGATCAACACCACATAGCCGGGTGCAGTCCGCGTGGGGATGCAGCGCAAGCGATGACGAATGCGCACGCTCTTCGCGGTCGGCGCATCCGCCAGCCCGACCGCCAGGGATAGGGTTAGTCCATCCGCCTTCGGGTCGAGCACCAACTTGCCTTCGACAACGATCGCCGAGGGGATGACGGACATCGCATCGGGTGGTGGAGCGGTTGCGAAGGTCAGATCGGTAGCGACCGCCTTCAGGGGGGTGAACGCAAGCGGGCGGATCGCAGGTAGCGCACGACCCGCGAGATCGCGCAGACCGTCGGAGACAAACGTGATCGTGGCGCTGAGGGGGATCCTCAACATCGGAATGGTGATCGTCGAACGTTCCAGCGTCGGAGCGATTGCCACCGGCGCGCCGTCGACTTTCAAGGTCAGCGCAGGAAGCGTCGCGGGATCGAGAGGCGCTTGCGTGGTGAGCGAGAGTGCGTCGAACCCGGGACTTGGCGGGCGTACAAGCCACTCGGACGGAGGCCCGAGCCGCCGCGCACGGCACAGTCTGCCCACGGCATCGAACTCGCGAACGATGTCGGTCGTGGAGTCGTTCCCGTGGAACCTTACGCGCAGTCCACGGTCGGGCCCCATCAGCCAGGCCTCGAGTCGGAAGAAGCACGCGGGCTTGCTGATGACGAAGGGACCGGCAGATCCGTCCTCGCCAATGACGGCGGAGGCCACCGCTCCGGATTGGCTGTCGGACGTCAGCAGCGCGGTGCGCCCGGGGTGACGTCCTTCCGGAAACAGCAACACGAGCGCTAGCTCTCGCGGCGGCCCGGCCTCTTCGTCGAAGAGAGCTCCAGTGAGCAGGCCGCCCCACCGTTGACTGGTGCCCGTCAGCTTGCATTCGGTCCAAGTGAAGTCGACGACCCCGGGGGCGGCCGCGGCATCCGCGGATCCGTCGAGTGCCGTCGGCTCCCCGTCGCCAGAGTCCGCGGGCTCTTCGCGCGGGCTCGTCTGACAGCCGAGGAGCAGTGCGAGCCACGCGAAGTAGCGCACGCGCGAAGCCTGCGGCGCAGGGGCCGGAGGCGCGAGCGGCAGGCGTCCCCGCGGTGCTTCTGCCGGGGCGCGGCGAGTCAGGTCGCGAGGGTGAGTGCGGCGCCGAGGAGGCACGCGATCCACGCCGGGATGCCAAGGACTGAGCCAGCGATGGTGGCGTCGATGAGCCATCGCTCGACCCGACGTCTCCGCACCACCCGCAGCGTGAGGTCCAGACCCGCGGCGAGCACGCACCCGGCAGCGAACCACCGATCGGTCGGCCTTCGCCCGAGCATCGGCGCGAGGTTCTCGGCGTGGGCTGACGAGGCCTCGCAGCGATGCGATGATGTGGAATGACCTCTGTCGGCTCGCGTATGTGGCTCGCGGTCGTGATCGCAGGGTGCTCGAAGAACGATGCGGGGCCCGGCGTTGCGGCGCAGGATGCCGGCTCGAGCGATGTTGCAATCGAGGCGGGCACCCCGCGCACCCTGCGCGTCTACGTGGCGGGCGAGAGCATCGAGCGTCGCAATCGATACGTCGAGCCGCCGTTCCTCGCGAGCGGCGCGCTGAACGAGCGCGGCGGAGGCGACCTGCGCAACGACAACGACGAATACGGCTGGATGCCCCCGCTCGCCGATCGCCTCGCGAAGCGAGAGCCCGGGCTCTCGATCACGTGGGTGGGCAGCGAGGCGTGGCTCGACGCAGACGACGCGCCGTATACCGGCAGCTACCCGTCCACGACGCCGGCGAGCAGCTCGGCGATCTCCGGAACGACCATCGATGCGTGGCTCGAGCAACGGCGCGGCGAGCTCACCGCGAAGACCTTTTGCTACGACGTGGCGATCGCCGCTCGCGGTGGCAATGACTACGGCCTCGAGGACGCGCCCGTCAAAGCGTCGCTCAAGGAGTTGATCTCGCTGCTCGCCTCTGGCTCGAGCTGCCGCGCCGACCCGATCATCTACGTGACAGCCCACATGCCCGATGATCAGCGCGGCGGCGGTCCGCCTGCCGACGCCGCGTACGTCGCGGAGCAAACGCAGCGCTTCGTGGTCCGCTTCCGCGATGCGGTGAGAGAGCTCGCGACCGAGAAGCCCGCGATACGCGTCCGGTTCGTCGACCTCTACACGCCGTTCACCGAGAGCAAACGAACGACGGCCTTCCCGGCCGAGGTCTGGTCGAAGTCAGGCGTTCCGGACTACGTGAAGATCGGTCGCATCGACGACACGCTGCACATTCGACGACTCGCCTCCATCTATTGCGGCGAATTGTTCGCCGATGCGCTCGATCTCGCGGAGCTGCGCGCGCTCTGATCAGGCGAAGAACTGAGGCGGAGGTGCGCATCCCTCATGCCGCTCAACGGGTCGCCCACGCTAGAGAACTTTCCGCTCGCGGTGGTCGAGTTGTGGACGTTGCTCGCGCGGGTTGCGTCGACCGTTGACCGTTAGCCGTCTTCCGTTGGAGGCACGGCCGGACAGGCGCGCGCGTAAGCGAGCGCCTATCGGTGCGAATGGTGGCGAGGCGCTCGCTGACGCGCGCGCCTATGGGTCGGCACGGTCGACGGTCGACGGCGGCAGCGCCCGCGTCGATCATCCAAAGTGAAAGTGCTCCACAATAGGTGCGGCGCAGTCCCGAAAGCGCTCGGTGTGTTCGGCGCGCCCTCGGCATTCGGCGCGCCGGCGCGTTCAAGCTGCACGAGGCCGTCGGTCCGTCGGCGAATGTGGAGCTTGCCTGAGCCACCTACGTCCTGATGACGCGCGCCGGGTCGCGTCATCGTGTACATCACGCTCTCGATAATTTCGCCCTTGATCCCGGGCGGAAGCGCCTCAAGATCGGCGAGTGTCGGCGGATGTGACAGGCGCTGAGCCACGCGTCGGAGCGTAGTACGCCGATACGGCCGCCTCCGAACGCCGGCGATGACTGGACCCACGGGTGTTTGGAATTGTTCCGGCCCTGCCTGTGAGGAGAGCGATGACGCATTACATCGATCTGAGCTCCTGCGACTACTTCGGTCCGGCCGACGGGCGGCTTCTCGCAGTCGGGTGGCTTGAACTCGGTCGCCCGTTGGAGCGAGGCAGGGTCACGGGCGAGTTCTTCGAGGCTTTCGCTCGTCTCGCGGCGAACGCATGGCAGCCCTTCGTTCACGCTGGCAGGCATGCATGCCAATGGTGCGTCTTCTCGGGCGGCCCCGCGGAGGTTCGCGTCGGTGACCTCACCGTCGCCGTCGGCGCGACGAATGTCTTCGTGCCGGCCGAGCAAGCGATGTATGTCGCCCCCTCCTTGCTTCTCCACTACATGGACGCGCACGAGTACGCTCCGCCCGAAGTCTTTCAGCGCGCGGTTATCGCCTGTCCGACGATGCGGTCGATGGATTACCTGAAAGCGCTGCGAGCGCACGGCATCGACCGCCTTGGGCGACAATCCGGTCAGCAGTAGCCCACGGCCGGCGTCTCGTGCGCGGCGCGAGTGAGCCGCGATTTGCTCCGCATTGAAGGCGCGAGAGGTAAGAGCTCGAAGCGGCCAAACTAGATTCCAGTGGGCGAGTTGAAGATCCCCTCTCCGCACCTCGAACACGCTCACCACCCGGCCGGTCGATCGAGCCGCAGGCAGCTCACCGTGTTCGGCGCGAAGAACGACGAGCTCTTCGCCCGCACCGGCTCGCCGTCCCTGATGACCACGCCCTCTTCGAGCGGCCAGCGCGGCTCCTGTCCCGGCAGCAGCGAGTGCGTGCCGCTCTGCGGGATGCCGATGACGAAGGTGTGACTCACCACCCGGCGTTGCATTCGCGTGGCGAGCGCCGTCGCGAACCGACGGCCCTCGCGCCCACCGAACGCGCTGCAGCAGCGCAGCCACAGCTGCGCGTCCTCGGTCATGCGCGCGCGGAGCGCGTCGAGCGGGAGCACGTCGAAGGCGCGCGTGGAGAGCCGCGTGTCGCCGAGGTCCATGTAGCCCCAGCCCCCGTGACCCCAGGCCTGCAGCTCGGCGATCGGCAGCCCCGTGGTGTCCGCCGCCTCGATCGCGAACGCGAGCGCCTCTTCCCACGAGCTGACGCCGCGCGCGCGATAGGGGACGCGCCGCAGGAGCGCGTGCAGCTTGGTGCCCGCCCACCACGCCGGCGCGAGACCGACCTCGACGCCGGCCGCGCCCCCATCCCGTCCGCGCCGCAGGCCGACGCGATCGGTCGCGTCGTAGACGACGAGGCGAAGGCTCACGCCTCGATGGTCTCTTCGGCGGGCGCGGGCAGCGACACGAACGAGAACGTGAGCTCGTCGTCCTTCACGTCGACCAGGGCCTCGCCGCCGTGCTCGAGCTTGCCGAACAAGAGCTCGTCGGTGAGCTTCTTCTTGACCTCGTTCTGGATGACGCGGGCGAGCGGGCGCGCGCCCATCTCCGGATCGTAGCCCTTCTCTGCGATCCACTTGCGCGCGGCGTCGGTGAGCTGGATGGTGGCCTTGCGCTCCTTGAGCTGCGCGTCGAGCTCGCCGATGAACTTGTCGACGATGTTGAGCACGACCACCGGGTCGAGCGGGCCGAACGCGACGCGCGCGTCGAGGCGGTTTCTGAACTCGGGCGAGAAGAGGTCCTTGTAGGCCTTCTCCTCGTTGCCGCGCTTGGGGCCGGTGTCGCCGAAGCCGACCGTGCGCTTGGCGAGATCGCGCGCGCCGACGTTGCTCGTCATGATCAGGATGACGTGACGGAAGTCGCTCGACACGCCGTTGTTGTCGGTGAGCTTTCCGTGGTCCATCACCTGGAGGAGGATGTTGAAGATCGCCGGGTGCGCCTTCTCGATCTCGTCGAGCAGGAGCACGCAATGCGGCTGCTTGGCGACCGCGTCGGTGAGCAGGCCGCCGCGATCGAAGCCGACGTAGCCGGGCGGCGCGCCGATGAGGCGCGACACGGTGTGCGCCTCCATGTACTCGGACATGTCGAAGCGGACGAACCCGATGCCGAGCGACTTGCCGAGCTGCTTGGCGAGCTCGGTCTTGCCGACGCCGGTGGGGCCGGTGAAGAGGAACGACCCGATCGGCTTCTCGCCGGCGCGGAGACCGGCGCGCGCGAGCTTGATCGCCTGCGCGACCTCTCGCACCGCGTCGTCCTGGCCGAAGATGACGCGCTGGAGATCGCGCTCGAGGTTCTTGAGGCCCTCTTTGTCGTTGGTGGAGACCTCCTTGGGGGGGATCTGCGCCATCTTCGCGACCACGGCCTCGATGTCCGCGGTGGAGACCCACACCACCGGGACCTCGGGCGCGCCCTCGACCTTCTCGGGCGCGGCGTCGATGTGGCCGATCCCCGCGGCGAGCTTGGCGGCGGCGCCGGCCTCGTCGATGAGGTCGATCGCCTTGTCCGGGAGCTTGCGCTCGTGGAGGTATTTGGCGCTGAGCGTGGCCGCGGCCTCGAGGGCGTCCTTCTTGTATTGGACGCCGTGGAACTCCTCGTACTTCGCGCGGAGGCCCTCGAGGATTTGGATCGTCTCGTCGACCGAGGGCTCGTTGACCTCGACCTTCTGGAAGCGGCGCGACAGCGCGCGATCGCGCTCGAAGTGGGTGCGCAGCTCGGCGAACGTGGTGGAGCCGATGCAGCGGAGGCGGCCCGACGAGAGCGCCGGCTTGAGCAGGTTGGCCGCGTCGAGCGTGCCGCCGCTCGCGGAGCCCGCGCCGAGGACGGTGTGGATCTCGTCGATGAACAGGATGGCGTGGGGGAGCTTCTGGATCGCCTTGATGACGCCCTTCATGCGCTCCTCGAAGTCGCCGCGGAAGCGCGTGCCGGCGACGAGCGCGCCCATGTCGAGCGCGAACACCTTCGCCTCCTTGATCGCCGGCGGGACCTCGCCGCGCTGGATCTTCCACGCCAGGCCCTCGACGATCGCCGTCTTGCCGACGCCGGCGTCGCCCACCAAGAGCGGGTTGTTCTTGCGACGGCGCGCGAGGATGTGGATGGTGCGCTCGACCTCTTTGGCGCGGCCGATGAGCGGGTCGATGCGGCCCTCGGCCGCCTCTTTCACGAGGTCGAGGCAGTAGGCCTCGAGCGGGTTCTTCGCGGCGCGGCGCGGGCCCTGCGCTCCTCCGCCCTCGACGTCTTCGTCGTCGCCGCCCGCGGGCGCGGCGCCGGCCGGTGCGTCGTCGTCGTCGTCGTCGACCTTGCTGACGCCGTGGGAGACGTATTGCACGACGTCGAGCCGGGTGACGCCCTGCTCGTCGAGCAGCGCGACCGCCATCGAGTCCCGCTCGCTGAAGATGGCGATGAGGAGGTCGGACGGGAGCACCGTGTCCTTGTCGGCGCCCTGGGCGTGCATGAGCGCGCGGCGCACGACCCGCTGCACGCCGAGCGACGCCGACGGGATCACCTCGCTCTTGGCGCGCGGCATCTCTTCGTCGAGGTATTTGGCGAGGGACTTCTTGAGCTTCTCGACGTCGCCCCCGGCGTGCTTGAGCACCTTGGCGGTGCTCGGGTCGAAGCAGAGCGCGTGGAGCAGGTGCTCGACCGTCATGTACTCATGGCGGCGGCGCGCGGCCTCGTTCTGGGCCTGGTTGAGCGCGATCTCGACTTCGACGGACATCTGCATGGGGGAATCCCTTTATAACCACTCGGATCAGTCTTCGGGCTCGGCCGTAACTCTCAGCGGAAAGCCCGACTTGCGCGCGTGCTTGGTGACCTGGTCGACCTTCGTCTCGGCCACGTCCTTGGGGTAGAACCCTGCGATTCCCGCGCCCTTGTAGTGGACCGACAGCATGACGTAGGTCGCCTCGGACTCGTCCTTGTCGAAGTACCGCTGGAGCATCTCGACCACGAACTCTCGGGTCGTGTAGTCGTCGTTGTGGAAGATGACCTTCCAACGCTTGGGCTTCTGGACCTTCTTGACCTGCTCGACGGCGAGGTCGCCCTCTTCGTCGGGGTCGTCGGGGCGGTTCGGCGGGTCTTTCGGATCGGCCATAGCGGAGGTCCCGAGAGGTTAACCCTCGGGAGCCCCGGACAGATGCGCGGATCGGGCCGCGGGGCTCGCTACCTGGAAATAATGCTGGGTTCCACTTGCGTTCTGTAAACACAGAATCTACAGTACGGTTCATGATGCT
Organism: Deltaproteobacteria bacterium; assembly: GCA_022843175.1. Classification (GTDB taxonomy): domain Bacteria; phylum Myxococcota_A; class Polyangia; order Polyangiales; family JADJMO01; genus JALHOE01. The sequence continues at coordinate 54,918 of JALHOE010000017.1, forward strand.
CACCCGGGACCACTCCGCCCAGCGTCGCGTCGAGATCCCCGCCGACGGGTCGGCCATTGTCGAGGCCCGAGGCAAGGCGCGCGAGCGCCTGCAGGCCGCCATCCCCGAGCGCTACAGCCCCTGGCTCCACCTTGCCGCCTCCACCGGCGTCGGTGTGCTCGCGCTCACGGTGGGTCTCATCGGCCTGCGCGCGCCCCGCGCGGTCGACTACCTGGCCATTCCGATCACCTTCCTCCTCTCGAACCTCTTCGAGTGGTGGGCCCACAAGGACCTGCTCCACCGTCGCATCAAGCCGTTCCAGGAGCTCTACGATCGCCACACGCCCGAGCACCACATGGTCTTCGGCTACGACGACATGGCCGTGCGCAACTGGAAGGAGCTCCGCCTGGTGCTCATCCCGGCGTTCGGCGTGGCCGGCATCGTGGTGATGATGGCGCCCATCGCGTTCGCGCTGTCGAGGCTGTTCAACCCCAACGTCGGGTGGCTCTTCCTCATCACGTCGGCGCTGTACGTCGTCGGCTACGAGCTCTCGCACCTGAGCTATCACCTGCCGCCGGACTCGTTCATCGGCCGCCTCGCGCTCGTGCGCGTGCTCCGCGAGCAGCACCGCCGGCACCATCACCCCCGGCTGATGCAGAAGTGGAACTTCAACGTCACCATCCCGATCGGCGATTTCCTCCACCGCACGATGGTCCCGAAGGACGTACTCGAGAAGACGCTCGAGCAGGACCGCGCCGAATCCTGATACGAAAGGGGCGTGCGACGCGCGCTCCTCCTCTCCCTCGTCCTCGCGTGCAGCGGCAAGGCCGAGACCCCGCCCAGCGAAACGCCCTGCGGCGAGGGCCTCGTGCGCGAGGGCTCCGGCTGCGCGCCGAAGTTCGACACCTGTCCCGACGGCGCGCTCCCTACGTTCGGCGGCGGCTGCGTGCCGCTCGCGCCGCCCGTCCTCGCGGCGCCCTCGTGCGCCGACGGCCAGCTCGCGGTGCCGGGCGAGGCGGCGTGTCATCCGATCGCGTCGTGCGGCGCCGCGCCCTGGGGCGAGCTGCCCGACGAGCCGAACGCGGTGTGGGTCGACGGCAAGGCCGCCGACGGCGGCGACGGCACGCGGAGCAAGCCGTTCAAGTCGCTCGCCGAGGCGCTCGCCCGCGCGCGCGACAACGCGCTGATCGGGATCGCCGCCGGCACCTATACGGTCAACGTCGACGTGAGCCAGCGGGTGCGGATCCACGGCCGCTGCCCGTCGATGGTGGAGCTCGCCGGCGATCCCGCGCTGCTCACCGACCACGTCATACAGGCCACCGCCGACCTCGAGCTCAAGGGGGTGTCGATCACCAGCCCGTACATCGGCGTCGGCGTCTACGACGCCAACGTCACGATCGACTCGGTGCATTTCCACGACACCGAGTACAGCGCGATCGAAGCGCTCGGCTACAAGACGCCGCCGAACCTCACCGTTCGCAACACCGTCATCGACCGCGCCCGCCAGCTCTCGATCACGCTCTTCGGCGCCAACGCCGTCGTCGAGCGGTCGAACATTCGCAACGGTCGTTCGCGCGCCGACGGCAAGACCGGCGACGGGATCGTCCTCCGCCCGCGCAAGGAGGGCTCGGTCACCCACCCCGCGAAGCTCGAGCTCAGGGCCTCGGTCATCGAGAAGACGCAGCGCTCGGGCGTCACCGCGTTCGGCGCCAAGCTGGTCGTCGAGGGCTCGATCGTGCGCGGTGTCCGCACCGACGCGTCGGGCAGCGGCGGTCCGGGCGTCGCGACCGACCCCTATGAGGGAGCACCTGCCGACCTCACGATCAAGGGCGCGCTCCTCGAGGACAACCAGCTCGCGCAGCTCTCGGTGAACGGCACCGCGGCGATCGAGCGAGTGGTGGCGCGCAAGGGCGTGCCCGCGAAGACCGGCCTGCTCGGCGGCGGCATCGTGTTCGAGGAGGGCACCAAGTTCACCCTCACCGACACGCTCGTCGAGCAGACGACGTCGTTCGGCGTCGCGGTCTCCGGCGCCGAGGGCACCATCAAGAACCTGCTCGTGCGAGACGTCGTACAGGACGCGATGGGCAGCGGCGGCATCGGCCTCCAGATCGGCGACGACGAGACCACCTTCGCGCCGTCCACCGCCACGCTCTCGCGCATCCGCCTCGAGCGGTGCGCGCAGCTCGGGCTGCTCATCATGGGCTCCACGGTGGACGCCGAGGAGCTCGCGATCTTCGACATCAAGCCGTCCACCGATCAGAGCTTCGGCGACGGCATGGGCATCAGCGCGCACCGGATCCGCGGCCGGGCCGAGCCGGTGCTCGCCTCGCTCACGCTGCGCAAGAGCATCGTCGAGCGCGCCAACCGTGCCGCCCTCACGCTGTTCGGCGCCGACGTCTCGATCGAGAGCTCGCGCTTCCGCTGCTCGCCGATCGCGCTCAACGCCGAGCGCTCGTACGGCCCGCCGGAGAGCGGCGACAAGTTCGAGCGCGACTTCCTCCTCGAGGACAAGGGCAACAACGTGTGCGGCTGCGGCGCCCCGGCGGTGTGCAAGGTCGAATCGGCCGGAATCGTGCCGCTCCGCTAGTCGCAGGCCGCGACGTTCTCGAGCTCCCACGTGCCGGCGGGGCAGGTGGCGCGGATCGACGTATCGAAGCCTCCGCCGCAGGGGAAGAAGCACGAGAGGCCGACGCGGCACGCCACGCCGCGGATGGGGCGGAACGACGGGCAGGTGGGCGGCGTGATCGTCGTGGTGGGCGTGGGGGCCGGCGCGTCGGTGGCGGTCGTGGTCGGTGCGGCGTCGGCCACGGCCGCGTCGTCGTCGCTCACCGTGACCTTCCCGCCGCACGCGGCGAAGAGCAAACCCAGCAGAACGCTCGCGATCAGCGGCCTCATTCCCGCGGATTCTACCATGCTGGTTCCTTGCCGGACCGGCCTCGTCGGGCGTAACCAGGCGGCATGCGCAAGCTCGCCGTCGCCGTCGCGCTCCTGCTCGTCACGGGGGACGCCTCCGCCAAGAAGTCGTCGATCCAAACCGGCGATCCGCTGCCGAAGAAGCCGCTCGTCAACAAGCAGTGTCATGACCAGGGCGCGCTGCGCTTGATCGGCTCGGACCCGAGCACGCCCTTCGCGACGATCAAGAAGGGCGCGATCGCGAGCGCCGGCCGGGCGTGCTGCGCGCAGTGGGCGCGCAAGGGCAGCAAGTACAAATCGCTCGACGCCTACGGGCAGATCGCCGGCGACGCCGAGATCTCCGGCGGCGAGGGCTACGACGTGTCGCAGTGCTACGAGCTCACCTTCTCGATCAAGAAGGGCAAGCCCGGCGTCGGCCTCTACGTCGGCAGCGACTACGTGGCGCCGAAGAGCGCGGTGTGGCTGCCGAGCGACGCGGAGAAGGTGGCGCTCGCCAAGGTCGTCGGCTCGCTCGAGCAGACGATGGTGCCCTCGGCGGACTACCCCTGCACGCCGCAGAAGACGCTCCCGCTCTCGGAGCGCGCGCTCTACTTCCACGGAAACGGTGCGCGCTATGCCGTCGTCGGCGGCGCGATGCTGATCGTGGCCCGCCTGCAGGACGACGGTCGCTGGATCGCCCACCACACCGACAACCACGGCGCCAGCACCTGCATGGCCCGGACGTTCATGCCGCGCGCGGTGTTCGATCTCAACGGCGACGGCCGGCCCGAGCTCTTCTTTCACGAGGACTTCGGCGACAGCTTCGGGGACGTCGCCCTGGAGCAGGACGGCACGCGCTGGGTCCGGGTCGCCGAGGCCGTCGGCGGGTCGACCGCGTAGAAACCGACCGGCTCCGCGGACGTACTCCCTCGACCATGAGGCTCCTGCTCGCGACCGCGCTCATCCTCGCCGCCTGCGGCAGCGACAAGAACACCGACGAGTCCGGCGCGCGCGCGCTCCTCACCAAGGTCAACGAGCAGAAGTACCGCACCTGGATGCGCGCGCCCGGCTACGAGACGCGACGCCGGGCGGCGAGCCCCCACGCCGACGAGGTCGACATCTACGTGAACCAGCCGGTGGCCGACGTGCTCGCCAAGAAGCTCCCCGGCGGCAACTGGCCGGTGGGCTCGATCATCGTCAAAGACGGGTTCAAGGGCTCCGCTCTGGATCTCATCGCGGTGATGGAGAAGCGCAGCGACGGCTGGTACTGGGCCGAGTATGGCAACGATGGGACGCCGCTGTTCTCCGGCAAGCCCGGCGTGTGCACCGACTGCCACGAGAGCGGGGCCGACTCGGTCCGCGCGTTCGGCTTCCCGCCGTAGCGGCTACAATCGCGCGGAATGACCGAAGCCGCCCGCGATCTGTGCGCCTACCTCAACGAGAGCCCGTCGCCGTACCACGCCGTGCTCGAGACCATTCGCCGCCTCGAGGCGGTCGGCTTCTCGCGGCTGCGCGAGGACGAGGCGTGGGAGCTCGGTCCCGGCGACGCGCGGTACGTCACCCGCGCCGACTCGTCGCTCATCGCGTTCCGCGTCGGCGAGCGCTCGCCGAGCGAGGGTGGGTTTCGCATCGTCGGCGCGCACACCGACAGCCCCGGGCTCCGGCTCAAGCCGCAGCCGGCGAGCGGTAAAGAGGGCTACGCGCAGCTCGGCGTCGAGGTGTACGGCGGCGTGCTCCTGTACTCGTGGCTCGACCGCGATCTCGGCGTGGCCGGTCGGGTGGTGGTCGAGGAGGCCGACGGCTCGCTCTCGCGCCGCATGGTGCGCCTGCACGCGCCGCTCGCGCGCGTCGCGAGCCTCGCGATCCACCTCGAGCGCGAGGTCAACGACAAGGGGCTCCAGCTCAACAAGCAGAACCACCTCGCGCCGATGATCGGCCTCGGCGAGGGCCCCGCCGCCGTCGAGAAGCTGTTCGCCGATCTCTCCGTCGACCCCTCGCGCGTGCGCGGCTTCGACCTCGGGCTCTACGACCTCACCGCCGCGACGCTCGGCGGCCAGGACGACGCGTTCGTGTTCTCGGGGCGGCTCGACAACCTCGCGTCGTGCCACGCCGCCACCACCGCGCTGGTCCGCGCGCAGCGGTCCTCGGCCACGCAGGTGATCGCGCTGTTCGATCACGAGGAGGTCGGGAGCGGCTCCGCGCAGGGCGCCGCCGGTCCGTTCCTCCGCGACGTGCTCACGCGGATCGTCCACGCCGATCACGCGTCGTTCCTTCGCGCGATCGCCGCGTCGTTCTGCGTCTCCGCCGACATGGCCCATGCGGTGCACCCGAACTACGTCGACAAGCACGAGGGCAAGCACATGCCGCGCATCGGCAAGGGCCCGGTCGTGAAGACCAACGTGCAGCAGCGCTACGCGACCGACGGCGAGACCGGCGCCCGGTTCCGCGCGCTGTGCCGCCAGGCCGACGTGCCGGTGCAGGACTTCGTCACGCGCAGCGACCTCGCGTGCGGGTCCACCATCGGGCCGATCACCGCCGCGCAGCTCGGCATCGCCACCGTCGACGTGGGCAACCCGATGCTGTCGATGCACTCCATCCGCGAGATGTGCGGCGCAGCCGACGTGGGCATGATGATCGCCGCGCTCGGCAGGTTGTTCGCCTGATGTGCTGCTTCTCGGGCGCTATCCGCCACGTCGAGGGCACCAAGATCTTCACCCGCGCGCTCGACCCGGTGCGCCAGGGGCTCGTCTACTCGATGACGCTCGCGGCCGACGCGCCGGTCGCGATGGTGCTGCCCTTGCCGGTCGCCCTCTCGGACGCGCGCGCGCTCGAGTTCGTCAACCTCGAGGGATACGAGACCTTCTTCGAGGATCTCGAGCTGGGCTTCCCGGTGCCGGCCGCGCGCTCGTTCGGGCCGCCGCCGCAAGCGCTCGCGGTGCACCGGGTGGGCAGCTTCGTGGCCTCGTTCGTCCCGACGCCGGCCGACTTCGCGCGCCTCGATCCGCGCTTCCGCATGCCCGCCGGCGTGCTCGATCGTCTGCCGCAGTACCGTGACTTCGGGTTCGCGGTGTTCCAGCTCCACGACGTCAACGCGCGCATCCACCCGATGGCGTTCACGTTCGCGCGTCGCGACCCCGCCGCGTTGTTCTTCCCGACCGTCCACGTGCACGACGGCCAGGTGCACCGCACGGCGCACTTCGACCACGCGCTGTTCCTCCAGCTGCCCGAGCCCACCTTCCCGCCCGAGCTCGCGATCCCCGGGGGCGACGACGTCGAGCGACGTGGGTGGTTTCCCTCCTTCCTCCCCGCCGGCAGGTTCGTGGACGTCGCGCGCGCGCAGGGCCTCGTCGACGCGAGCGCGCCGCTCCGCGTCCGCCGGCTGAGGGGCGATTTGCCGAACGAGGACGTCGTCTTCGCGTAACACCCAAGGTCTCGCCGCGCCGCTGGTCTGTTGGGTCATGCGATGGGCGATCCTGTTGGCGCTGGGCTGCACCCAACCCTCAACCAGCGTCCCCCCCATCGCGAGCGCCCCCGTGCCCGCGCCCGCACCCGCGCCCGCGCCCATACCCGTGCCCGTGCCCGTGCCCGAGTCCGCACCCGCCCCCGCCCCCTACGATCTCGCCGCCGATCTCGCCGCCCGCACCAAGGCGATCCGCGCAGACGTCGGCGAGAAGACGAAGTTCGAGACCGTCGAGGGCGTGTTCCTCATCGCGGCGCCGAGCGGCCAACTCGGCTCGTCGGCTGTCGTCACCAAGCAAGCGCTCGCCGCCTACTTCAACAACCGCTTCGCGCACCGCCCCGAGCGCGCGATCGCGGTGCTCCTGTTCGACACCGCGCCGCCCTACAACGCCTACTGCAAGGCGCACTGGGACAAGGAGTGCTCGACGCCCTACGGCTTCTACGCCAGCGACATCCGCACCGTGGTGATGAACGTCGGGCCCGGGATCGGCACGCTCACCCACGAGCTCGTGCACCCGATCGTCGAGTCCGATTTTCCGAAGGCGCCGGACTGGATCAACGAGGGCATCGCCTCGCTCTACGAGGCGTTCTCCATGCCCAAGAAGGGCGAGATCCGCGGCAACAAGAACTGGCGGCACCCCACGGTGATCGCGGCCCTGCAGGCGAAGAAGTCCTACGCGAGCGTGCCCGCGCTCTTCGCGATGACCGACGCCTTCTTCCGCGGCCCGCACGAGGGCGTGAACTACGCGACCGCGCGCTACTTCTGTCAGTGGATGGACAGCCAGAACAAGCTCTGGCCGTTCTATCAGGCGTGGCGCGACAACTTCGCGAGCGACCCCACCGGCGAGAAGGCGTTCGTCGCCACGATGGGGAAGAAGCCGGCCGAGCTCGACGCGGCGTGGGCGCAGTGGGTGAAGTCGCTGTGAAGCGACTCCTCTCGCTCGGGGCGCTGGCTCTGCTCGGCGCCGCGCCGAACAAGGAGCTGCCGATCCCCGATCGCAAGCAGCACGCGTCGTCTCCGCCGTCGGGCTGGTGCGGCGAGACGGCGATCCAGGAGGCGATGTTGCACTTCGGCGTGTGGGCCTCGCAGAAGCGGATCCACGCCGCCGGCAAGTCGAAGCACCCGGACCTCTACGCGGACGAGATCCCCGTCGCGCTCGCCGCGCTCGGCGTCGAGTTCACGCGGTATGTGCCGAGCAAGAAGACGAGCTTCGACCAGTTCGTCCGCGACGCGATCGACGCCGGCCGTCCGGTGCTCGCGGGCGTGAAGATCCTCCCCACCGAGCACCCGACGTGGGGCCTCGATCACTTCGTCCTCGTCGTCGGCTACGGCCCCTCCGGGCTGCTCGCGAACACGACCTGGGGGGCTCAGCAATGGGTGACCGACACGGCGCAGAAGGGGCTCTCGCTCAAGAACGCCTTCTACGCGCTCGCCATCCACGGCTCGGGCCCGCGCCTGCGCGTGCTCGAGGAGACGGACAAGCAGGTTCGGCTGTCTGTCGAGTGCCCGAAGCCGCGGGTGGCGGTGGCGGACGTCGACGCCCTCGCTCGGTTTCTCTGCCCGTAACACTCGGCTCGACCGTGGGCGATTCCCCGCTACGGTAGTGAGGTGGGGCGCCGCGGGTACCTGCGAGGAGCCGAGCGCGTCGGCGGATTGGTGGCGCTCCTCGTCGCCGCGAGCCCTCGTGAGGGCCGCGCGGTGAGCGATCGCACGCGCCTCGTGCGCGCGTACCCCACGGTCACGCACGGCGCGCTCTCGCCGATCTTCGAAGACCTGCTCACCTACCACCCGTCGTGGATCACGCGCCTCGCGAGCAGCCACGATCCACTCGGCGGCAACGGCGACAGCGCGATGGACGAGGGCGCGCGCGACGCGGGCTATCAGGTGCTGCTCCACGCCAAGGGCGAGGGACGCATAACCAGGCTATGGATGACGGCCGACTCCGAGAAGACGATGCCGTTCGACTACCAGGAGCTCTGGATCCGCATCGACGACGCGACGGTGTATCGGGGCCGCCCGCAGGACTTTTTCGCCGGGCGCGGTCCGTGGAAGGCGCCGTTGGTTCTCGACGGCGACGCGTCGGCCGGCGCGTACACGAGCTGGGTGCCGTTCCCGTTCATGCGTGAGGCGAAGATCCTCTTCAGGAGCAAGGCGCACTTCTACCAAGTGAGCTATCGGCAGGGCGCCGGCTCGTCGGCCGGGCCCTCGACCGACGACGTGCAGCGCTTCCTCGGCGAGCGCTGGTGGGGCGGCGACGAACCCACCGAGGCGGTGAACGTCGACAAGCCGGTGGTGCTCGCCGAGGGCGACGCCGTCGTCACGCGCCTCGCGCTCACGGTCGACCCGCGCGACCTACCCAACCTGCGGATCCGCGTCGGCACGCAGCGTTCGTTCCCTGCGTCGGCGCTGTTCGGCTTCTTCCTCGATCCGCTCTACCCAACCAACGGTTGGCCGAGCACGGGCACGGTGTTCGCCCACGCGGAGCAGGGGCGCCTCGTCTCGCGCCTGCCGATCCCGCTCAACCACGGTCAGCAGCTGCTGCTCGAGGGCAAGGGCGCCGCGCGCGTCGCGGTCACCACCGTGCCGAGCGCGTCGGGCGGCGCCCACCTCATCACCGACTACCGGGAGCAGCGCGGCCCGCGCGCTCCGACCACGTTCACCGTCTTCGAAGCCGGCGGCCCGCTGTCGTTGATCTCGCAGGTGCACGAGGGCGTGGGCGGCAAGAACCAGATGCCGGGGTTCCTCGAGGGCGACGAGATGATCCGCGTCGACGGCATGCGCGCGCCGTCGTGGCTCGGGACGGGGATGGAGGACTACTTCAACGGCGGCTGGTACTTCACCCGCGCGCACACCAACCCGTTGAGCGGGCTCACCCGGCGGGTGGACTGGGCCGGAAAGTCGTTCGAGCTCTCGATGTACCGGCACCACGTGCTCGATCCGATCGTCGCGCGCGCGGGCATGCGGTTCGGCTGGGAGTCGGGGGTCGACGGCCTCGACGAGAGCGTCGGGTTCCGCACCCTCGTCCTCGCTTACGGCTTCCCCGGGCCGCGCGAGGTGTCGCGCACCCGCGTCGCGCCCCTGCGCGGCACGCCGCTCACGTCGGCGATCGACGGCGAGAAGGGCCAGCAGCCGTTCACCTTCCCGGTGAGCCGGCGCTTCGGCTCGTTCGAGGTGCCGTGCAACAGCGACGCGCCGCCCACCGAGGCGACGGTCATCCGCGACTACGACAGCGGCGTTCCCCACCAGAGCGCGCTGCTCACCCTCGGCAGCGCGATCGTCGGTCGTTTCTACGCGCCGACCCGCAACCTCCATCGTCGCTTCGCGCAGGACGAGGTGCACGTGCACCTCGTCGCCGAGGACTGTCGCGACGGCACGCTGCGGTTCGCGATCCAGGGCCGGCCCGATCTCCCCTGGACCGAGAGCGGCTACGAGGTCGTGCTCTATCGCTGATAGTCTCCGCCGCTCATGCGAGTCGCCATCGTCGGGTGCGGCACTGCGGGCGGCGCGTCCGCGCTGTTCCTCTCGCGCGCCGGGCACGAGGTCATCGTGTTCGAGCGGGTTGACGATCCGCGGCCGGTCGGCGCGGGGATCATCCTCCAGCCGACGGGTCAGGCGGTGCTCGCGCGCCTGGGGCTCGCGCGTGAGGTGCTCGATCGCGGCGCGCGGCTCGACGGGCTGATCGTGCGCGGCGCCACCGGTCGCAAGATCATGGAGCTGTCCTACGAGGACGTCGGCGATCTGTTCGGGCTCGGCATCCATCGCGGCGTCCTCTTCCAGGCGCTGTTCACCGCGGCCCAGCGCGAGGCCGAGGTGCGCTGCGGCGTGTCGATCGAGTCGCTCCGTCACGGTCGGCTGCTCGTCGACAGCGAGGGCAATGAGCACGGCCCGTTCGACGTGATCATCGTCGCCGACGGCGCGCGCTCGAAGCTCCGCGACGACATCCCCGAGATCAGCCAGACACTCCGCCCCTATCCCTGGGGAGCGCTGTGGTTCCTCGCGAAGGACCCCGACACGCGCTTCCGCGGTCGACTGTTCCAGACCGTGCGCGGCAACGCGCGCATGCTCGGCTTCCTCCCGACCGGTCTCGGCCCCGAGGAGGGCAGCGCGCCGCTCACCAGCATCTACTGGAGCATCCGTGGCGATCGAGTCGCCGCGTTCCGCCGCGCGGGCGTCGAGGCGTGGAAGGACGAGCTGCGCGCGATGCTCGACGAAGAGGCGCGCGCGTCGGCCGAGCCGCTGCTCGCGCAGATCGAGCACGAGCGGCAGGTGCTGTTCACGTCGTACAACGACGTCGAGATGTGGCCGTGGGCGCACGACCGCGTGGTGTTCCTCGGCGACGCCGCGCACGCGATGAGCCCGCAGCTCGGGCAGGGGTGCAACCTCGCGCTGCTCGACGCGTTGACGCTCGCCGAGTGCCTCGATGTGTTCGCGTCGGACCCCACGCGCGCGCTCGAGGTCTATTCGTTGCGTCGCCGGCGTCACCTCTCGGTGTACACGCAGGCCACGCGCTGGCTGACGCCGTTCTTCCAGGGGGACGTGGAGCTGCTCGGCGAGCTGCGCGACCTCTTCATGCCGCTCGCGGTGCGGGTGCCGTTCGCGCGCGCGCTGATGACCAAGAGCATGGCCGGCGTGCTCGGCGGCTGGTTCGGCGGGACCATCGCGCTCCCCCGATGATGCAGGTCCTCTACCGCGACCAAGATCTGCTGGTCGTCGACAAGCCGTCGGGCCTCGTCGTTCACCGCGGTTGGGCCGACGACGACGACACCGCCGCCGACCGCGTTCGCGCGCTCGTGGGCGCGCCGGTGTTCGCCGCGCATCGCATCGATCGCGGGACGAGCGGGGTGCTCGTGTTCGCGCTCTCCGCCGAGGTGGTCGCGGCGCTGACCATGACGCGCAAGGTCTACCTCGCTGCCGTGCGCGGCCGCCCGCCGGCCGAGGGCCTCATCGACCACCCCGTGCGGCGCGGCGAGGAGCGCGACTCGGAGCGAGTGCCGGCGCGCACGTGGTTTCGCCTGGTCTCCACCTCGCCGATCGCGCGCTACTCGCTCGTCGAGGCGCGCCCCGAGACCGGCCGGCTCCACCAGATCCGCCGGCACATGAAGCACGCGACGCACCCGATCCTCGGGGACGTGCGCTACGGAAAGCGCGAGCACAATCACCTGTGCCGCGATCAGTTCGGGCTGCGCCGGATGGCGCTCCACGCGCTGTCGCTGACGGTCACGCTCCGCGAGCGCGAGCTGACGTTCGAGGCGCCGCTGCCCGACGACCTGCTTCAGCCGCTGCGCGCGATGCAGCTCGTCACTTGACGTCTGCTTCGACCTCGAGCTCCGCCTTCTCCATGAAGCAGTTCTTGTCGCTGCAGACCGAGAACGAGAACGTGCCCGCGATCTTCGCCTTGCCCGCGTTGGCCGCGACGAAGGGGATCTTGAGGGTGGCCACGTGCTCCTCGAACTTGCCGTCCTCCTTCTTGAGGACCTTCTTCGGGAACGTGACGCCGTCGGGCGCCGGCTCCGCCAGCTTGAACTTGGCGGGGTAGTCCTGGTTCACGTGGTGGCCGTTCTTGGAGGTGAGCACGAGCTCGACGGTGCCCTCGACGCCTTTTTTGTAGGGCCCGGGCGCCTTCAGCTCGACCGTGTAGCTGTCCTTGTCCTTCTTGTTCGCCTGAATGGCGCTGCTCGACGCGACCGGAGCAGCCAGCGCCGGGGTGACGAGCGCGGCGGAGACGAGGGCGAACATGACGGAAAGGCGGCGAATCATTCGAGTTTTCCTCCGGAACGGGCCGTTGGACGGCGGATCGGGGGGGAATGTTCAACCGGACCGGGGCAAAGGCAAGGGTGCCGGGTTATCTCGTCAGGCGCGCGCGTGAGCGAGCGCCTATGCGGCGTGAGGCGGCGCCCGGGCCGGTCAGGCGCTCGCTGAAGCGCGCGCCTATCTGGTCAGGCGCTCGCGGACGCGCGGGCCCATCAGGCTTCACTTGCCCTGGCCGCTGTTCAGTGCTAACCGAGCACAGTCAGCGTCGCGCGTCCTCGCGTTCGACGACGATTGTCCAACTGCGCGGGCGCCGTATCAGCCCGCGGGAGCAAAACGCTTGCAGAGCCCGCACATCGAGCGGGGCACCGGCGCACAGCCCAGTGGCCCCCTGGCGGAGGCGGTCGCGAACCTCAGCGATCGCGCCCTTCGAAAGCTCCTCGGTGCACGCGCTTATTTGCGCGGCGTCGATTACGTGCGCCGCGGCGCGGTGACCGAGATTTCGGTCGAGTCCGCGTCGGCCACCGGGCGCGTACGCGGCTCGGCGGACGCGCCCTACGGCGTGACCATCGGGCTCGCGCCCAACGGCATCGCCTCGCAGTGCGAGTGTCCCCTGTTCTCGAAGATCGAGGGGCACTGCAAGCACGTCGCGGCGCTGCTCATCGCGGTTCGCGAGCAGGCGCGCGGCGGTCGCCCGCGTCCCCCGCAGCAGCACGACCAACACGGCTCCCACGGCCACAACCCCAACCAGGTCACCGCGGCCGACATCGGGCGTGGCGGGCACGACCAGCGCACACGGCGCGGCCGGCGCGGGCAGCCGGGGCCGAGCCACCTCGCGGCGCTCGCGCAAGCAGCCACCCGCGTGCCGTCGGGCACCAGCCTCGACGCCTGGCTGCCGGACGGCATCCCCGCCAACGGCTTCCCCGATCTCGAGTTCCGCATCACGGTCCGGGCGGGCACGCTCCACGTCGTCGTCATCGATCCGAGCGTTCGCGCGCCGGTCTCGCCCGTCGAAGCCCTCGCGATCCAGGCGCTCGCGCCCACCGGCGATCGAGAGGCTCTGCGCATCCTCGCGCGCCACGACCGCGGCGATCCGCGTCGCGGCCTCGAGCTGCGCGGCGAAGACGCGGCCGATCTGATCGGCAAGCTCAATGGCCGGCGCGTGCTCCTCGAGCCGTCGCTCATGCAGCTGCGCTGGGGCGAGGAGTCGCTCCGCCCGCGGTTCGATCTCGAGCTCGCGCGCAAGGACAGCGGCGACGCCGTGATCGCGAAGGCGTCGTTCGAGCGCAAGAGCGACAACCGCCGCTTCTCGTTGCAGCACGGCGCATGGTTCGAGGGCGCGCCGGGCTGGCACATCGACACGATGGAGGGCATCGCCCGTCCGCTCGAGATCCGCGTCACGCCGGCGTGGCTGCAGCGGCTGTGGCGCACGCCGCAGATCCAGTATCCGCTCGACCAGCTCCCGTTCCTGTTGAGCGAGGCGATCCCGCGCATCGCACTCGAGATCGGCGCCGAGCTGCCCGCGCTGTCCGAGGTCGCCGAAGAGATCGACATCGCCCCCGCGTTCAAGCTGCGCGCGTTCGGCGAGCTCATCGAGGCCCACGTCCAGATCTCGGCTGCCTACGGCGAGATCGAGCTCGAGGTTCGCGCCGACGGCATGTCGCCGCCGATCGTCGTGCTGCCGCCGCCCGGTCCCGGCAAGAAGGCGCGCTGCGTGCGCGCCAACGTGCTCGCCCAGCAGCAGGCGGTCGAGATCGTCCGCGAGCTCGGGTTCGTGCCCGACGAGGACGGCAAGGGCCTAATCTGCCGCGGCGACGACGCGATTCACTTCTGGACCGAGGGCCTCGGCTCGCTGCCCGAGGACTGGGAATACTTCGTCCCCGACGATCTGGTCGACGTGCAGGTCCGCGCCGACGAAGTGGGCGCGCGCGCCAGGGTGTCGAGCGGCATGGACTGGCTCGGCCTCAAGATCACGTTCGGCGCCGGCGGCATCGCCGTCCCGCCCGACGAGCTCGCGCGCTGCCTGAGCGAGGGCCGCAAATACGTGCGCCTCGAGGACGGCTCGTTCGCCAAGTTCGACGCCACCAAGGTCCGCGAGGTGCTCGCGCGTCAGGCCGAGATCCTCACCACCGCCAAGAACGGCAAGATCCCGCTCTCGCAGGCCGGCCGTCTCAACGAGCTGCTCGGCCACGTGTCGGAGAAGCAGGTCGCGGCCGACGTCAAAGAGCTGTTCACCCGGCTCGCGACGGTCGACGAGATCGAGCACATCAAGAAGCCGCGCAACCTCAAGGCCACGCTCCGCCCGTATCAGGAGGCCGGCCTCGCGTGGCTCGCGTTCCTCCACGAGCTCGGCACCGGCGGCGTGCTCGCCGACGACATGGGCCTCGGCAAGACGGTGCAGACCCTCGCGCTGCTCCTCCACCTCAAGAACGATCGCAAGAAGAAGGAGGAGGCCGGCGAGAAGGTCGGCCGCCACCTCACGCTGATCGTCGCGCCGACGAGCGTGGTCCCCAACTGGCTCCGCGAGATCGAGAAGTTCGCGCCGTCGCTCAAGGCGGTGATGTGGCACGGCGCCGACCGCCACGAGCTCGCCGAGGGGCTCGCCGATCACGACATCGTGATCACGTCCTACGCGCTCATGCGCCGCGACGAGGAGCAGCTCGGCAAGCTCAAGCTGATGTACGCGATCCTCGACGAGGCGCAGCTGATCAAGAACCCGATGTCGGCCACCGCCCGCGCCGCCAAGAAGCTCGACGCGCATCGCCGGCTCGCGCTCACCGGCACGCCGATCGAGAATCGCCTCAGCGAGATCTGGTCGATCTTCGACTTCGTGTCCCCGGGGCTCCTCGGCGATCTCAATCGGTTCGAGCAGCGCTACGCGACGCCGATCGACCGCGGCGACTCCAAGGCCGCTGCCCGGCTCCGCGCCGCGATCCACCCGTTCGTGCTTCGCCGCACGAAGGAGGAAGTCGCCAAGGATCTCCCCGAGAAGATGGAGATCAACCAGGAGATCGACCTCGCGCCCGAGCAGCAGAAGCTCTACGCGCAGGTGCTCCAAGAGGTGCGCGCCTCGGTGCTCGGCGAGATCGACAAGGTCGGCATGGCCAAGGCGCAAATCCAGATCCTCGCGGCCCTCACCAGGCTCCGTCAGGTCGCCTGCGATCCGCGCTTGCTCGGTCTGCCGCGCGCCTTCGGCGACGACGACTCGGCCAAGCTCGCGGCGCTCCGCGAGCTCGTCCTCGAGTGCTACAGCGGCGGTCACCGCGCGCTCGTCTTCTCGCAGTTCACCTCGATGCTCGCCCTCATCAAGAAGGCGCTCGACGAGGACGGGATCAAATACGAGTACCTCGATGGCTCCACCAAGGACCGCCAGGAGCGGGTCGACCGCTTCAACAGCGATCCGACGATGACGGTGTTCCTCATCTCGCTCAAGGCGGGCGGCATGGGCCTCAACCTCACCGGCGCCGACACCGTCGTGCACTTCGACCCGTGGTGGAACCCGGCCGTCGAGGACCAGGCCACCGACCGCGCGCACCGCATCGGTCAGTCGAAGGTCGTCACGGTCTACCGCCTGGTCGCCAAGGGGACGATCGAAGAGAAGATCCAGGAGCTCGCCGCGAAGAAGCGCGCCCTGGTCGACGCCGTGCTCACCGAGGACGCGGGCGGTCAGAAGAAGCTCACTCGGGCGGACATCGATGATCTCTTCGCGTGAGCTCCTCCGCTCGGGAGCGCTCGCGCTCGTTCTCTCCGGCTGCGGCGGGGGCTCCGGCTACGTGGCCGCGCCCGTGTCGACGCCGCGCGGCGATGGTTACGAGATCGAGTGCTTCGACAAGGTCGAGCACTGCGACGAGGGCGCGAAGAAGTCGTGCGCCCCGAAGAAGGCGATCGTGATCGGCAACGCCGAGGAGCAGGTCGACGGCCGCTGGAAGTACAAGCGCATCGCGGTGTGCCGCGGCACGTAGCTCGCAAGAGGCGGAGGCGTGCGCATCCTCCTTCCCGCCCTGCTCGCTTCGTTGACGCTCGCCACCACCGCCCGCGCCGAGACCTCGGCGCCCACCGATGTCGGGTGCTTCGGCGCCGACCCGGTGCTTCCGGGGGCGGTCCCCGCCAACGTCAGCGGCATCCCGATCGTCGGCAACGTGAGCCTGGTCAGCGCGTCGCTGCTGGCACCCGACGGCACAGTCGTCAGCGACACCCTCGTGGATCAGGGGACCTACTCGGTCCTGGCCATCGACAAGCCGCTCACCCCCGGCCTGACCTACACGCTCCGCTGGAGCGATTCGTGCGTCGGCTTGCAGACGAGGTCGTTCCTCGTGACCGACGCGGTGGCGCTCCCCGAGAGCGCCGGCTCGCTCACCGTCGGGCCGCAGGCGTTCGACTTCTTCAACGGCGCGTGCGACGCGTTCGGCCGCCCCTTCCTGCAGCTGCATCGCCCGGTCTCGTTCGATGCCGCCAAGGAGCTCGCCACGCTGATCTCGATGAGCAGGGTCGAGCTCGTCGTCGACGGCGAGCTCGTGACCCGCCTCTCGCCCGGTCAGTTCAGCGGCTCGGTCGGTCGCATCAGCCAGTCGTGCCCGACCGAGCCGTCGAAGCGCGTCGTCCGTGCGCGGGTCGTCCTCCCGAACGGCCCGACGATCGAGAGCGCGCCGATGAACGTCGAGATCACCTGCCCCGATACCCCACCCCGCCCATGCGGGAGCCCGGATCCGGACGCGGTGACCGAGCCGCCGCCGAGCGAGGACCCTCCTCCGAAGGGCCCCGAGGCCACGCCGGGCGGAGACGAACCGGAGCGCTCGGCGGCCTACGGCTGCGCGTCGTCGCGCGGCGCCACGGGCGGCGTGGAGCTGGTGGCGATCGCTCTCGCCATGGGGCTCGCCGCGCGGTCGACGCGTCGGCGGCGGTAGGCGATCTCCGATCGGGGCGCCGGGCCACTTGGCACGCGCCCCCCTTTCGACTTCACTGCGCCGCCATGTCCCGCCGGTTTCTCCTGCCGCTCGTTGCGGCGCTCGCCCTGCCGCTCGCGGTGTCCGCGGCGCCGACTGGCCCGACCGAGATGACGGTGATCTACATCGACCTCGATCGGATCATCGCCGACGTCGACGAGGGCAAGATCGCGACGGCCGCGCTCACCAAGGAGCAGCAGGCGCGTCAGGTGAAGATCCAGGCGCTCGAGAGCAAGCTCAAGAAGCTGCAGGACAAGGTGCAGGGGCTCGCCGGCAAGGGGAACACGCCGGCGCTGCAGCAGGCCGGCGCGGACTACCAGCAGGTGGCCACCGAGTACCAGCAGCTCATCAATCAGTCGCAGAAGGAAATGGTCGACAAGGAGAAGGAGCTCTTCGACCCCATCGAGCGGAAGGTCAAAGAGGTCCTCCGCGCCATCGCGACCAAAGAGGGTGTCGACATCGTGCTCGGCCGCCGCGCCATCAGCTACGCGCGTCCGGAGTACGACTACACCGAGAAGGTCACGCAGGAATACAACAAGGCCCACCCGGCCAAGGCGCCCGCGGTCACGAGCGCCAAGCCCGCGGCCTCCGCGAGCGCCGCCCCGCCGGCCAGCGCCAAGCCCGCGCCCGCGCCGAGCACCA
>JALHOE010000018.1 GCA_022843175.1 Deltaproteobacteria bacterium
CCCCTGCGCCTGCGCCTGCGCCCGCGCCCGCGCCCGCGCCTGCGTTTTTGCGGGGGCGTCCGCAACTAACGCGTATAGCGAGTAGATCGGAATCTGGAAGGGGGCATGGCTGCGGGGGCGGGGCGGCTCTCGTGCGATCGATTGTCGCGACGCGCGACGCGCGATCTCACGCCCCCAGCGCTATTTGCAGCAGCGGAAGCCCGTGGAGTAGTCGTGGTAGCTCGGGCCGTGGGCGGTGGTCTTGTAGTAGCAACCGTCGCCGTTCTTGTGCGTGTCCATGTAGTAGCCGCCCTTGAACTGCGCGGCGCCGGCGCCGTCGGCCGTCCACTCGTGGAGGTTGCCGACCATGTCGTAGACGCCGTAGCTGTTCTTGCACTTGCCGTGGGCGCCGGTCTTCGAGACGGTGTCGGGGAGCTGATTGATCCGCGGGTCGTTCATCTTGTTCGGATCGCCGAACGCGTCGGGCGAGGGGCCGAACAGCTCGACGACGGGGTGCTGGCGGGTGCCGTCGCCGTTGCAGCGGCCCTTCACCTCGTCGTCGCCGTAGGGGTACTTCGTGGGCGACTTGCCCTGGCAGGCGCGCATCCACTCGTCGGGCATGCACAGGCGCTTGCCGGCGTTCTCGCAGGCCGCCTTCGCCTCGACCGCCGAGATGTACCCCTGCGGCATCACGCCCTTGTGCACGACCGCCTTCACCTTCATGCCGGTGACCGGGAGGTGGGCCGGGTGCGCCTTCGTCTTGCCGCCGGGGAGCACCTCGACCGTGGAGGCCTCGTAGCGGTCAATGCAGAAACCGCCCGTCTCGGTGGGGATCGGCGCCATTCCGGCGGGGCAGCCCTTGGGGGCGATCAACTTCGCCGACGGGGCGAGCGTGGTGGAGGACGACTTGTTCGGCGCGGCGTTGAGCGACGCCGTTTTGCCCTTCGCGTACGCGTCGAGCGCGCACGTCCCGAGGGACAGCGCGACGACGGCAGCGATCGAGACCGACCTCACGGCCGCGAGATGTACCGCTCGGCCGGGGCCGAGGCAAAGACCCGGGCATCGGTCCGCCCGCGCTGGAACCTCGCCACTACCGCATGTCTGTCCGCGCCGACGTCCCGCTTCAAGTACGCTTCGCCCTCCGTGACCGTAAAGGGAAAGGACGACGCCGGGACTCGGGCGACCGTGCCGCCGCCGCACTCCTCCCGCGAGCTGAACCTCGGGAAGATGATCCCGGCGCTGCGCAGGCCGGTGTCGGTGCCGCTCGGCCGACTCGAGATGACGGTGTTCGCTCGGATCGACGGCCGCCGCGCCGTGACCGACATCGCCTCGGAGGTGGGGCTGAGCCCCTTCGAGGTCCTCCGTATCATCGAGCGGCTGATGGAGCTCGTGCCCGACCTCACGCTCGGTGAGTCGGAGGTCGTCGAGCTCTCGACCGACGACCTGTGGGACGTCGAGGACGCCGGGAAGACCGGCGAGACTCCCTCGACCAAGCGCTAGCCGCGCCGCGCCGCGCGGGCGCGTTCGAGCTCTTCGTCGAGGCGCCGGCGGAGGCCGATCAGGTCGAAGCGGTCGGGGCGGTCTCCGTGGGCCGCGACCTCACGCATGATTTCGTCGGCGTGCGCGCGGGGCGCGGCGGGCACGTTGAGCGCCGTCGCGAGCTTTTCGAGCGCGGCCTGTTCGTTCGCCGTCACCTTGCCGTCGAGCTGCGTGATCCACGACGCGACGGCGTAGACGTAGAGCCGGTCGCTCTTGGACATCTTGAGGCGGTCGATGAACGCGATCGTCTGCGGGTGCTTGGTGGCCTCTTCGATCTCGGCGACGGTGTCGAGGTCGAGGCCCTCTTCGAGCGCCGTGCGCATGATCGCGTCGGCCGCCTCTTGCGTGAGGGTGCCGTCCGCCCACCCGACCGCAGCGAGCGCGAGGTACACATCGCGTCCGAGGAGCGGATGGGTGGCCACTATTCGGGCTTGGCTGCGCGTGCGGCTTGGGCTGCGGCGAGGCGCTCTTCGAGCGTCGTGCGAAGCGCGAGCAGATCGAACCGCGCGGGGCGGTCGCCGGTGGCGGCGATCTCGGCGAGGACCTCGTCTGCGTGCTTTCGGGGCGCGTCGGGGATGCCGAGCGCGGCGCCGAGCTTGGAGAGCACGTCTTCTTCTTCGGGGGTGATCACGCCGTCGAGGCGGGTGATCCACGAAGCGACCGCGTAGACGTAGAGCCGGTCGGCCTTGGACATGTTGAGGCGGTCGATCACGCCCATCGAGACGGGCTTCTTGGTGGCCTCTTCGATCTCGGTGATGGCGTCGAGCTCGAGGCCCTCTTCGAGCGCGGTGCGGACGATGGCGTCCGCCTCTTCCGGGTCGAGCGCGCCGTCGGCCCAGCCGACGGCAGCGAGAGCGAGGTACACGTCGCGACCGAGGATCGGCTTGGCCATGGCGGACTAACCTATCACTCGACTCCGAGCAGCTCGACGTCGAAGATGAGCGTGGCCTTGGCCGGAATCTTCGGGGGACGGCCCATCTCGCCGTAGGCCATCGGGTAGGGGATGGTGAGCTTGCGCTTGCCGCCGACCTTCATGCCGGCGAAGCCCTCGTCCCAGCCCTTGATCACCTCGCCGGCGCCGAGGGTGAACGTGAACGGCTCGCCGCGGTCGACCGAGCTGTCGAACTTGGAGCCGTCGGTCAGGGTGCCGGTGTAGTGCACCTTGATCCTCTTGCCCTTCACTGCCTCGGGACCGCTCCCGAGCTTGAGATCGACCTTCTGCAGCTGGCCGGGCGCGGCGGCCGGCGTGGGCGCGGGGACGGTGGGGATCGGCGCGGGCTTCTGCGCCGGATCGCTGCTGATGGGATCGGGCTCGGTGACCCGGCTGCAGCCGAAGAGCACGAGCGCGGCGAGCGTGAGGGTGCGGTGACTCATGACACGCCCAGGAGTTCGACCTCGAACACCAACGTGGAGTTCGCGGGGATGAGGTCGCCGCCGACGGCGCGGCTGCCGTAGGCGAGCTCCGGCGGGATGGTGAGCTTGCGCTTGCCGCCGACCTTCATGCCGGCGACGCCCTGGTCCCAGCCCTTGATCACCTCGCCGGCGCCGAGGGTGAAGCCGAACGGCTTGCCCCGGTCGAGCGAGCTGTCGAACTTCTTCCCGTTGGTGAGCGTGCCGGTGTAGTGCACCGAGACGCGCTTCCCCGGCTTGGCTTCGTCACCCTGGCCCACGACGAGATCGACGGATTCGAGCGGCATGCCGGGCGATCTAACGCGCGCGCCGCCGAACGTCTACGCTGCGCGCGCCATGGCGGATCCGATCGTCGTTAAGGGCCCGGTCGTCGTGCCGGCGGCGGCCATCGAGGTCCGCGCGGTCCGCTCGAGCGGGCCCGGCGGCCAGAACGTCAACAAGGTGTCCTCGAAGGTGGAGCTGCGCGTCGACCTCGCCCGGGTCGAGGGGATGACGGCGCGCGCGCGGTCGCGGCTGCTCGAGCAGGTGCGCACCCGCGTCGACGCCGACGGCTGGCTCCTCATCAAGAGCGACAAGACCCGCGACCAGGGGCGCAACCTCGCGGACGCCCGCGAGCGCGTCGTCGAGATCATCGCGCGCGCGCTCATCGAGCCGAAGGTCCGGCGGGCCACCAAGCCGTCGCGCGGCTCGGTGGAGCGCAGGCTCAAGGCGAAGCAGGTGCGCTCCAAGACCAAGGCCGCGCGCCGCACGCGCGACGACTAGCGGAGGCGAAGCCGACGCTGTGAGCCTGTGTGACTCACACAGGCTCCTAGCCCTCGTCGAGGTCGAACTCGAACATCAGGTTGACCATCGGGCACTCGAAGCGGCTGTCGATGCGCGGGGCGTGGCCGATGTAGCGCGGGGCGTGGCCCTCGCCGGCGACGAGCTCGATCGCGCGCTCGAGGAACGCCGCGGCGAGGATGGGCGCACGGTTGGGCGCGTCGCCCGATTTGCGCGCGGCGTGCTCGGGCGCGACCACGCGGAGGATGGCCTTCTTCGGCGCGACCTCGACGCTGCTCGCTCCGAAGTTCGCGCGCCCGTCGAACAACAGCGACGCACCCTCCTTCAGGAAGCGGAACGGGTCGCCGCCGAACTCCGCCACGCGCGGCGCGACGATGGCATCGGCGCGCGCACGGCCCACGGCGCGCGCGAGATCGCCGCTGCCGTGCGCGACGACGTCGTCGGCGGCGTTGAGCGCGGCGACGAAGGCCTCGTCGGGCGTGTCCACGTCGAACGCGCCCTCGGGGATCGAGACCTGCTCCCACGCCTCGGTGTCGAGCTCGGCCGCGACATCGCGCAGCTCGCGGAAGGCCTCGGCGGTGGCGGTGGGCGTCTCGCTCATGACGCGAGCTCCGAGAGCACGAGGGCGAAGCCTTCGCCCGAGAACCAGCGGCGCACGCGCAGGCCCGCGGCCCGCAGGGTGTGCTCGGTGGTCTCCCGGGTGAACTTGCGGCTGATCTCGGTGAGGATGCGCTCGCGGTCGTCGAAGTCGACGGTGAGGTCGAGCGCGCGGATCCGCACGCGCTGCGCGCCGCGCGCCTCAAGGTGCATCTCGATCCGCGCGAGGGGGACGTCGTAGCGAGCGCGGTGCTCGAACCGGTCGAGATCGAAGTCCGCGTCGAGCTGGCGGTTGATCACCGCGAGCACGTTCTTGTTGAAGAGCGCCGTGACGCCGGCCGCGTCGTCGTAGGCGCGCTCGAGCGTGGGCACGTCCTTCACCAGATCGACGCCGAGGAGGAACGTGTCGCCCGGCGCCATGCGGCGGGCGAAGGCGCCGAGCACCGCCGGGGCCTGCTGCTCGTCGAGGTTGCCGACGGTGCTCCCGAGGAACGCCCACAGCCGCGGGGCCGTGGAGCGCGGCACGCGCGCGACGTCGTGCTCGAAGTCCCCCACGATGGGATCGATGATCAGGCTGGGGACGACCGCCCGGAGCGAGCGCGCCGAGGCCTCGAGCGCTTCGGTAGAGATGTCGAAGGGCAGATAGCGCGGGCTCCGCATTTGCTGGAGCAAGAGGCCGGTCTTGCGGGCGAAGCCGCTGCCGATCTCGAGCAGCTCGTGGGCTCCGCTCTCCTGCACGATCGCCGCCGCGTCGCGCTCGAGGATCGCTCGCTCTGCGCGCGTGAGGTAGTACTCCGGCAGCTCGCAGATCTGATCGAACAGCTCCGAGCCGCGCGTGTCGTAGAACCACTTCGGCGGGAGCGAGCGCGGGCGCGCGGAGAGGCCGCGCCGAACGTCTTCGGCGAGCTGGCTGTGAATGGAGGAACCCTGCGGCACGGTCGCGGTACAGGCTAACATCACCGGTACCGCGCGATGGCCCTTCCCTCGATCGAGAGCCTGCGCTGCTTCGACGCCGCTGCGCGCATGCTGCGTTTCCGCGCCGCCGCCAAGGCGGTCGCGCTCACCCCGGCCGCGCTCGGGCATCGCATTCGGCAGCTCGAGGACGATCTCGGGGTGAAGCTCTTCGAGCGGACCACGCGCACGGTGCGCCTCACCGCCGCCGGCCTCGCGGTGCTCCCCTACGCACGAGCTTGCCTCGAGGCTGCGGCCTCTTGCGGTCGCGCCGCGAAGGGGGAGATTGGCCCCGCGCCGATTGAGCTGCTCGTCGGTACCCGCCACGAGCTCGGGATCAGCTGGCTGACGCCGTCGCTCCACGCCATCGAGGCGCAGCACCCCGGGCTCACCGTGCACCTCTACTTCGGCTCGGGGCCCGATCTGCTCCTGCGCGTGCGCACCCTCGAGATCGACTGCGCGGTCACCTCGAGCCGCCTCGGCGATCCGTCGCTCGAGGCGATCCCGCTGCACGAGGAGCACTATGCGTTCGTCGCCGCGCCGAAGCTGCTCCGCCAGAAGCCCCTCCGCCGCGCCGAGGACGCGCGAGCCCACACGCTGATCGACGCGTCGCCCGAGCTCCCGCTGTTCGGCTACTGGCGCGACGCCGCGGGCGGCGGCGATCGGCTGTCGTTCGGTCACGTGCTGCGCATGGGCACCATCGGCGCGATCCGCGAGCTGGTGCTCGCCGGCGAGGGCGTGGCGGTGCTCCCGGTCTACCTCGTGCGCGACGACCTCCGCGCGCGCAAGCTGGTGAGGGTGTTCCCCAAGGTCACGCCGATCAACGACTGGTTCCGCCTGATCTATCGCCGCGACGATCCCCGCAGCTCGGTCTATCAAGCGCTCGCCAACACGCTCCTCGCGATCCCCCTCCGCTGATGGACCTCTATCCGCTCTTCCTTCGCCTGCGCGGCCGCCGCGTGCTCGTCGTCGGCGCGGGCAGCGTCGGGGCGCGCAAGGTGCGCGAGCTGCTCGCGGCGGGGGCGGACGTGCGCGTCGTCGCGCTCGCGGGGGAGCTCGAGGGGGTCTCGGTCGAGCATCGCGCCTTCGTCGAGAGCGATCTCGACGGCGTGTGGCTGGTGATCGCCGCGACCAACGACGGCGCGGCCAACCGCGCGATCGCCGAGGCCGCGGAGAAGCGGCGCATCTTCGTCAACGCCGTCGACGATCCGCCCAACGCGTCCGCGTTCTTCGGCGCGGTCGTGCGGAGGCCGCCGTTCCTCATCGCGATCTCGTCGTCCGGCGAGCTCCCCGCGCTCTCGCGTTTGCTCCGTGAGGTGCTCGAGTCGGCGCTCCCGAGCGATGCGTGGATCGCGCATGCGCGGGCGCTTCGCAAGAAGTGGAAGGAGGAGGGGACGCCGATGGGCGAGCGGTTTGGGGAGCTCGTGCGGAGGATCGGCGAAGGGAAGGACTGAGGCGCCTTGCGTCGTTCAGGCGCTCGCTGACGCGCGCGCCTATCGCTGACGCGCGCGCCTATGAGGAGGCTGCGCGCAGGGAAATAGGCGCGCGCGTGAGCGAGCGCCTGAACGTTGCCAAGCAGTCCCAGCCGCGCGCAGGGAAATAGGCGCGCGCGTGAGCGAGCGCCTGAACGTTGCCAAGCAGTCCCAGCCGCGCGCCTACGCGTCGTCGTCCTCGAGATCGTCGGCGTCGAGGATCGCGTAGCGCCCGCTCGCATGTCCGAGCTCCGCGACGCCGAGCTCCTCGAGGCGGAAGACGAGCGCGAGGACCTCGCGCGACGACAGCTCGAGCAGCGCGGCGATGTCCGCGAGGGAGCGACGACCATCGATCCGACGCATCACGAGGTGTTCGAGCGGACCGAGCGGCACCCGCGGCGCGCCACGCGGACGCGGCACACTGACCGCGGCGACCGCGTCGTCGAAGCCAGGAGCAACCACGGGCGTCGATTGGCGACGCAGTGCAACCGTCATGAAGCGCGCACGATGCGCGCTCCGCGGCGCGTGCGCAATTGACGGTGGCCAATGTCAGGGGCACCTGACTCTCGGGCGGCGCATCGGAACGCGTCCGCGTTCTTCGGCGCGGTCGTGCGGGGGCCGCCGTTCCTCATCGCGATCTCGTCGTCCGGCGAGCTCCCCGCGCTCTCGCGCCTGCTCCGCGAGGTGCTCGAGTCGGCGCGCGGTGCCCGGCACCGGAAGCAACTGGTCCTCGGAGTCTACGGAAGCGGCTGTCGGCCCGCGATGAGCTGCGGTCAAGAGACCGCTGAAGCGCGCTGATCGACGCCCTTTCGTCTCGTGCGCCGATTCTCGGCGGCTCGCAACTCCAAAGTGTCGAACGCGACCGATTGCGACATCGTACGTCGCACGTGCAACGCCTTCGCCGCGTCCGACCGCCACAACGAAGCCAGGAGTGAGCGTACGCACGCGCCATCCGGTTTCGGATCCACACTGGGGAAACGACGTCGATCGGTCGGTGTCGTTTGCAGACGTCGATTAGGAGTTGCTCGTGGGCGGGTGAGGTCACTGATCCTCTCGACGAAGCTGGCAACTCAGGCAGCGGCGTGCGTGGTCTACGGTGGCGGCGGTATACGTCGGACGACGAGACATTCAACGGCTAGCGTTGGTGTGGTCGATGGTTTGGCGGCATCATTGGTACATGCGCGGACGGGCGGCTTGGGCAGCTTGGGCAGCTTGGGCCGTCGCGTGTTCGCCGTCCGTGGGAAGGCGTGAGCCGGCGGTTCCATCGGCGCCGTTGGCTCACGCCGACCCGACTGTGCAGTATCAAAAGCTCTACGCGGAAGGCGCGGGCTGTTTTCGAGCCGCTGACTACGTCTGCGCCGCCGACAAATTCAACCTCGCATACGAAGCTCTGCCCCGAACTGACGCGCTTTTCATGCTGGCCTCTGCACACGAGAGGTTGGGACACCTGCGCGTGGCGCACACGCTGTACCGCCGGTACTTGAAGTCGTCACCGAAAGATCGCGCCGAAGTAGAGCGGCGCGTGATGGCAATAGAGCAGAATCTCGAATGCACGCCGACGGACAAGCTTTACGGCAACTGCGCAAACGGGAAGCCTGTCTACCCGCCGGAGTAGCAGACCTCAGATGGCGGGCAACCTCGGACGGCCCTGATACGTTCAACGGATGAGGAGACGCAGCCGTCGGCTCGCCATACCCGTCGTCACACTGGCCGCCGCGGTGGCGTCGGTGGCGTGTCGCCGAGACAGCCCTCCGCCGATCGTGCGCACCCAGGTGGCCCCACTTCCCGCGTCGTCGACCTCGCGCGCACGCGACCACTACCTAAAGGGCGGTGAGTGTTTTCGTGCAGGCGATTACGAGTGCGCGATGGAACACTTCAAGATCTCCTACGAATTAACGGGCGATCCGAACGCGTTGTTCATGTTGGCGTCTTCTCATGACAACGCCGGTCGGTGGCGCGCCGCCCGCAAGCTCTACCGCCACTACCTCCGCACCAATCCGGTGGAGCACCTCGACGTCAAAACGCGGATTGAACGTCTCACCAAGCAGATTTCGAGCGCGTGTACCCCAGCCCAGAAGCTATACGCCGGATGCAGAGCCGACGGGAAGCCGCTCTATCAGGGCGACGACGGCGACGATTAGCGCCTGACGAAAGCCGTTGTATCCGCCAACGGAGTAAAACTCGCCCACCGAGGCCGTTGAGATACCTGTCGAGGATCGAACCCTGGAGAGTAGTCCATGCGCAGCGACATCGAGTTGGGAGACGACGAGTCCATCACGTTGGTCTGCGCGGACGTTCGAGCCCGAGCCCCCGTCGGCGGCCGGGTGAACTGGCGAGGTGACCTCCAACTGCGGGATCGCGTCTGGATCACCGTCCCGGACTTCTACAGGAACGACGACAGGAGGCACGAGGAGGACGCCAGGGCGCTCCTGGACGCATCGGGCAAGCTCGATCCCAGCAGCGACTTGGGCAGGGCCGCCGCAAGCCTTGGAGCCTACGGTGCCCCCGGTACGACGACCGTCGCGACGATCGGAGGCTCGTCGGTCGAGTTCACCGGGGGAGGCACCAAGGTCGTGTCGTCGAAGATGTCGGTCTTCGACGCGCTGCGAGGCGAGCGAACGGTCGACCTCGCGAGAGAGTTGGCGACGCTGCGGGCCGCGATCCTTGAGCTTCACGATCGCATCGGTGGTGGGAAGTGACTCTGAGTTCGCGCGGCCTTGGGATGCTGGTGGCCGGCGCCGCGCTGGTGCTGGCACAGACGTCCCAGGCCTACGACAAGCGTCACCGTATCTCCCTCGTCGCGAGTCCGCTGTCCGTAAGCTCGAAGGTCAGTGGCTACCTACCGAACGCGCGGCGCGTCGACCGGTACATGCTGGCCGCAATCCACTACGAGGTCCGTGCGATCAGCATCTTGCACCTCGGGGTCTTGACCGAGACGAACGCGATGGGGGCCGGGCTTGCCGGCACGCTCGGCTTGTCCGGCGCTATCGGTCGCGTGACGGTCGGCGGAGGTGCGGCGGTCGGTGGTGCCTGGTTGTGGCGCCCCGAAGACCAGCCTGGAGGCACGCGCGTGGACCTCTACCTTCACGGTGGGTACGCCGTTACCGAGAGCATTGTGCTCGGCCTTCGATTCGGACTATCGGCAGCGGGCTTCGGTAGCGCGGCCGACGGTACCTCGAACTACTACTGGACGTTTCCCGTCGCATTCATCGCGACCTATCGTCTTTGAGAGGAGATCAAGATGGTCTCGCTGCGTGCGGCGGAATTCAGCGCAGCAGCTCCGTGAAGTCCACGAACGGCGTCGTGCACGGTGGGCCCTCTGCGTGCCGATACTCGTGCACCACGCCGGGCTCGAGCCGCACAATCGCCGACGAGCGCGTGCCGTAGAGCGGGGTGTGGATGCAGAGGGCTTGCAGCTCGCGGAGCATGTCGTGACTCAGGAAGGAGCCGGGCACGTCGGGGACGTCGGCCTTCTGGTGGTCGGCGAGGATCGTCTCGAGCGGCACGCCTTCGGCGAGCAGCGCCTCGGCGCGGCGGGTCTTCGGATAGTCCTCGGCGCCGATGCGGTCGTTGGCGAGCACGATCACGCCGGGGGCGAGCTCTTCGATCGTGAGCTCGTCGCGCGCGTAGGCGACGAAGAGGCGATGGCCGTCGCCGAAGAGGAGGTTGAACGGGTTGTAGCTCTTGCCGTCGACGGCGCGGAGGTGCTCGAGGACGCCTTCGACGGTGCCGCGGCGGAGTGCTTCGAGCACGAGCTCGCCGCGGGAGTGCTTGGTGGGATCGGGTGGGCGGAGCGTGCGTTGGTTGGTGACGGCGACGAACAGGCCGCGTGGGGTGAGGCCGAGCCAGGTGCCGCGCGCCACGGCGTCGCGGCCGCCGACGATGCCCGGTTCGAGGAGCGCGGGGGGAAGCGCGGGGCGGGCGTAGAACTCATCGCGGTTCGCGGCGATGGTGAGCGAGCCCTCGCGGTGAACGGCGATGATGGTGCACATGACCTGGAGCCGCGAGCGTAAGCGAGCGGGTTGTCGAGAAGGAATACGGGTTCGGGACAACCCGCTCGCTGACGCTCGCGGCTCCGAGACGGCGTTACGACGCCAGCGCGAGCAGGGTTTCGGCGGTGACGGCGCGGGACACTACGTCGCCGACCACGATCAGCGCCGGCGCCGGCAGTTGTGCGCGCGCGACGTCCTCGGCGATCGTCTCGAGGGTGCCGATCACCAAACGCTGGGTGGGGCGTGTGGCGTGGGCGATCACTGCGACCGGCGTCGAGGGGGCGCGACCGGCGTTGATCAGCGACGACGCGGTCTCCGCGAGGCGGCCGAGGCCCATGTAGAGGACGACCGTGCCGGTGATCGGGACGGTGACCGCGAGCTTCGGATCGCCGTCGCCGCTGGACGCGTGCGCGGTCGCGAAGGTGACCGACGAGGCCTCTTCGCGGTGGGTGAGCGGGATGCCCGTGGCCGCTGCCGCGCCGAGCGCCGCGGAGATGCCGGGGACGATCTCGAACGCGAGGCCCGCCGCGGCGATCTCCTCGGCCTCCTCGCCGCCGCGGCCGAAGATCATCGGATCGCCGCCCTTGAGGCGGACGACCGTCTTGCCCTCGCGCGCGCGCTCGATCACCGCGGGGTGGATCTTGTCCTCGTGGTAGCGGCAGCCCTTCGCGCGGCGGCCGACCGGGATGCGCTCGGCGTGCGGGGGGGCGAGGGCGAGGATTTCGTCGGAGATGAGCTCGTCGTAGGCGATGACGTCGGCTTCGCTGAGCGCGCGGACCGCTTTGATGGTGAGGAGCTCGGGGTCTCCGGGGCCGGCGCCTACGAGCCAGATTTTTCCTTGCGACAACCCGCTCGCTGACGCGCGCGGCTCTGGGTGTTTATGCATCTGCGGTTCCCCAGCGGCGGCCGACTTCGCGGTCCAGGCGACCGAACAACAACCACTCGCTCGCGCGGCCGAGCGCGACGATGGTCACGATGATGGCGAGCACCAGCGCGGTGTCGCCGATGTCGCGGCCCGTCTCGAGCAGCTGCCCGAGACCGCCGGATACGAAGAGGAGCTCACCCGCCATCAGCGAGCGAAGCGCGAACGTCCACCCGAGCTTGGCGCCGGAGAGGATGCCGGGGAACGCCGCCGGGATGACCACCGAGAAGAGGAGTCGCGGGCCGCTCGCGCCCATCGTGCGCGCGGCGCGGACCAGCTGCGGCGGCACCTGACGGACGGCGCCGTCGGTCGCGACGGCGATCGGGAGCAGCGCGCCGAGCACGATCACCGTCTGGATCGCCCACTCGCTCAGGCCGAACCACAGGATCGCGAGCGGCAGCCAGCAGATCGACGGCACCGACGACAGCCCGAGGATCAGCGGACCGACCGTGGACTTCACCTTCTGCGAGCGCGCGAGCGCGACGCCGAGCAGCACGCCGAAGACGACCGAGAAGCTGTAGCCGATGAGCAAGCGCACGACGCTCGTGGCGATCGCGCGCGTGAGCGTGCCCTCGCGCACCGCGGCCACGATCGATCGCCCGACCGCGAGCGGGCCGGGGAAGAGCGGGCTGTGCGCGAGGCTAGATCCCGCCGCCCAGATTCCGACGAGGATCGCGGCGAACGCGGTCCCCCGGAGCCACCCACGCATCGTCAGCCTCCTCTTTGGCGATCTTGTCGACCTCGGTGCGAATCTCGTTGGCGACGTCGGCGGCGAACCACGCCACGCGCTCGTCGTTGAGCGGGCGCGGGCGCGGCAGGTCGATCGTGACATCGCGGAGGATGCGGCCCGGACGGGTCCCCATCAGCACGATGCGATCGGCGAGCCGCACGGCCTCGCGGACGTTGTGGGTGACGAACACCACCGTCTTGCGCGTCTCGAGGAAGATCCGCTCGACCTCGGCCTGGAGCAGCTCGCGGGTCTGCGCGTCGAGCGCGGCGAACGGCTCGTCCATCAGGAGCACCGCCGGATCGGTCGCGAGCGCGCGGGCGATCGCGCCGCGCTGGCGCATGCCGCCCGAGAGCTGGTGGGGGAACGAGTCCGCGAAGCGATAGAGGTGCACCATGCGGAGCAGCTCGTCGCCGCGCGCGCGCCGCTCGCCCTTGCTCATGCCGGCGAGCTTCAGCGGGTACTCGACGTTGTCGCGGAGCGTGAGCCACGGGAACAGCGCGGCGTCCTGAAAGACCATCGCGCGCGCGGGCCCCGGTCCGTCGATCGGCTTGCCGTTCTCGAGCACCTGACCCGACGTCGGCGCGAGCAGCCCGGCGATGAGGTTCAGGATTGTGGACTTGCCGCTGCCCGAGGGCCCGACGAGGCACACGAACTCGCCGGCCTCGATGTGGAGATCGGCCGACTCGATCGCGAGCCGGGCGCCCTTCTCGGTGGCAAAGGAGAAGGAAACCCGCTGCAGAGAGGTGCTGGTGCCCGGTCGCGAGCGCCGCCGCGACGGCCCCGAGAAGGCGTCCTCGTCGCCGAGCGCGATCGAGTGGGCGGCCTTCGCGAAGATGGACACGCCTTTGGGATAGCGGACGCCCTTTATGTTGTCAAAGCGCGTTCAGCGCTCGTAGGCGATCAGATTCAGGTATCGCGCCTCGGCCCCGCCCGGGTTCTCGTAGATGTGCGGGCGGTCGGCCGGGAAGCAGATGGAGTCGCCCGCCGCGAGGTCGTGCGACTCGCCGTCGACCGACAGCCGGACGGCGCCGGTGAGCACCACCAGCACCTCGCTCGTGCCGCGGGCGTGGGCCTCGGCGGCGTGCTGCGAGCGGGGCGCGAGGCGAAGCTCGTAGAGCTCGATGAGCGGCGACGCGCCGACGGGGGCCAGCGGCCGGCTCTCGAGCTTTCCGTCGAGCGAGCGGAGGACCGTCGCGTCGGCTCGGCGCAGCACGGAAACGGCCCCGCGCGCCTCACCGACCAGCTCCGCGAAGGGGACGCCGAGGCCGACCGCGATCTTCCACAGGAGGCCGATCGTCGGCGTGGACTTGTAGGTCTCGATCTGCGAGAGCGCGGCGCGGCTGACGCCGCTCGAGGCCGCGAGATCGTCGAGCGACATCGCCCGCGCCTTGCGCTTGACCCGGAGGTTGTCGGCGACGCGACGCCCGAGCTCGGCCGCGCCGATGTCGTCGCCGCTGCCGGAGGCCTTGCCCCTTACGCGCGCGGGCTTGGGCGCGGGCTCCGCGACCGCCGTCACCGCCTTCTGCGCTGTCCCCTTGCGTGCGGCCACCGGTTCCTCCACAATAACGGACGCCGCGTCGACATATCGAACGGCGTCACAGTTTCAACTACGGACCTTACACGATGTCGCGGAAAGATAGGGGCGCCGTCCTCTGGTTCACGGGGCTCTCGGGAGCCGGCAAATCCACCCTCGCAGAGGCCGTGGCGCCGCGGCTTCGCGCCGAGGGCAAGAAGGTCGAGTCCCTCGACGGCGACGTCGTGCGGACGCACCTGTCCAAGGGCCTCGGCTACACCCGCGAGGACCGCGAGCTCAACGTCGCCCGCATCGCGTTCGTCGCGCACCTCCTCCAGCGCAACGGCGTGTTCGTGCTGGTCTCGGCGATCTCGCCGTACCGCTCGATGCGCAGCGCGGCGCGGGAGCTCATCGGGCAGGACTTCGTGGAGATTCACGTCGCGCCGCCGCTCGAGGAGTGCATCCGCCGCGACGTGAAGGGCCTCTACGCCAAGGCCATCTCCGGTGAGATCAAGGAGTTCACCGGCATCAGCGATCCCTACGAGCCGCCGGAGTCCGCCGAGCTCACGCTCGATACGAGCGCGATGAGCATCGACGAGGGCGTGGGACGCATCGTTCAGCGCTTGCGGGAGCTGTCGTTCCTCGAGCCGTCTTCTGTCGACCGTCAACCGTCAACCGGGAATCCGTGATGTCCAACGCGCCCTTCATCCCTCGTTTCTCCTCGCCCGCCGACATCGACGAGTTCGTCAGCAAGCTCGAGGCGTTCGAGAAGGGGGAGCTCGGGCCGGATCAGTTCCGCGCCTATCGCCTCACCCGCGGCGTCTACGGCCAGCGCCAGACCGACGTGCAGATGCTCCGCGTGAAGGTCCCCGGCGGCCTCCTCGGCAAGGAGCAGCTCGACGCCATCGCCGACGTCGCCGACACCTACTCGCGCGGCTTCGCCCACATCACCACGCGGCAGAACTTCCAGCTCCACTTCATCAAGATGAGGGACGCCGAGCCGGCGATGCACCGCTGCGACCAAGCTGGCCTCACCACCCGCGAGGCGTGCGGCAACAGCGTGCGCAACGTCACCGCCTGCGAGCGCGCGGCGATCTGCGGCGACGCCGCGTTCGACGTGTCGCCCTACCAGGAGGCCACCGTCCGCTACTTCCTCCGTCACCCGCTCGCCGCCACGCTGCCGCGCAAGTTCAAGATCGCGTTCAGCGGCTGCGGCACCGACTGCGCCGTCGCCGCGATCCACGACCTCGGCTTCATCGCCAAGTCACAAGGCGGCGTCGCCGGCTTCAAGGTCGTCGTCGCCGGCGGCCTGTCGACGCTTCCCATGAACGCGATCGTGCTCCACGACTTCGTGCCCGCCGCCGAGATCGCGCGCGTCGGCGAGTCGATCCTCCGGGTGTTCGACCGCCTCGGCAACCGCGAGAACAAGCACCGCGCGCGCCTCAAATACGTGCTCAAGAAGCTCGGCGAAGAGGGCTTCCGCGCGAAGTACCAGGAGATCCGCGCCGAGGTCGACGCCGAGGCGAGGGCCGAGCTGAAGCTCCCCGAGAACCCGCAGCGCACGCCCGCGCCGCCGGTCGAGCTCGCGGGGCGCGAGTCGGGCGTGCACCCGCCCCCCGGCTACCTGCAGTGGCGCGCGGCCTCGGTCGTCGACCAACGGCAGGACGGCTACACCGCCGTCTACGTCCGCCTCAAGCTCGGCGACATCAACTCCGCGCAGATGCGCGCGTTCGGCCCGCTGATCGAGAAGTACGGCGACGGCTCGGCGTACCTCACGATCGATCAGAACCTGATGATCCCCTTCGTCGACAAGCGCTCGCTGCCGGCGATCTTCGTGGCGCTCAAGGAGCTCGGGCTCGCCGAGCTCGGCATCCACACCGCGAAGGACGTCACCTCGTGCCCCGGCGCCGAGACGTGCAACCTCGCGGTCACCTCCTCGCGTCAGCTCGCGGCGGCGATCAGCGATCGCCTCGACCAGCCGGACGCCGAGCACCTGCAGGGCCTCGCCGGCACGGTGATCAAGCTCTCGGGCTGCCCCAACTCGTGCGGGCAGCACCACATCGCCGACCTCGGCTTCCACGGCGCGGCCAAGAAGGAGGGCGGCAAGACCTACCCGATGTACCAGCTGCACCTCGGCGGCGGCATCGACGAGAACGGCGCGTACTTCGGGCGGCAGGTCGTGAAGCTCGTCGCGCGCCGCGTGCCCGAGGCCGTCGTGAAGCTGCTCGCGCTCTACGAGGCCGAGCGCACCGAGGGCGAGACGCCGAAGTCGTTCTTCAAGCGCGTCGACGGCAAGCGCGTCGTCGCGGCGCTCGGCGATCTGGTGGGCGGGTTCCAGGCCGGCGAAGAAGCAGACATCGGAGAGACCGTCGGCTTCCAGGTCGCGGTCGGCGAGGGAGAGTGCGCCGCCTGAACGAGTCAGAGCTGGAGCAGGCGACCCCGCGCGAGCGACTCGCGTGGGCGGTCGACCGCTTCGGCGAGCGCCTGCTGTTCACGTCGTCGTTCGGCGCGGGGGCGGGCGTGCTCCTTCATTTGTGGAGCGAGGTCGCGCGCGGGCTCCCGGTGGTGTTCCTCGACACGGGCTTCCTGTTCCCCGAGACGCTCGAGTACCGCGATCGTCTGGTCGAGCTCTTGAAGCTGAACGTCGAGGTGGTGCGGCCGGCGGTGGGGCGCGAGGAGTTCCTCCGCGAGAACGGGGCGAACATCATGGAGTTCAACCCGGACCTCTGCTGCGACCACAACAAGGTCGACCCGCTCAAGCCGTACCTCGCGCGGGCCGAGGGCTGGGTGTCCGGCGTGCGGCGCGATCAGTCGGCCGCGCGCGCGTCGACGCCGATCCTGCTCCCCACCGAGGAGGGCCCGATCAAGGTCCACCCGCTCGCGACGATGACGGCGGCGGAGGCGAAGGCCTACGTGCTCGAGCACGCGATCCCCGAGCACCCGCTCGTCGCGCGTCGGTACCTCTCGATCGGCTGCGCGCCGTGCACCCAACCCGTGGCCGAGGGCGAGGACGAGCGCGCCGGTCGCTGGGCCGGTCGCGGCAAGACCGAGTGCGGCATCCACACGGCGCTGCGACCGCGGTCATGAACCGCCGCGGCTTCCTCCGGTTGTCGGCCGCGTCGATCGCGGCGGCGTCGGTCGGCTGCATCGGCAAGACCGGCGTGCCCGGCACCGTGCGCATCGGCTACCTCCCGAACCTCACGCACGCGCCGATGCTGACGGCCGTCGCGAGCGGCGCCCTCGCGCGCGCGCTCCCCGGCGTGAAGATCGAGCTGCGCACGTTCCGCGCCGGGCCGCGGGTGTGCGAGGCGCTCCTCGGCAACGCGATCGACCTCGGCGTCACCGGGCCGGGGCCGCTCGTTGCCATGCACGCGCGTCACGCCGGAAACCCGCTGGTCGTCGAGTCGGGGGTCGCGTCCGGCGGGGCGTCGCTCGTGGCGCTGCCGCACATTCAGCGCGCGAGCGATCTCGCCGGCACTCGCGTGGCCACGCCGCAGATCGGCTCCACGCCCGACGTGTCGATCCGCTCGTGGCTCCTCAAGAACAACGTCGCCACCAAGGAGCGCGGCGGGGACGTCATCGTCGACGCGCTCGCCGCCGCGAACATCATGGAGGAGATGCGACGCGGCGCGATCAGCGCGGCGTGGCTGCCCGAGCCGTGGGCTTCGCGCATCGTCGTCGAGCTCTCCGCCAAGCGCCTCGTCGACGAGCGAGAGCTCTACCCCTCGCGCCGCTTCCCCACTGCGCTGCTCGTCGCCCGCCGTCCGTTCCACGACGCGCGCCGTCCCGAGGTCGACGCCGTCGCCAAGGTGCTCGCCGCGGAGATCGCGCGAGCCGCGACGCCCGAGTTCCGCGTGGAGGCCGGCGCGGAGATCAAGAGGCTGACCGGCAAGGGGCTGCCGCCGAAGGTGATGGAGCCGGCCTGGGCCCGCGTCGACTTCACGACCGACAAGCTGCCGGCCGAGCTCGTGAGCATCGCTCGCGACGCCGAGCGCCTTGGCTACCTGCCGCGCGCGGACGTGTCGGGACTGCTCGCGTAGCGGTCGGACGCGGTGAATGGCCGCCGGGGTCGTCCGTCGAAGGCCCACATGAAGCTCATCCAATTCCTTGTCCTCGCGATCATGACCGCCACCGCCGCCTGCTCGTCCGACGAGAGCAGCAGCTCCACCACCGGCGGCTCCTGCCAGGAGGCGAGCAAGGTCGCCGACGAGTGCAACGCCAAGCAGCCGACCGACGGCGGCGCGACCACGAAGATCACCTTCGACGTCGCCAAGTGCCAATCGGCGGGCGCGCAGGGCGAGACCGCGGCCAAGTGCATCGTCAGCAACCGCACCAACTGCGACTGCTTCATCGCCTGCGGGATCAAGGGAAGCTGTCCCTGAGTCCGAGGAGTGCTATGGACCGCTCTCGATGAGCCGTCCCCTCCTCCTAGCGCTCGGTCTGTGCCTGTTTGCCTGCAAAAAGGAGCAGCCCGCGCCGCCCGCGCCGGCCGCGGCCCCCGCCCCGGTAGAGGTGAAGGGCCGGCGGGTCGACATCACCGCCTCGGCCGCTGGGTTTGCGCCCAAAGAGGTCACCGTCCAAAAGGGTGAGGCCACGACGCTCGTGTTCACCCGCACGACGGACGACACCTGCGCGACCGAGGTGGTGTTCCCCGAGATCAAGCTCGAGAAGAAGCTCCCCCTCAAGCAGCCCGTCGCGGTCGAGGTGCCGGTCGGCGAGGCCCGCACGCTCGCGTTTCAGTGCGGCATGGGCATGTACAAGAGCAAGGTCGTCATCCAGTAGCTGAGGCCAGGAGGCCTCTGCTGCGCGCGACTACACGGCTGATCGAGATCGTCCCGTCGTACGTTCGCGGGTGCGTTCGCGCGCGTGGGTCGTCAGGATTGTCGCAGGCGCGTCGCGCGCTCTTCGCGCGACGCAGTCTTTCACGATGGGCGATCCTCACTCCCGCGCGCGGGCTTCCCCCCGTGCGTCCGCTTCTCCTGCCGCCGGCGAGATCATCGCCGGGCGCTACGAGCTCGTCGCGCGCAGCGGGCAGGGCGCGATGGGCAGCGTGTGGGCCGCGAGGCACGTCGCGCTCGGCCACACCGTCGCGCTGAAGTTCCTCCACCCGGAGATGGCGCTCTCGGACGACGCGTGCGCGCGCTTTGCCCGCGAGGCCCGCATTGCGGCGAGGCTCGGCGAGCGCTGTCGCTACATCGCGCGCGTCACCGACTACGGCGTGCTCGCCGAGGTCGGGCCGTTCCTGGTGATGGAGTACCTGCACGGCGAGGAGCTGTCCGAGAAGCTGCGCCGCGACCGCCGCATCCATCTCCTCGAGGCCGCGCAGATCGTCACCCAGCTCTGCCGCGCGCTCGAGGTCGCGCACGCGGCGGGCGTCGTGCACCGCGACATCAAGCCGGCCAACGTCTTCCTCGCCAAGCCGCACACCAACATGGCGGTGTTCGTGAAGCTGATGGACTTCGGCGTCGCCAAGCTGCTCGACCACGCCGTCGAGCAGCACGGCCCGCGGCACCCGACGCGCATCGGCTCGGTGATCGGGACGCCCGCGTACATGAGTCCGGAGCAGCTCCTCGCCCAGCAGATCGATCACCGCAGCGATCTGTGGGGCGTCGCGGCGATGACCTACCGGATGCTCACCGGCGAGTTTCCCTTCGGCAACGGCACGCTCGCCGAGATGGGCGTGCGCATCGTCACGCTGATGCCCCGTCCGCCGAGCGAGCTCGTGCACGAGCTGCCGCCCGCGCTCGACGCGTGGTTCGCGAAGGCGCTCGCCAAGTCGCCGGACAACCGCTTCTCGTCGGCGAAGGAGCTCGCCGTCGCGTTCGCCGCGGCGGCAGATGTCGAGCCGTTCCCGCTCGCTCTGCGCACGCCACACCCGACGCCGGTGCCGGGGTCGGACCGACCGCTCCTGCCGGAGTCCGGCGTGCGGCGCGCCGCCGAGCCGGCCACCGTGCGCGCGCTCGCGCGTCAGCAGACGGGCGTTCGTCGTCGCGGGCGCGATCACCTGGCGCTCACCGTCGCCGCGGTCGTCGCGGTGATCGCGGGCCTCGCGGCGGTCGCGGTGGTGCGCCGGTCGTCGACGGATCGGCTCGAGATGAGCGTCCGGCAACCGGCGGTGTCG
The DNA here is from genome assembly GCA_022843175.1 of Deltaproteobacteria bacterium. GTDB lineage: Bacteria > Myxococcota_A > Polyangia > Polyangiales > JADJMO01 > JALHOE01. The sequence continues at coordinate 20,007 of JALHOE010000018.1, forward strand.
GCGGTGGTGTCGGCGACCGCGTCGGCGCTCGCGTCGCCCGCGCCGCCGCCGCCGTTACCGGAGCCGAAACCACGGCAAAAGGTGCCGGGCAAGACGAACAAGTGACCATCAACTGAGCACGTCGTCAAACGGCGCAACTGGTTCACAGCTGATCGGCGTTTGCCAGATGCACGGTCAGGCGATGGGCGACCTAGCGTAGACTCGCGCAGATGGCTCGGGCGATGGCGATTGACGACTCCCTGGTCGCGCTCGAGCGCGCAGACATTGTGGGGGAGATCGATCCCCGCGTGTCGTACCGGCTCGGCAATCGACTGGGCGAGGGTGGCTTCTCGGTCGCGTTTTACGCGATGCGGCTCTCACCGGAGGGCAAAGCCCCCGTCGTGATCAAGCTCCTCAAGCCGTCGTTCGTCCGCGAGGCCGACGAGGCGGCGCGGCTGCTCGTGCAGAAGGAGGCCGTCGCGCTCGGCCGCCTCAATGAGCGTGTGCCGCCGACACCGTTCGTGGTGCGCCTCATCGACGCAGGCAACGCCCATGTCTTCCACGAGGGAGCCGAACTCGCCCTCCCGTGGCTGGCCGTGGAGTATGTGCGCGGAGGCCCCGAGGGCACGACGCTCCGCGAGCGCGTTCGAACGAGCCTGCGGGTTACGGGGTGTGCGTTCGACGGCGCGCGCGCCCTCCGCGCGATCGAGTGCATCTCGAGCGGCCTGCAGGCGGTCCACGAGGTCGGCGTGATTCACCGCGACATCAAGCCCGACAACATCCTCTGCTGCGGCTTCGGCGAGGACGAGTTGTTCAAGGTCGCCGACTTTGGAATCGCGCGTCCGCTCGGAATGGCAGGTACCTTCGGCGGGCTGGTGGTGGGCACACCGGGCTACGCCGCGCCCGAGCTCACCGCGCTCGATCAGCATGCAATCGGCGCGTGGTCGGACGTCTTCGCCCTGGCTGCGGTCGTGTTCTTCATCCTCACCGGCGAGGAGTATTTTCCCGCGCAGACGCCGGCGCAGGCGATCCGACTCGCGAGAGAGCGCGGCCGCCCGCTGCTACGCGATCAGGCGGGGCTCGCGCCGGAGCTCCGAGAGCGCGAGCGCACCTGCACGGCGCTCGATCGTATCCTCGCTCGCGCGACGGGGCTTCGCCCGGAGGACCGCCCGCAGAGCGCCGAGGGGCTCGCGAGCGAGATCGTCCCTTTGTTGACCGGCGACTCCAAGCGCGGTCGACCGTCGCAGCTCCTGCGCTCGAGTGTTGGCGTCGAGAACACGGTGGTCGATCTGTGGAGTTGGATTGTTCGCCGCGAGCCCTCCGACGACATCTACATCCGCAGCGTCGCTTGGGACGGCGACGGAACATGCCTCGTCGCGAGCAATCACGGTCTGCGCTTCTGGGAGGGCACTGAGTGGGGCGCGCTCTCCTACGCGGCCGACCTGCCGACGCAGGGGATTCGCTTCGTGCGTCGTCAGTCACCCGGCGTGTGGTGGGTTGGCGGAGACGAAGCGACGTTCGCGCGTCTCACCCTCCGCGGAGTTGCGGATATCATCCGCGGGCCCGATTGCACCCGCTCGTTCCGACTGTTTGCCGGCGATCCCGAAGAGGTCGCTGTGCTCACCAGCGTGGGCGCCGAGGGTACGTCGCTGCACGCGATGATCGCGCGCAAATGGTTGAAGGCGCTCCCTCTCGACGGCGTCGCGAACATCTCGGCCATCACGCGGCTCGATGAAGATCGGTTCCTCATTGCCGGCGCGAGCGTCGACCGACGCGCGTGGGCGGGGATCTATCGTCCCCTCGAGTGGAGCATCGAGCCTCTCGTCGCGCCCAACGTGCGCGCCTTCACCGCAGCCGCCGCGCTCACCGATCTCTCGGCGGCAGTGGTCGTCGGAACCAATGGCGTCGTCCTCTGGCACGACGGTACAAACGTCATGAGCGAGTCGGTTCCGGAGGGCGCAGATCTATCGGCAGCTACGATCGACATCAGCGGCCGCGGCTGGATCGCAGGCGCCGCCGGCATCTGGATCCGCGAGGTCACAGCGTCGGGGCCGCGCTGGCGTCGGTTCTGGAACGATCCGAAGCTCACCACGCCGATCGTCTCGTTGTACGCAGAGAGCGGGCGGGTGATTGCGGTGACGGTGGACGCGGGGGTGATCGAGGGGCAGGGGCGCGTGCGTTAGCGGTCAGCGCACGATCGGCGCGCAGCCGAACTCCACGGATACTTTGGCGGCGGAATCGTTCTGCACGCGTGTGCACGCAGGGCCGCAGAGCACGACGCGCCGGTTTCCCTCGACGAACTGCCAACCGTCTGCGCCCGAGTCGCAAGGGTTGCGGTCGTCGCGGGGGATCGGCTCCTCGTGCCCGTCGGTGCCGGAGGTGTAGAGCACGTTGACCCGCGTTGGATCCAGTCGTTCGCCTGTCGGCAGCGGCGGAACGGCGAACTCGCACGCTGCGCGCAGTGCGACGCGCTTGGCCATCTCCTCGAACACCGGCCCGAAGTCGGGTTGGCAGATCGGGTGCCAAGTGCCCTTGGTGAGCTTGGCCAGGGCGACATATTCAGCGCCGGCGTACAGCACCGAGGTGCTGCACTTCGTCTCCAAGGGAGGTGCGGATGCGCCGCAGATCGGGAGGAACAGATAACGACGAAAGCCGGGAGTGCCGAACTGCTCGCCGGGTTTGGCCATGAGACGCTGGTCGAAGACGGACGCCGTGATGAGCGTCCCGTCGGACGCCGTCGCGCGCGCGTCGTTGTCGGTGATGGGGATGAACACCTTGATCGCGTCGCGACGCAGCCCGTCCGCCCAAGCGTCGGACGCTCCTAGCGGCGCGTCGTACGTCTCGAGGATGATCTTCAGCGTGTCGTAGTTGGCGACCGCGCGATTGACGGCGCGGAACGTGGGGGGCTTCGACGCACACGTGGGCGGCCCCATTCCGAGCGGCGCTGGCACGCAAACGTCGTACGTGGGCGAGACCGTGGTCGTCCCGGGACGCGCAATCACGAAGACCCGATAGTCGAGCCCGGTCTTCTCGAGGTTGTCCGACAGCCGATTGATGTTCGCGCGGACGCTCGTGATCCTGTCCGACATGCTCCTCGACTGATCGATCGGGATGATGATGTCGACGGGCGGCTTCGCCGTGACAGCCCGGGCGCAGCTCTTTCCAGTTTTGTCGGCGTCGGCATCGAGCGCGCCGCCTTCGGTCGCCTCGGCGTCGGGCACCTCGGCTCCGGCGCCAAGCTCGCCCGTCGATCCGGTGAGCAGCCAACAGCCGGCGCACGCAGCGAGCGCCGTCAACGCAACCAACGCCCCCCTCACACCATGAGCGTACGGTTCTGTCGCTATGTCGACAACCGACGGGTGACGCCGTTGCGATCTACGGCGTCCGCATGCTCGGGATCGGCGCGCTCGCGACGCGGGCCGGATCTTGGCTGCTAACGGGTTCGACCGGCGAGCTTGGAGCGGGATCCCCAGAGTGTTCGGCTCCACGCCGCGTATGCGCACGGCGGACGTTCATCGACCTGCACTGCTCCAAAGGAGTTCTGGACGTACATCGACGTCCTCGGCGTACACGGCAACCGCCTCGCACGACCACCGCGGGATCTTCGCGGTTTCAAGGTAGAGATAGCCCTGCGTCCGCCCGTCGCGCGCACCGCCCGCTGCGAGCGGCCGAGCAGCCTGGTGCTATTCTGGCGACCCGAATGGAAGCGGGGGCGACGCTCGGCGGGAAGTACCGTCTGCTCCGCAAGCTCGGTGAGGGCGCGATGGGCGTCGTGTGGGAGGCGGTCAACGCCCGCACCGATCGACACGTCGCCCTCAAGCTGATCCCGCAGCGCGCCGCGGGCGACGAGCTGCGGAGCCGACTTCTGCGCGAGGCGCGCGCATGCGGGCGCATCAGCAATCGTCACGTGGTCGAGATGTACGACGTCGGGCAGACCGACGAGGGCGAGCCCTTTCTCGTCATGCAGCTGTTGTCCGGCGAGACACTCGCGAACCGGCTGACCCGCGTCGGAGTGTTGCCGGTTCGTCAAGCAGTCTCGATCGCGCTCTCGATCGCTCGCGGCCTCTCCGCTGCCCACGCGGTGGGCGTCGTTCATCGCGATCTCAAGCCCGCGAACGTGTTCATCCACCGCGAGGGGGACGGCGAAGTCGAAGAGATCGTGAAGGTCGTGGACTTCGGCGTGAGCAAGGTGACCCTCCCCGACGAGGCCACCATGACCGTGACGGGGAGCGCGATCGGCTCGCCCGCATACATGAGCCCGGAGCAAGCGCGTGGTCTCAGCGGCCTCGATGCGCGCACCGATGTTTGGGCTTTGGGCGTCGTGCTGTATCAGATGCTCGCGGGGCGTCTCCCGTTTGGGGGTGCCACTCCGTACGCGGTTGTCGGCGAGATCCTTCACGGCGACATCCCGCGCTTGAGCGCAGCGGTTCCGGCCATCGATCCGCTCATCGACGATCTCATCGCGCGTTGTCTCGAGCGCGACCGTGATCGCCGCGTCGCCAGCGTCGCGGACGCCGGCGCGGTGCTCGAGCGGGTGCTCCGTTCAGACTCGGTTGAACTCGTGGCCGCGCCGCGGAGTGCAGCCGCGCAGTCCCCCATCGTCGCGCTGAGCGACGATGCACGGGTGGGGTTCGCCTCCACGATCGGCGTCGATGTGGCCGCGCCAGCTGCGACGATCGAGCTCACGCGCGCAGACTTCGCCATGGGGGGGGAGCCCGCCGATGATGCCATCGGCACCTCGACGACGCCGATGATGCGCGCGGTCGGTCCGCTCGCCGAGACGGAGCCCGCGGCGCCGCGCACGCCCAAGCGTCCGTTCGTGTTCGTCGCGCTCGCCTCGGCGGCGATCGGCGCCGCGATCGTCGGGGTGATCGCGAGCAGCAGCGCGCCTCCGCCTGCGCCAGCCATCACTCCCGCGTCGTCGCCGGCCCCGCTCGCGGTCCCACAAGCGGCGTCCCCGACCGGCGAGCCTTCGCACGAGCCGCCTGCTGCGTCGGCGAAGAAAGTGGCGCCGTCGACGACGGTGTCGACGACCTCTCCGAAGCCGAAGCCACCCGCCAGTAAACTGACCGCCCTGCCCAAGCCAACGACGAAGCCGATCGCGACGTCGAAGCCGGGGATCCCCGAGTCACCGGGTTAGTTGATGTCCTCGCGCGCCCAACTCTTCGTAGGTGCGGCGGCGCTGGCCGTGAGTGGCGTCGGCTGCTGGCTGCTCACGGGATCGACTGGCGAGTTCGATGGGGCTGAGCCGGAGGATGCGAGCACCGAGTCCCCGGGATTCGACGCAGCGAGCGAAGCCGCCGCGACCAGCGATCTCCCCGTCACGTGCGCCGAGGCCGCCGAACGCCTCGCGTATGTGGGTTGTGATTTCTGGCCGACCGTCGTCGCGAACCCCGTGCACGAGGTCTTCGACTTCGCCGTGGTCGTGGCGAACATCGGCGACAACGCCGCCAGCGTTGATGTAACCGGCCCGGGCGGTGTCGCTAGGAGCACCACCGTCGCCGCCGGCTCGCTGGCCACCGTGTATCTGCCGTGGGTGAAAGCGCTGAAGGGCCCGGACTCCCCCGATTGTTCGACCGCGCCGGGCCTCACGAGCTCCGTCCGTGTCAACAAGGGTGCATACCATCTCGTCTCGTCCCGCCCGGTGTCCGTCTTTCAATTCAACGCGCTCGAATATCGGGCTACAGGGGGGCCGTCCGGTAAATCGTGGAGCGCCTGCGGCGCGTGCGGCGCCACGGGAAATGGTTGCTTCTCGTACACGAACGACGCGTCGTTGCTGCTGCCGAGCACGGCTCTGAGCGGCACGTATCGCGTCCTCGGGACGACGGGCATGCAGCTGGGCGGCGTTTCACAGGCACCCTATATCGCCGTCACGGCGACCCGCGACGGCACCAAGGTCAGCGTGCAGCTGGGGGCGCGCGGGGCGATCGTCGCTGGCGCGGGCGTCGTGGCGGCGGCCGCAGGGACGAAGCTTCAGCTCACGCTCGATGCAGGCGACGTCGCCGAGCTTCTCTCGGGAGGAGGCGAGCTTTCCGATCTGAGCGGCGCACTCGTCAGCGCCACGCAGCCAATACAGGTGATCTCGGGCGTGCCCTGTCTGCAGAACCCGATCGGCACCGTCGCGTGTGACCACCTCGAGGAGTCGGTCTTTCCCGTGGAGACGTTGGGAAAGGACTATTTCGTTGGTGTGCCGACCGCGCCGCGAGGCTCGCCGGTGGGGCATACCGTCCGTCTTGTCGGCAATCGAGACGCGACGTCGTTGACCTACTCGCCGACCAAGCCGGCGGGAGCTCCGGACGTGATTAACGCGGGCCAGGTGGTCGATCTCGGCCGGTTGAACAGCGAACTCCGCATCACCGGGAGCAACGAGTTCAGTGTCGCGTCCATCATGCTCGGCGGTACCCTCGTGGATCCCGGCTCGGTCTCGACCGGCAAGGGCCGTGGCGATCCCTCGCTCTCCTTCGTCGTCCCAGTGGAGCAGTATCGAACGCGCTTCGTGTTCCTCGCACCGAGCGACTACGACGTGTCATACGCCGACATTACTCACCCCGAGTCGGCGACGATGACGCTGGATGGCGAGGTGATACCGCCTGGCAAGCCAATCGGAGCGACCGGCTTCATGCTTGCCCGCGTGAAGCTCGGGCCCGGGCGCGGTGGAGCGCACTTGCTTGTCGCGTCGAAGCCGGTTGGCGTGCAGGTAATGGGTTATGGCGCGTACACGAGCTACCACTACCCCGGCGGTCTGAACCTCGGTCGGATCGCGCCGCCACCGATTCGCTAGTCGGTCAGAACGGTAGCGACAGTCCGAGCTCGATGCCGTGGCGAGCGACGTGCACCGTCGGCACGGCGGTCGACGTTTTCGCCGCGCTGGAGGGAGAGGTGAAGAGCGTGACTACGCCGACGATCAACGCGGCAGCTCCGACTCCGGCGCCGATCATCCCGCCGAGCCGAACGCCCTTCGCGATCCCGATCTCCGAGTTCTTGCTCTGCACTTCGCCCGTATCGGCGGTCCCACCTGCGTACAGGCAAGCGTCGCCATCGTCGCTCAGACGAAACCCCTTCGTTCCGTCGCATAGTTCGCTGAGCTCCCCGCGCCGCGCGCGATACCCCGAGTCTGCGATCAGCGCAGTCGCACCCCCGACGAGCACGAGGCTTCCGCCGACGATCGTGAGCACCCAGCCGGCGCTTCGCGCGCCCGAGCTGGTCTCGATCGGCGCTCCCCCATCCTTGCTCGGCGCCGCGGCTCCCTCCGGCTCGAGCGGGGCGCTGACGACCTCGCGCGCGCCCTCCTTCAGCGTCACCGTGGTCGAGAAGGTCTTTCGCCCCGAGGCTATGACGCGGATCGCGTGTACCCCGGGATCCAACTCGAGCGGTTCGCCGGCGGTCGCATCGGCGTCGTCGATCTTGACCGACGCTCCAGGCACTTCGCCGACGACGCGGACCGTGAGGCGCGCGATGCGCGGCTCTAGTTGGTCGATCGCCGTCTTGGCGCGCGCCGCGTCGGCCGGGATCTTTTGTGCGTGCGAGGCGCTCAAGGCCGTTCCATACGTTGCCTTGGCGGCGACGAGATGGCCCTGCTGCTCCTCGCAGTATGCGAGGGCGAGGAGTGCCTTTGGCGCGGAGCGGATCTTGATGACCGCGCGGAACTTCTCCGCCGCGAGCGCCCACTCTCCCTGGTCGGAGAGCTTCTTCCCCTCTTCGTAGATCTTCGTGCGCTCGGCTTCGGTGGCGGAGGTGGGGCTGTCGCCGCGCGCGGGCCATGCGGGCACGGCGATCGAGACCGCGAGGAGAAGGGCGAGCGCGCGCATTTCGGCGACGAGTGTAGACGATCCTCGCAGCTCGCTGCTGCGCGGGCGACCGCGTCGGCGGTCGCGTCGCCCACGCCGCCGCCGCCGTTACCGGAGCCGAAACCACGGCAAAAGGCGCCGGCGAAGACGAACAAGTGACCATCGCTCGACCCCGATGAGGGGTTAGGCTGAGGGTTGCCATGAGAATCCTCTACGGAGTCGTCGGCGAGGGCATGGGTCACGCGACCCGCTCCAAGACCAGCCTCGAGTATCTCGTCTCGCGCGGTCACCACGTGAAGGTGGTGGTGAGCAACCGCGCCTACGGGTTCCTCGACAAGGCGTTCACCTCTTCGTTCCCGCGCACCTCCGAGGCGCGCGAGGGCCAGGGCGCGATCGACATCATCGAGATCCGCGGCCTGATCATGCACTACGTCGAGGGCGCGTTCGACGAGGCGCGCTCGGTGCTCACCAACGTGCTCCGCGTGCCCGGGCTGCTCGCCGAGAACGTCGGCGCCTACTACGACGACGTGGTGCGGTGGAAGCCGCAGTGCGTGATCAGCGACTTCGACTCGTTCGCCTACCTCTTCGCGAAGGTGCACGGCCTGCCGATCCTCTCGATCGACAACCAGCAGATCATGCAGCGCTGCGAGCTCCCCGAGGCCGCGAAGAACGAAGACCTGAGCTCGTTTCGCGCCACCAAGGCGTTCGTCAAAGCCAAGCTCCCCGGCTGCGACAAATACGTGATCACGTCGTTCTTCTACCCGCCGGTCCGCGAGAAGTACCTCGACAAGACCGTGCTCGTCCCGCCGATCTTGCGCAAGTCGATCCTCGACGCGAAGCCGATCCCGGTGGCCGACGCCAAGCACTACCTCGTGTACCAGACCTCCACGAGCGACAGCTCGCTCATCCCCACGCTCAACTCGATCGCCGATCAGAAGTTCGTGGTCTACGGCCTCAACCGCGACGAGCAGCTCGGCAACTGCACGCTGAAGCCGTTCTCCGAGGCCGGGTTCGTCCACGACCTCGCCACGTCGCGCGGGGTGCTCTCCAACGGCGGCTATTCGCTCCTCGGCGAGGCGGTGAGCCTGCACCGGCCGGTGTTCAGCGTCCCGGTGCGCAATCAATACGAGCAGCTGCTCAACGCGTGGTACGTGCGCGAGCTCGGCTACGGCATGTTCGAGGAGCACATCGAGGCGGCCCCGCTCCGCGCCTTCGTGCAGCGCACGCCCGAGTTCGCCGCCAAGGTGGCCACGTTCCACCACGACAGCAACCAGAAGCTCTTCAGCACGCTCGACAGCACGCTCGAGGAGTTCGAGACCGACACGTTCCACCGCGAGGTTCGCCGCAAGGGCTAGCGCCACCGGTTCTCGGCTATCCTCCGCTCGTGCAGCTGCGCGTTCGGTATTTTCGCGAGGCCGACGTCCGGGCGGACTACGAGAAGCAGCTCTCGCGCGGCGGGCTCCTCGTGCGCATCGGCTCGCACGACGAGCTCACGCAGTTTCAGCCGGTGAAGCTCGAGCTCGTCGCCTCGGCCACGGTGGTCGTCCTCGACGCGCAGGTGGTGCAGGTGTTTCCGATCGCCGGCGTCGCCGTCACGTTCACGCCCTCGCGCGCCCTCGAGAGCTGGGTCGAGGCCGCGTGCGCGACGGCGAGCGAGGACCGCGATCCGGAGCACTCGGTCGTCGGTGCGCCGGTCGAAGAGAAGCCGCGCCTCGCCGCCGCGGAGACCAACGACCGGATCTCCGCCGCGCTCCGCGGCAACCGCGACGAGCGCGCGGCGATCCTCCGCGAGAACAACCCCGCCCTGCATGGACACGTGCTGCGTAACCCGGGGCTGCAGCTCGACGAGATCGCCGCCATCGCCAAGATGCGCACCGTCAGCCCCGAGCTCCTCCGGCAGATCGCCGACAAGCGGGAGTGGGCGCAGCGTCCCGACATCGCCCTCGCGCTGGTGCGCAACCCGAAGACTCCGGTCAACGTCGCCGTCCGATTGCTCGACTACGTCGGCGCGGCCGAGCTCCGTCAGCTCGCCAAGGACCAGCACACCCGCACGCCGATCCAGCACGCCGCGCGCAAGAAGGTGCTCGGCTGACGATGCGCCGCTGGGTCGCGGCCGCGGTCGCGACGCTGCTCGTCGCGTACGTCACGCTCTCGCCGCTGTTCGCGGCGAAGTATCCGCCGATCACCGATCTGCCGTTCCATGCAGCGGCCGCGGCGATCCTCCGGCGCTACTTCGACGGGCGTTATCACTTCCGCGAGCAGTTCCAGGTTGTGCTGCTCAAGGCGCCGTACTGGACGCACCATGCGCTCGGCGCGCTCTTCGCGCTGGTGATGCCGATCGGCGCGGCGATCAAGCTCGCGACCGCGCTGCTCGTCGCGCTCCTGCCGGCCGGCCTCGCCACGCTGTTCTGGGGGATGAAGAAGCACCCGCTCCTCGGCCTGCTCGGCCTCGGGTTCGCGTGGAGCGCGCTGACGCACCTCGGGTTCATCAACTTCGTCGGCGCGATCGGCCTGTGCTGCATGGCGCTCGGATTGACGATGCGGCTCGTCGACGCGCCGACGCGCGGCCGGACGATCGCGCTCGGAGTTGTGCTCACGCTGGTGCTCCTGACGCACGTGTTCCGATTTCCGTTCACCGTCGCGGCGGTCGCCGGCGCCACGGCGTTGCTCTACCCCGCGACCCGAAGGTGGCGCGAGCCGCTCCTCGCCACGGCGCCGTCGCTGGCGCTGTTTCTCGCGTGGGTGGTGACGCGCGATCGCACGGCCACCGGCCTCGGCGCCGCGCGGTACGAGGGCGTGCAGTGGTCACGGCTCAAGGAGATCCCCGGCCACATGTTCGCCGAGCTGCGCACGTCGGACGAAATGGCGGCCGCGCGCGGCGCGGCGTTGCTGCTGTTGGTGCTCTTCGGGATGTGCGTGGTGGGGTTCTTCGTCGAGCGGCGCCATCGCGCGGTCGACCGCTTCGCCCGCGGGTCGACGCTCGCGGTCCTCGCGGTCGCGCTCGCGTTCCTCGGGCTCTACCTCACCTTGCCGATGAACCTCTCCACCTGGTGGTTCGTCTATCCGCGCGAGTCCGTCGCGGCCTGCGTCGTGGCCCTCGCGCTGTGCCCGGATCTGCCGCGCGGGCCGGCGTTCCCGGCGATCGCGTTCGCGGCGATCGCGTTCGCGACGGTGCGCCAGACCCGCGTCGTCACCGGCGCGTACCGAGCGTTCGACGGCGACACCGCGGACTTCCAGCGCATCGTGCAGCAGATCCCCGCCGCGCCGAAGCTCGCGTACCTGGTGTTCGATCACGAGGGCGGCCCGCGCGTCACGTCTCCGTGGGTGCACCTCCCGGCGTGGGTGCAGGCCGAGAAGGGCGGGTGGCTGATGTTCCACTTCGCGAGCTGGAACCAGTGGCCGGTGCAGTACCGATCGGGCAGCGACGCCGTGCCGCCGCCGACGCCGTTTCGCTTCGAGTGGATGCCCGAGCGATTTCAGGTGCTCAAGCACGGGCCCTTCTTCGACACGTTCCTCATCCGCAGCCCCTACTCGCGCGCGTCGCGCCTCGCGTGGGATCCGTCGATCAAGTTCGTGGCCCGCGAGGGCAACTGGTGGCTGTATCGGCGGGAGCGGTAGCGCATTCCGGTGCTGATGGTTTTCAAATGCATCCTCCGAAGCGAATAGGATCGATCGCATCCAAGCGCCTGCGGCGAACTCCATCGTCGGTACTGTCAGTATTGGGGGTAGGGAATGGAAGCGTCCGCTGGCGATTCCAGTGGGCGAAAAAGGATCCCTTTTCCGAACTACACATCGGACGGCCAGGTTGAGCCGCGACGTCTCTGTGAGCATTCGCACCCGCGTCGCGGAACGCCCGATGTCGAGGCTTCGGCTGCACAGCAGCAGTCGAGATCCCTCGCGTGCGGCCCCCCGATCGACGTGACGCATCCGTCGCGCTTGACCGACCGCCTCGCCCGGGGCCCACTGGTGGCCGGAGGCGCAGGATGGGTCAGGTTCTTGCTCGGTCGGTCGGTCGGTCGGTCGGTCGACTTTGGGCGATTGCGATCGTTCTCTGCGCCTCTGCGCTGACCTGGTCGTCTCGTGCGCAAGCGGCACGCATCGTCCGTAATGTCTCTGCGACGAGGATCTTTCGCACGTATGCCGGGCTGAGCCTGAGCCACGGGACCGAGTATCAGTTCCGCACCGAGGCGTCCTGGCCAACCGATCCCTTCATGTACCTGCTGAACTGGCAGAACCGCGAGGTCGATAATAACGACGACAGCGTCCCCGGCAGCGACTTGAACTCCGAAATCACATACGCGCCTCCGCCGGGCGCCGCTGGTACTCACTACGTCGTGGTCCGCTCCTACAGCACCGGGTCCGCTGGCGCCGGTCCCGTCCGCTGGCGTTCACGTCCTGCCGGGACGTCGACTTGGGGCTCGTGGAGCGACCTGTCGTCCAATGCGTGGTTCGGCGGCGAAATCATCAACGTGGAGGCCGATCAGGACGAATACCGAACGGTGCTGCGCCCAACGATGCCCGACGTCGCTTCTGTACGCGGCACAATGGACACGGTCGTATACGGCATCTCGACGAATTCCTGGCTCAGCACGGTGGTTGCGTTCAACGACGATGGTGACATCGGATGGCTGTCGCAATTGCACAAGCCGACCGCGTCGTACATCGACAAGTTGTTGGTCGGTGCGTATTCGGTCGACGGCACGACGGACGTGCTGGCGAATGACCTCACCGGCGACACGGATGGCGATGGCGTCGGGCCCGGTCTCGAGACCGAGGCCGGCTTGTGCGACAGCAGCGCATCGTGTCCGTTTTTCATCAATCCGAGGGACAGCGACCACGATGGCTTGAGCGATGCCGACGAGCTCTTTGGGGCACCCTACGCCCTCAATCGCGATTTCGCGGTCCACCTGCCCGCGTGGGGCGCGAATCCTCGGAAGAAGGACATCTTCATCGAGCAGGACTACGGCACATCGCTGTCCTCCAACCCCTTCACGGAATCGGACGCGGTGGCGATGCAGGCGAAGTTCCTCTCGGCGACCGAGGGTGAGATCAAGAACTTGTGGGGAGCGGGCGACGGCATCGCTCTCCACTTCGACGTCGCTGCGAACGGCGATCCCTGCCCATCCAACCGCACACTCTGCGGCGGATGGGGCGCTGGCGGGGAGCGAACCAACACCGATGCGGTGCATCCGTCGCGCACCCTCCACTTCCGTCACTTTCGCCTCGAAAACGGCTACGGCGGTAAGGGTGGTGTACCGGCTAACCACTGGTTTTCCGGAACAGACCGTTTGGTATTCACTGCCGTCCACGAGCTCGGTCACACGCTCGGCCTCACGCACTCGGGACATTCCTCCTGGGACTCGTCGGGGACCGCGTTCAGTGACGTGGTCGACGGCAAGCCGCACTACGCGAGCCTTATGAACTACGCGTACAATTCCTGGACTCCGGAGGAGTTCTCCCACGGCGCCAACACGGCGGTCGTCGATCCGGCCAACCTCGCCGAGCTGTCGACCTATGCGTTCACGACCCCTGCTGATGCCGGCCGTTTGCTGTACACCGCGTCGCCGGGCACCTCGCATAAGTTCTGGGTGACCGACACCATGAACGGCACCGTCGATTGGAACCGCGACGGTTACCTCGGCGAGGCGGGCGCGATCCGTGGCACGCTGCCGAACGCAACGATGGGTGGCTACACCCACAGCCTGGCGTCAGTCGAGGTCGCGCCGGCGGCCAACGTCGGCGCAGCGACACCGGATCTCGCCGCCTATTTCCCCGCGTCGCGACTGTATGCCTTTCATGCCAACGCCGTTCGCGACCGGATCTCCTACCGTGCCGCGGAACACAACGGCAGGAGCGCCACCGGCGGCTGTATCGTCGGCGGCGGGCGCGCGCGGTCGGAGTGCCATGCGGTAAGCGACGAGTTTGCCGGCCCCGCTGCCAACGGCGGCGTGATCACGGCGGTCGCTGCGCTGCAGTGGCAAGGGGCGATGGTGGTGGTGTGGCGCACGAGCGAGAACAAGGTGTGGCTCAACCGCGCGGCGAGCTGGTGCAGCACCGCCACGTGCGACGCCGGTGCGACGAGGCTCGGTGAGCTCCGCGAGTGGCTCGCGTCACCGGTCCTCGTTGCCGACGGCGACGCAAACAGCTCGGACGTGGAGCTCACGCCGATGTACGTGTCGACTGCGGTGTCCGGTGGCATCTATCCGGCGAGCCACCCTCCCTCGACCGACTCCGAGCTCCTGGCGGTGTTCTACACCAGCAACAGCGCCGGCAGCGGCGAGCACAGGTTCCGCTACCAGACGGACCCGACGAGCGCGACCGCTCGGTTCACCGCCTGGAGCGGGGCGCGCTCGGTGACGGTCTCTGGCTCGCCGTTGAGCGGAGACGTGGCTCCCGGCGTGACGGTGTGGCCGGCGCGGACCAACGCGACCGACAACAACCTGCGCGCCCTTGGGTACGCCTGTGGATACTTTCCGCGGATCCCCGTGACCGCCGAGGGGACCCGCAACGTCGAGATGTACTGCTACGACAAGGGGGCCGACGCGTGGTCGCTGCTGAGCGGCATCTCCAGCGCCGCCTCCGCCGACCGCAAACCGTATGTGGCCTTCCACGCGTTGCGCTACGCCGACGGAAGCGTGATCGACGACCGCAAGGGTCTCTTCTGGGTCGGTGACGTGCGAGTGGACGGGGCGCGGATCCGGATTTCGGACGAGGTCTCCGAGGCCAGGCCGCCGCTGGGCGGCGGCCGTGGGCTGCGCTTCTCCGATCCCCTGGAGAAGACGACCAAGACGTTCCTCAACACGGGCGTCGCGGTGTACGCCGACCACGACATCTCCGCGCCGAAGGCGCTCGGTCTCTATTACTACGGCGACCCAGAGATCAAGCACCTGACGCTGCTCGGCTTGTTCGACGGGTCATTCCACGCGGAGCTCAAGGACGGCAACGACTTCCACGTGATGGAGCAGGGAATCTGCCGCGGGCTTCACGACAACACCTGGTGCGGTGCGCAGGGGTACTGGGGTTATGCGTTTCCCTGAGAGAGGCAGCCGATGACTGGCAGCGATCGATTCAAAACTCTTGTCCTCGTGCTCCTCAGCGGCGTGGCGCTGATCGGGCCGCAGGGCGGTCATTCAACGACTGCCCGCGCCGCGCCGGCGACGTCTTCCTCGACCAAGCCGCCGCCGCCGGATGCAGACCCGCGACGCCACACGGTGATCGACGCGTGCACGCGCTCGGCATACGCGGAGCTGGCGACCGCCGCGGTCGGCCTGCGCGCGCTGCACGGCGCCGACCTTGTTGGGTTCGAGCGCGCGTACGCCGCGCGCAAGGCGGCGCTGGTGGGCGAGGCGGAGCTTCGAAAGCGCGGCTGCGCCCGCGCGAGGGAGGAGTAATGGCAAAGCAGGATCGGCGGGCGGCGGTCGCGCTCGGCAGCGTGCTGGTCATCGGCGCGCTCGCCGGCGCGATCGCCTTCCATGCATCATGCCTCGCCAGCGATCCGGCCGACGTCACCGACGCGGTGCCGGCCGATACCCCGACCGACGTCCCGTTCGATACCGCGGCCGTCGTCTCTGCCGACGCGGCGACCGACGCCGATGGCGAGACCGCGCGCAACGGCGACGGGTGGATCGACGGCGAATATTGCCCCGATCCCTTTTTCCCGCCCCGCACCGACGGCTGTCCATGCGACCCGGGAAACGGCGCCGGCTGTCGGCCTGCGCAGGTCGGCAAGGTCTGCGATTACTACCTTGGCTGCACGACGTCCGCGCACCGCTTCACCTGCCAGTACGTCGAGAAATTCGAGATGGACGCCTATTACGGGTACCAGCACAGCACCATCCCCTGCCCGTCGGACACCGGGGTAAGCGACGCGCGCGACTGATCTCGTCGTTACGAGGGGATCTCTCACCGTCACTCCTTGAGTCGCGCGCGCTCCTCTTCGAGCTCCCTTTTCTTGAAGGCGCGCCGCCGAGCGCGTAGCCGATCGAGTTACCGAGCAACAACGCGCCGGAGATGAGATGACGTGCTCGGCCGTCATCGCTTGCTTCTTGAGATCCGCCTCGAGCTCGGGAGATCGAAGCGTCTGCGTGGGATCCAGTCGGCGAGTTGACATAGGATCCCTTCTCCGATCTACACCCCGGACGGTCGGGCTACGCCGTCGCGTCTCTGTGAGGTGCTGCTCGGGATGTGCGTGGTCGGGTTCTTCGTCGAGCGGCGCCATCGCGCGATCGACCGCTTCGCCCGCGGGTCGACGCTCGCGGTCCTCGCGGTCGCGCTCGCGTTCCTCGGGCTCTACCTCACCTTGCCGATGAACCTCTCCACCTGGTGGTTCGTCTATCCGCGCGAGTCCGTCGCGGCCTGCGTCGTGGCCCTCGCGCTGTGCCCGGATCTGCCGCGCGGGCCGGCGTTCCCGGCGATCGCGTTCGCGGCGATCGCGTTCGCGACGGTGCGCCAGACCCGCGTCGTCACCGGCGCGTACCGAGCGTTCGACGGCGACACCGCGGACTTCCAGCGCATCGTGCAGCAGATCCCCGCCGCGCCGAAGCTCGCGTACCTGGTGTTCGATCACGAGGGCGGCCCGCGCGTCACGTCTCCGTGGGTGCACCTCCCGGCGTGGGTGCAGGCCGAGAAGGGCGGGTGGCTGATGTTCCACTTCGCGAGCTGGAACCAGTGGCCCGTGCAGTACCGATCGGGCAGCGACGCCGTGCCGCCGCCGACGCCGTTTCGCTTCGAGTGGATGCCCGAGCGATTTCAGGTGCTCAAGCACGGCCCGTTCTTTGACACGTTCCTCATCCGCAGCCCCTATTCGCGCGCGTCGCGCCTGGCGTGGGATCCGTCGATCAAGTTCGTAGCCCGCGAGGGCAACTGGTGGCTCTATCGGCGAGAGCGCTAGCGCCTTCCGGCCGGGCTCGCTCAACGTGCTCGTGCACTGGGGTTTCGGTTTGCCGGTGGGGTTGTTCCTCGCGTTCCGCGCGCAGCGCGGCGCCGTCGGTCTCCGGCTGGGACTGACCGCGGGCTGATCCTGATCGGCGCGTCGCTGCTCGCGCGGTTCGCGATCCTCACGCGACGGCTCGGACCTCGCGATGCTTGAAGCGCTGCCATCGCTCGCCGATATTCACACCGCACCGATCACGAGAGGGAGCGAAGACACATGAAGCGAGTCCTGATCCTCGGCGCCGGCTTCGGCGGCCTCGAGACCGCGACCGGCCTGGGTGCAGCCCTGGGCGATGGCTACGAAATCACGCTCGTCGACAAGCGCGATGCCTTCTACGTCGGCTTCGCGAAGATCGACGTGATGTTCGGTCATCGGAGCGAGGAGGCGGTGAGCTCGCGCTACACCGAGCTCGCGCTCGAGCGCGTTCGGTTCGTGAAGGCGGAGATCACCGCGATCGACCCCGACGCACGTCGCGTCGAGACGAGCGCGGGCGCGTTCGATTACGACTACCTCGTCGTCGCGCTCGGCGCCGACCTCAACCCCGGCGCGACGCCGGGCTTCCCCGAGAGCGGTGGGCACGAGTTCTACTCGATGGCGGGGGCTGTGCGCCTCGGTCCGGTGATGGAGTCGTTCTCCGAGGGGACGTTCGTGCTCGCGATCCTCGGCGCACCCTACAAGTGCCCGCCGGCGCCGTACGAGGTCGCCTATCAGATTCACGATCGGTTTGTCGCGCGGGGCGTGCGCGATCGCATCACGATGAAGATGGTGATCCCCGGGCCGCGCCCCGTTCCGAACCCCGCCGTCGCAACCGCGCTCGAACAGCTGCTGCAGGAGCGCAACATCGAGCTCGTCACCAAGGCCTCGGTCTCGTCGGTCGACGCGGCGAACAAGAAGTTGGTGCTCGCCGATCGATCCATCGACTACGACCTGCTCGTCGGCGTACCGGTGCACGGCCCGCCCGCGGTCGTTCGTGCGTCGAAGCTCGTCGACAAGGGG
This sequence comes from Deltaproteobacteria bacterium, assembly GCA_022843175.1. GTDB lineage: Bacteria > Myxococcota_A > Polyangia > Polyangiales > JADJMO01 > JALHOE01. Next base: position 37,701 of record JALHOE010000018.1, read on the forward strand.
TACATCGAGCCGAGCACGATCAATCTCGAGACCAAATACCCGGGCGTGTATGCGGTCGGCGACGTGACCAAGCTGCCGGTCGGAGACGCCGCCGTGCCGAAGGCCGGCGCGTTCGCGGAGGACGCGGCGCGCACGGTGGTCTCGGACATCCTCGTCAAAGAAGGGCTGCGAGACGCGCTCGTGAAGTTCGAGGCGCGCGGCACGTGCTACTTCGAGCTCGGGAGCGGCGCCGTCGGGAAGGTCAACGCGAACTACTACGGCGGCGACAAGCCGGTGATGACGCTCGACGGCCCGTCGGACGAGTACATCGCGCAGAAGAAAGACTTCGAGTCGTCACGCCGCGGGCGCTGGTTCAAAACCCAGTAGCCGCAAGGCAGCTCACGACCGATCAGCTCGGGCACGCTGCGGACCTCGGCGCTCGCGCGCGCCGAACCGCCAAGATCTCCGCGAGCCCGGCTTCGACCGAGGTCTTGCCCACGTACCCGAGCTCGCGGCGCACCTTTGGGCTCGCCGTCCTCGGACATGGAGCGGCGCTCGCACTCGTCGCCCTCACGACGTTGGCCGCGGACCACGCCCTCGATCTCGCCCTCCGAGCGGATCGTAACGCGCACCCGGGTGCTAGCCTGACTGTGAGGAATGCTCGGCCCGTTCGAAGGCAACCACCGCTTCCGCATCATTCGGCTGCTGGGTGCTGGAGGCATGGGAGTTGTCTACGAGGCGCACGACGTAGAGCGCAACCTCCGCGTTGCGCTCAAGACGGTGCAGGCTGCCCATCCGGGCGCGCTGCAGCGGTTCAAGCGTGAGTTCCGTGCGCTCACCGATCTCGCGCATCCGAACCTAGCGTCGCTCTACGAGCTGTTCATCGACGACGCCGTGCCGTTCTTCACGATGGAGCTCGTCGCGGGCGTCGACTTCCTGTCCTACATCCGACAGCTCGACGCCCCTGTGCGAGCCGACCCGGAGGCGAGCACCGTCTCCGGCGATTCGCGCAACCTCGTCGCCGCCGGGGACGCTGTCGCCACCGACCCGATCGGACACGCCGGGACCAGCCCGGCGATCGGGCGTCGCTACGCGCTCGACTTCGCCCGACTTCGCGATGCGCTGCGACAGCTGGCGCTTGGAATGCACGCCCTCCATGGCAGCGGGAAGCTGCACCGAGACCTGAAGCCCTCCAACGTGCTGGTCACGCGCGCAGGCAGAGTCGTGTTGCTCGACTTCGGACTGGTCGCCGACATCGATCCCTCGGGCGCGCATGGGACCGAGCTCGACGCGCTCGCGGGCACGGTCGAGTACATGTCGCCCGAGCAGGCGGCATGCACCGAGATCGCGGAGCCAACCGACTGGTACGCGTTCGGCACGATGCTCTACGAGGCCCTGACCGAACGGCTTCCGTACGAGGGTCCGCGCATCAAGATCCTCGTTGACAAGAACGAGTGCGACCCGGAGCCGCCGTCGCGCTTCTTCGCCGATGTGCCAGCCGATCTCGAGCGGCTCGCGATGGATCTCTTGCGACGCGATCCCGCGGCACGACCGAGCGGCCGTCGCGTGCTCGAAGCCCTCGGCGTCGAGAGGGCAACGGTCAGTGTCAGTGTGGGCCGGTCGTCCGCCCACGCAACGGCGACGGCGCCGTTCCTCGGGCGTGAAGAGCAAGTCGTCGCGCTCGCCAGGGCCTTCGAGCGCGTCCTTCAGGGCAACTCGGCGACGGTGCACGTGCGCGGTTCATCGGGCATGGGCAAGACCGCATTCGTGAAGCACGCGATCGACGAGATGTCGCGCGTCCGCGATGAAGTCGTGGTGCTGTCGGGGCGGTGCTACGAGCAGGAGTCGCTCGCCTTCAAGGCGCTCGACAGCGCCATCGACTCGCTCTCGCGTCACCTGCGATCGATGCGTCGAGAGCAGGTCGAGCCGCTGCTGCCGCGCCATGCACACGCGCTCGAGCGCGTGTTTCCGGTGCTTCGGCGCGTCGAGGGAATCGCGACCGCACCGGGTCGTGGCGCCGGGGACCGCGTCGATCCCCACGAGCTGCGGCGGCGCGCGTTCGCTGCCCTGCGCGACATGCTCACGCGCATGGCCATGCGCAGTCCCCTGATCGTTTGGATCGACGACCTGCAGTGGGGCGACGTGGACTCGGGCATGTTGCTCGGCGAGCTGCTGCGTCCGCCGGACCCGCCGCCCTTCCTGCTGATCGTCAGCTACCGGAGCGAGGCCGACGTCGACGTCGGATGCCTCGGAGCCCTGCGGCGGGTCGAGGAGGCGACATCCACGGTCACCCTCGATGTGCAGGCGCTTCCGCACGCCGAGGCACGCAAGCTCGCGGCGATGCTGCTCGCGTCGAAGGAGAGCTCCGACGAGCTGGTCGAGTCGATCGCGTCCGAGTCCTCGGGCAATCCGTTCCTACTCAGCGAGCTCGTTCGGTTCCACCAATCCGGAGTTGGGCTGAGGCGCTCGCTCTCCGGCAAGCTCCACCTCGAGGACGTGATCGAAGCACGCCTCTCGCAATTCTCACCCGGCGCGCGCCGGGTTCTCGAGCTCGTCGCGATCGCGGGGCGGCCGCTCGCGCTCGAGGTCGCGGTAGCCGCGTCCGAGCTCGAGGCGCCTGCCGCGCGCGCGGCGATCGCGCAGCTTCGCTCGGCCCAGTTGCTTCGGAGCGCGCGCGCGAAGGAGCAGGAGGCCCTCGACACGTTCCACGACCGCATCCGCGAAACCGCGATCAAGCTGCTCGACCCCGAGGCCACCACCCAACGCCACGCTCGACTCGTCGCGGCGATGGCCGCATCGCGGAACCCCGACCCCGAACAGCTCGCGGTCCACTCCCTCGGCGCGGGCGATCGGGTGAGCGCGGGCGAGCATGCCGAACGTGCCGGCGAACAGGCAGTGTCACTGCTCGCCTTCGACCGCGGCGCCGAATGGTACGCCCGCGCGCTCGAGTGGCGCCCCGTCGACGGACCGGCCGCGGGTGAGCTTCGCCGTCGACGCGCGGACGCGCTCGCCAACGCCGGGCGCGGCGCAGAGGCGGGACGAGAGTATCTCGAAGCGGCGAGACTGCGTCAGGGCACCGACGACGCCGAGCTACGGCAACGCGCGTCGGAACAGTTTCTCACGATCGGCTGCATGGACGAGGGCATCGACGTCGTGCGGAGCGTGCTCGAGGGCTTGGGCGAACGCTACCCGGGCACGACGGCGCGAACCCTGCTGCTGTTCGTCCTCACGAGCATCCTCGTGCGGCTTCGTGGGTTCGGATTCCGCTCGACCCCCGGCAACGCCGTCAACCCGCGCGAGCTGCACCGAGTCGACACGTTTCGGTCGGCAGAGAAGGGCCTCATCTTCACCGACACCCTCCGCGGCCGGTACTTCTCCAACCGAGCGACGCTCGCTGCGCTGCGCGTCGGAGAGCCCAATCGGGTGTTCGTCTCGCTCGGCCACACTCTGATGAATGTGTCCGCGAGCGGGACGCGGTCCCTACCTCGCGCGCAGAAGCTCGAGCGACTCGTCGACGATCTCGCGCATCAACTCAACAACCCACACCGAAACGCGCAGCGGAACTTCTCCGTCGGGTGGAGCCGCTACCTGCTGGGCAACTTCGAACGAGGGTTCGAGCTGCTCGATAAGGCGGACCAGCAGTTCCGTGAGCTCGCCGAGGTGTCGTATTGGGAGCGCGACAGCTCCCGCATCTTCCTGATTTCGTGTCTGTGGTTCCTCGGGCGCGTCCGCGAGCTCGGGTCGCGTGTCGCGGAGTACGGCGAGGACGCGGTGCGACGCGGCGACGGCTACATGAACGCGTTCCTGGCGAGCGGATATGCGAACGCGTCGTGGCTCGCTGCCGATGACCCGGCGCGCTGCATCCGCGAGGCGACGACCGTGTTCGAGCGTTGGCCGATCGTCGCCAACGACCTACAGCGGTACTACGCGATCGTCGCCTGCAGCCAGGCCGATCTCTATCTTGGCGACGCCGCGAGCGCGCTCGCGCGCATCGACGATTCGTGGCGACGGCTCTACTGGGGCATTCTCGCGCACGTGCAGCTGAGCCGCGTGCAAGCGCTTCACCTGCGCGCTCGTGCGGTCGTCGGTGTGCTCGCGAGCTCGCCCGATGACCTCGCGTTGCGCCGAGACGCAGAGCGCAGCGTGCGCCGAATCTCCCGTGAGCGGTTTCCCTGTGCGCGCGCGATGGCCGGCTCGCTCGAAGCCTCCCTCGAGCTCCTCGGCGGCCGCCGCGAGAGCGCTGCCGCACGGTTCGCCGAGGCCGCGAAGCTGTTCGATGAGGTCTCGATGGCGCTCTATGCAGCCGCGTGCCGATACCGGGAGGGCGAGGTCCGTGGCGGCGAGCAGGGCAACGCGCTGCGCGAAGCAGCCGAGACGTTCATGCGCGCCGAGACGATCAAGAACCCGCAGCGCATGGTGGACATGCTCGTGCCCACACGCCCGAAGGGGAACGAGCCGTAGTCGAGGGCCGGTCGCAAGAGACGCTCAACAGAGACGACGAGTTGATGTAGCGACCTTCTCCGATCTACACCGCGGACGGTCGGGCCACGCCGTCGCGTCTCTGTGGGCGTCTGCCGCCGCTCGGTAGCGATTGGAGGCGCCGGCTCGGGGAGTCGACTCCCCTGGTACGCTCCGCGGCCGTGGCGAGGTTTCCGCACAACTACGATCCGTACGCCAACCTCGTTACCGCGGGCGAGCACCTCTACTTCATCGATCACCAAGATCTCTCGGTCTCGCGCGTCTCCGGGGACGAGTTCGAGCGGTGGTTCGCGAAGCCGACCCGGATCCCCGAGGCCTTCACGGATCATCGCTTCCTCCACACCACGATTGATCGGGACGGCGCGTTGTGGGTGCTTGGTGAGGACGGCAGCATCGTGAGGCGTCGCCACGGCGGCGCGCTCGAGGCGGTGACCAAACCACTCGCGAGCGCGGCCGGCCATTGGACCGATCAGGCGTCTCTCGTTCACGACTTCAAGCACGACCGCCTGGTCTTCTTTGGCGGCCAGAAGCGAAACGACACGCACGTGCTGGATCGCGGCCAAAAGAAGCTGCGCGTGCTCGACGGACGTGGGCCAAAGCGGGGGATGCCGTCCGCAGTCGCGACGTCCGCCGGTGTCTTCGTCGCGACGCACGACAAGATCTGGCTGCTCGTCGAGGACGGCTGGATCGAGGTCGCGACGCATCCAAGCGAGATGAAGCTGGTTGCCGACGAAGAGCGGAAGCGGCTGATCATCCTCGCGCGTCGCTTTGCGTTCCAGCAGGAGGTACGCAACCAACTCTTTGCCGCGTCGCTCGATCGCGAAGGCATCGGCGCATGGACCGAGCTCGACGACGCGCTCGCCCTGCACGCGATCCCCAACGGCGGCTACGGTCTGATCGGGCTCGATCCACAAACCGATCGACTTCTGTTTCTCACCGCCGTCGCGCAGTTCGTCGGCCACGAGACCAAGCCCTCGGTGACCGTCGAGCTGCCCGCAACGCTGATGACCGTCGGCGCCGGCTTTCCGACCCCCGCAGCCAAGCCGACCGCGGCCCGCAAGGGGAAAGCCGCGTGGTTTCGCCCTGCGATCGCGCTCACCAAAACCAAGAAGCGCGACGCGCTCGGAAGGACGATCCCCGACGATCGCGAGCTCTTGCTGGTAGTTCCACCGCGACCGGCCTTGCCGTGCAAATCCGGCTTTGTAGTGACCGGCGATCCCGAGCACACCGAGCAAGCGTACGAGCTCTCCCTCGACTCGCCGACGTTCGCGGTTCGGTTCGTCAAGAAGCTCGAGACCGCCAGCATTGAGGGTCTCGTCGCTCGCGAAACGCCGTTCAAGGATCTGGATCCGAGCAAGCGCGACGAGGTCGATACCGTGAGCGGCGAGGAGCCGGACCTGGCGACTGGCTCCAAGCTCGGAGGCTTCCCGTCCTTGCTCCACGATCACAGCCACGGCCTCCGCGCGGCCGTGAAGTGCAAACGCTGCAGGGCGAAGCTTGTCTTCGCGGCGCAGGTCATGTCGCCCGACCTCGAGTTCGCGGACCTCGACGGGAACCTCTATGTCTACGTATGCCCCGAGGGACATTCGGGAGCAGCGTTCCTCCAGACGAGCTAGCTGTTTGTCCGTCGACGGGCCGATCCACACGTCCGCGTCCTTGGGTAAAGCGCGGGCGACCGTGCACCGACGCCATGAGCTCTAGCGCGGGGGCTGGAGCTGAAACGTGAACTCGTTGCGGATGTTGTTCGACAGCGTGTACGCCCACCGGACCCACTTCTCACGCGCGAGCGGAGTCGGCGTGTCGAAGCAGACCTCGGCCGTCGAGCGTTCGTAGCGCTCCTGCGCTGGGACCCACCGGCCCGTAGCGCCGTCGTATGAGTCATAGCTCACGACGAGCCCTGCGCCCGTCTTGACCTCGGGGGGACCCGCTGGCGGTAGGGTCACGCCCGAAGCCGTGGAGAGCTCGTGCTTCGATGCGCTCCAGTCAATGACGCTGTCGGTCACATTCTGGAAGTTGTCCGCAAACTGGAGGCTCTTGCGCTGGAACGATCTGACTGCAAAGCACGCTTGCTTGTCCGTGTACGTCGTCCACGCGGCCGCCTCCGCGAACTTGTTCAGCTGCGCAATCGAGGGCCGGACGTTCCGGATTCCGGGACTCCGGAAGCGCTCACCGAATCGCTGCCACTCGTGCACTGCGTCGACGGTCTGTCCGCCGAGGCGCGCGGGCACGGTGTACTTCGAGACGCTCGGACCGCATGCCACCAGACCCAGCAGGGCCCACGCAGAGAGACGCCACATGGGCAAAACGTACTAGCCAGGGGCTAAGGAGTCCAAGTGAGTCCGACGACGCCCATCGTCGTTCACATGGCACCACGCCGGTCTCACGCCGGTGGACTTCCGGTCGCAGCGCGTCGTCGCGCTCGGGCCGCTTGCCGCCTCCGCCGCGCGCTCCATGATCAGCGCTTCAGGACCACGATCAGCAAGCGCACGACGGCGATCGCCAACACAACGATCGCCACCGACCCCTTGCTCACCTTCGGCCTCGCGAACGGCACCTCGACCGGCCCCGAGGGGGGTAGGACGTCGAAGCGTCCGCAGGGGTTCCAGTGGGCGAGTCGACAGAGGATCCCTTCTCCGATCTACCCCGCGGACGGTCGGGCTACGCCGTCGCGTCTCGGTGGCTTCACAGCCACGATCGCCGACTGCGTTTCGACTGTGTTCCCTGCAAGACCGCGGGCGTAAGCCAGCGGTTCAGCGCGGCCCAACCCGACGTCAACATCTCACGCGGCAGGCAATCTAGACCAGCTCTGCGACGAGCAGGCGGTGGCCGAGGTCGAGTGTCGGCAGCGTCCGCAGGTGGGCGTGTCTGCGATCCCACGCTCCGGACTCGAGGTCTGCGCGAAGAGATGCCAGGCCCTCGGCGAGATCCTCCTCGGCGCGGGCGAGCGCGTAGGCTGCGAGCATGTACGTGCCCGACGCATTCGACGTCGAGTTCCTCGAGTGGCTTCGCGAGGCGACCGAACGGACCTGGCGCACCGTCAAGGAGCGGACCCTCGAGGACTACCGCCGCGCCGGAGTCGGCGGCGTCGGTTGGCGAACGGGGACGCGGTGGAGCGGTGGTCTCACCGACTCCGAGATCGACGCGATCGAGGCTCGCTACGACCTAAAATTCCCCGCCGACCATCGGTTACTCCTCCAGACCCTGCACTGCACCACACCGCGCATGGCCGGCGCCGCGTTCACCGACGGTCGCATCATGGAACCAATCGAGCGTCCGGGCTTCTACGACTGGCTGCATGACGAAGACGCCATTCGCGCCGCGCTCAGTGAGCCGCTCGAAGGAATCCTCTTCGACGTGGAGAACGAAGTCCTATGGCCGCCCAGCTGGGGACCGCGTCCACCGACCGCCGCGGCCCGCCGTGCGCGGCTCGCGGAGTTGATCGCCGCTGCTCCACGACTGATCCCGATCATCGGCCACCGCTACCTCGTGTCGGTCGAGCCGCACGTGGTGCTGTCGGTGCATCAAGCCGACATCATCGTGTACGGCAGATCGCTGCGCGACTTCCTGCTGATGGAGCTGGAGTGGCTCACCGGCGTCAGCGCAGCGAACCTTGGGGAGGAGCCGGACACGTCGCGGCTGCCGTTTTGGGGTGAGCTGATCGGGTGACGAGGCGGGCGACCGCTGCTCGAGGTGCTCCGAGCCCGGAGCATCGACCCGGGTGTGCTTGCGGTCTCGGCGTCGACCTCGGCCGGCGCCGTGCTCGTCTCCGAGCCACCACAACCGATCGCGAGCAAACACGCCACGAGCCGCCGCATACCCGCAGCGCAGCCGATGGCACACGCGCTGCACCGTCCCGCGATATGCGCGTGCTCGTCACCTGGGGCTCCAAACGAGGCGGTACCGAGGGCATCGCTCGCATCGTGGGCGCGACGCTCGCCGAGCGGGGCCACGACGTGGTCATGAAGTCGGCCGAGCACGTCCGCGACCTCGACGGCATCGAGGCGGCGTTCGTCGGCGGCGCGCTCTACGGCAACCGTTGGCCCTCCAACGTGCGGCGTTTTGTTCGCCGAAACGTGCAACGCCTGCGCGAGATGCCGGTCTGGCTCTTCTCGAGCGGACCGCTCGACGACTCAGCCGAACGAGAGGAGATCCCTCCCCCCAACATGGTCGCGGTCCTCGCCGAGCGCGTGGGCGCGCGCGGACACATGACCTTCGGCGGCAAGCTCGACCCGGACGCGAAGGACTTTCCGGCGAGGTCGTTCGCGGCCGAGTCGGCGGGCGACTTCCGCAACCCGGCGCACATCCGCCGCTGGGCCTCGGCGCGTGCCGACGAGCTGCCCACGGCCCAGCCCGGCAAGGCGATAAATTATCCGGCGCACGCTCTGACGCGCTCGCTCCTCCACGGGGCGACGGGCTGGGCGCTCTGCGCGGGCACCATGACCGTCCTCACCCAGCTGTTGTCGCCGGGCACCGCGATCGTGCTCCACGCGATCGCCGCGCCGCTCTTCTTCCTCGGCATCGCCGTGCACTACTTCGGCGCACGCGGCGCCCGCGACCCGCTCCCGACCGCGATCCTGTGGACACTGATGGTCCTCGCGCTCGACGTCGTGATCGTGGCGTCGGCGGTGTCGGGGAGCTTTGCGATGCTCGCGAGCGTCGCCGGGCTGTGGCTGCCGCTCGCTCTGATCTTCCTCGTCACGGCCGCCACCGGCGGTCTGATGTCGACGCTGCCGTGGCCGAAGACGTCGAGCGAGCGCCCGTCGGCGACGGCGCGCTAGGGTGAGCCGCACACGCGCATCGCCGCGAGAAACGTGTCGCCGAACCGTCTCTTGGCGCGCGCGACGAGGGCTTTGTGCGAGGGCTCGTCGGAGAGAATCGAATCGCCGATGGGGTGCTCGAGGAGGAAGAGCGCGACCGCGTGGGCTGCGAGCGGGTCCTTCGCGGCGAGAGCGATCGCGCCGTCGTAGCCGAGGACCGTCCCGTAAGCCGTCGCGCGAGGACGCTCGATCATCCAGGAGAGGTACCAAAGGGCGACGCCCGCGTCGGTGATCAAGCCCGAACGCTCCGCCTCGCGCTCCTTCCAGTCGAGGTCCTGAACGTTGATGGCGAACAGGTCGGGCGATGAGAGCCGCTGCTTGACGTGCTCGGGCACCCGCGCCCGCGCCGCCTTGAGCGCGCGAAACGAGGGGTCGTCGAGGACGCGGAGGAGCGTTGTCGCCGCTTCGCTCTCGTGCTTCTTCTTCGAGCGGGTCGAGGCGACCAGCGTCTCGCGCGCCGCTTCGTCCATCGTGGCGAGCGCGCCGATGGCGGCGGCGCGGAGCGTCTCCGAGGTCTTTTGCAGCCACGGCGAGACCGACTCGGGCTCCATCGCGAGCATACCGAGCGCGGACATGGCCACGCGTGACGTGCGCGGCTTCGGCCCCTTCGCGTTGAGCAGCGCGGCGAGCTCCTTGGCGAGGTCGGGCTGCGCGAGCATCCGCGCGTAGGAGAACACCTTGGTGTTGAAGCTCTCGATCCACTCGCTCTCGGCCTCCGACAGGACGGTGGCGAGGTCTGCGGGAGGTGAGGGCTCGGGCTTCTTCTCGACACGCTGGCGGACCGGCACCGCGTTCCGCTCGACACCGGCGAGGACGATGATGCCGCGACAGATCAACCAGCGCGGCTCGCCCGTGGCGATCGCGTTGCGGAGCTCGGTGAGTCCGACGCCGACGCGGGCGTGCAGATGTCGCCACGGATCGTTCTGATCGACCCTCGTTCCACTCTCGAAGAACGGCTCGTAGTCGCTGTGCTCGCGCGACAGCACGCGCAGCTCCTCGCCGGTCCACTCAACCAGCCGGTCGAAGCGCTCGTCCTTCTTGCGATGCTCGACATGGAAGTAGTGCGGCAGCTCGCCGAACCGCTCCGAGAAGTGCTCGCCCTCGATCCACGAGCCCGCGCTCGGCGTCGAATCGTAGAACACGACGTGCCAGTCGCCGACCCGGGAGACCCACGCCGCCATCTCTTGCGGCAGCTGCGAGTGCTCGAGCGCAGGACGCGCGAAGTCGACGAGAGCAACGAGCACGTCTTCGACGGAGGAGCGCCGTGCATCCACGATCAGGGCATCGAAGGTCTCCCGCGTGGTGTGACGACCGGGCCCGTCGTGCCGGCGGATGTTCTCGTAGATGTCCGCCTGCTCCCGCGCGAGCTTCACGCGCGCCGCTTCTGCTTTCGCGTACGGCTTGGTCATCGGTGGTGCTCTCGGAATTCGTCCATCGTTCGCAACGCGCGGGCGGACCGTCTCGCCGAGGGCACGGGTCATCGTTCTCGCGAAGTAGCCACGATACCCACCCGGCTGGCCGTACGCGCGGAAGATTCGTCGCGTGCTCTGTCCGCGCCCGCGAGCGCTCTTGCGAGCTGCGCTTCTGCGGCCGATGCATCTTTCTTCTGCACGCGGAGGTTTCGAGCACACCTGGTGGTCTGTGTATTCGCGCGAGTCCATCGCAGTCTGCGTCGTGGCCCTCGCGCTGTGCGCGGATCTGCCGCGCGGGCCGGCGTTCCCGGCGATCGCGTTCGCGGCGATCGCGTTCGCGACGGTGCGCCAGCCGCGTCGTCACCGGCGCGTACCGAGCGTTCGAGGGCGACACCGCGGACTTCCAGCGCATCGTGCAGCAGCTCCCCGCCGCGCCGAAGCTCGCGTACCTGGTGTTCGATCACGAGGGCGGTCCGCGCGTCACGTCTCCGTGGGTGCACCTCCCGGCGTGGGTGCAGGCCGAGAAGGGCGGGTGGCTGATGTTCCACTTCGCGAGTTGGAACCAGTGGCCGGTGCAGTACCGATCGGGCAGCGACGCGGTGCCGCCGCCGACGCCGTTTCGCTTCGAGTGGATGCCCGAGCGCTTTCAGGTGCTCAAGCACGGCCCGTTCTTCGACACGTTCCTCATCCGCAGCCCCTACTCGCGCGCGTCGCGCCTCGCGTGGGATCCGTCGATCAAGTTCGTAGCCCGCGAGGGCAACTGGTGGCTCTACCGGCGGGAGCGCTAGCGCATTCCGGCCCGGCTCACCGCGTTCGCGTTCGCGTACGTGGAATTGCACGTGAGGTTGAGCGAGCCACCGAAGCGCTGCACGAAGGTGACGGCGCCGGCCATTCCCATCGACGAGCGCTCCCTCTCCGAACGGCTCCCCTATCCAACAGCAATTGAAACGCGAGCGTCGCGGGACGTGATCAGCGACGACCTGCGTCGGCGCGCCGCGCGCGTCGTGCGAGCCACTCCGCCTTCGTCACGAAACGAAGTGCGCTGCCGCCTGGCTGACCGCGATCCGGGGGTAGGACGTCGAAGCGTCCGCAGGGGATTCCAGTGGGCGAGGTGGCAAAGGATCCCTTCTCCGATCTACACCGCGGACGGTCGGGCTACGCCGTCGCGTCTCTGTGAACGGACGCAAGGGTACACCTCCGGCCGGCGGCCGTAAGCGGCGCTGGTGGGGCGCGGAGGCGGTCGCGGGGAGCGGTGTCAGTCGTCGGGGGGCGGGAGCTCGATGCCGGGCTCCGACGGCGGCGGGCCTTCGGGCTCGGAGGTTGGCGGGGGCTGTGTTGAGTCGGGCGGTGCTTCGTCGGGATCGCGCGCGTAGGGGAGCCGTTCCGAGGGGGATCGCTCGTCGATGGAGGCGAGGAAGCGACGCGCTTCGTCGGACTGGTGGACGGCTGCGATGACCCGTGCGGGCGCAGGCTCGTATGTACGCGGCTAGTCCCGCTTGGAGAGCTCGTAGCGGTCGATGGCGAAGTAGAAGGTGCCCTTCTGCTCGAGCGAGCGCACCTCGAGGCTGTGGGTGCCGGCGGTGAGCGGGAGGGTGCCGGCGAAGACGGTGGTCGGCGGGCCGAACGCGCCGCGGTTGTCGAGCGGCTCGAGCTGCTTGCCGTCGATGGCGAGGGCGAAGCGGCCGCCATCGGGGCGGCGGATGAGCGTGACTCGCACGTCGTAGGTGCCGGCCTCGAACACGTGCTGGCGGAACCTCGCCCACGCGCCGGGCTCCTCGACCTTCAGCTCGAGCACCTGCTTGTTGAACGCGTCCCCGATGCCCTTGATCGCGGCGTAGCCGCCGGCGCGGTCGTCGGGCGGGAACTTCGCCTCCATCTCGCTCACGATGAGGCGCGGGCTCGGGACCGGGTTCTCGAACATGACCGGGACGCCGTTGCAGTCGACGCGCACGTGCTTCCACGTGGGCATCATGGTGACCATCTGCCGGTCGTGGTCGGGGCCGAAGTCGCGCACGAGGAAGCGGTCGCCCGACTCCGGAGGCTTCGCGTTGAGGACCGACGCCCACCCGTACACCACGTCGCCGCGGTCGGGCTCGATGCAGTTGCCCACGTAGACCACCGCGCCGTGCACGTTGCCGCGGTCGAGGTGCTTGCGCACGCGCTCGGCCTGCCGCTCTCGATTGAGCTTGAGCAGGCGGTCGGGGAGGTCGCGGGTGTGCTCGTCGTGGATGACGAGCGTGAGGAGCACGACGCCGAGCGCCGACGCCCACAGCCGCAGGCGCGACGGCCCCTCGCCCTCGGCGAACGCGCTCTTGTCGAACGCCGACGCCGCGCCGGCCGCGATCGCGACCGTTAGGGGCCCCATCATGTCGGCCCACAGCCGCGCCCCGTGCTGGATCGCGTGGTAGTAGAAGCCGAAATACACGCCGATCGGCGCGAGCGCGGCCACGGCGATCACGGCGTCCTTGCGCTCGAGCTTGCGCGCGAAGAACAGCGCGAAGAGCGCGAGCGGCCACGCGGTGCCCCACGCGTCGGTGCGGAACACTGCCCACCGCATGCTGCTCACCACCACGGCGCGCTCGAGCGTGTAGCCCTCTTTGGGCGAGTCGAGCGGGTGCTCGCGCGGGCAGCCGATGCCCTCGCCGAAGCCGAGCCGATGGCAGCCGGGCACCGGCTCGGTCTGCGCGAAGTATTTGTCCTGCGGGAGCTCGAACGGGCGATGCGTCGTCGCGAGGTTCCAGCCGGCCTGCGCGAGCGGCCCGAGCGAGAAGGCGAGCGCGAACGCGACGAGCGGCTTCTTGGTGCGCTCGAGGAGCTGGGGCCGCGGCCGGAAGCCCGCGAACCCGAGGGAGACGATCGCCAGCGCGGCGGCGAGCATGAAGGTGAGCGCCGTGGGCAGTCGCGTGATCACGAGCCACGCGCCGAACAAGCCGCCGGCGATCGCCGCGCGGCGCGCCACCCGTGGGTCCTCGTCGGTGAGCGCGACGTAGAGGCGCTCGAGCGCGAGCACCAGGAGCGCGGCGGCGAGGCCGTGGGAGAAGTATGCGCAGCCGACGACGTTGACGAAGCCGCTCGAGAGCACGAGCGCGGCGGCGAGCAGCGACGTGAGCCGGCCGTACACCTTCTCGGCGAGCCGCGAGGTGCCGAGGGTGAGCATCCCCACCGCGAACGCCGGCGCCGCCGCGGGCTGGCCGAGCTTGTGGAACACCGCGAGGAGCATCGGCCACCCGGGCTGGAACAGCGGGTAGTTGTGCCCGTCGTCCACCATGAACCGGATGCGGAAGAACTCGTAGAGCGGGTGCGACGAGGGCACCGGCGCGCCCGCGGCGAACCTGCGGGCGAGGAGGTCGTAGGCGATCTCGTCCTGGATCTGCGGCCACCCGCCGAACGCTCGGAAGGTGATCCGCAGCGTCACCAGCATCGAGATGGTGAACACCAGCAGATCGAGCACCCAGCGCGGGACGCGGTCGAGCAGCGCGCGGATGCGCTCGCCGTAGCGGATGAGCGCGACACCGAGCGCGCTCGCGAGGACGGCGGGGAGCAGCGCGTCCTCGAAAATAGCGAACGCGCCGCGGTCCCAGCCCCGCGGCGCGCTCGTGGTGCGCATCGTGGTGATGACGATGAACACCATGACACCTGCCGTCAGCGTGACTCGCAGACGGAACCACCAGGCGCTAACTGGCTTCGGGGACGCGGCGGGCTCGGAGCTCACAAAGAATGTCGTCGAGCTTACCGAGGATCGCGCGCTGTGACTCCTGTTCTTGTTCGCGGGGCGGGTTGAGCGCGGCCGCCGCCATCGCGGGGCCGATGGTCATCACGATGGTGGCGATGGCCTTGCCCTCGCGGGTGACGGCGAAGACCTGCGCGTAGCCAACGTTCAAGCACGTGCTGATGAACACCAGCGCGTCCTCGTAGGTGCGGCACCGCGGGTTCTCGTCGCGCTCGGCGAGCCAGAACAACAGCGCGCCGCCGGCGACGGTGGTGGCGAGCGCGTCGAGCGGATCCCTCGCGACCTGCTCGCGAAGGACCTGCTTGAGCGTCCCCCAAGAGACCCCCTGCCCACGGAGGGTCTCGCCGGTTGCGGCGGCGAGCGCGAGCAGGGTGGTCTTGTCGAGGGTGTTCATGGCGTTACTCCGCCGCTTCGGCGACCGGCTCGCCAGCTGGGGTCGGTGAAGACATCTCGCTCAAGAGGGCCTTCACCTTCTCGTCGAGCTTCTCCTCCTTGGCGAACCCGACCAGCTCCCGCATGACCGGGTAGGCCGCGCCCGCCTCGAGGATGGTCTTGAGGATCGGAGACGCTGCACCCGCGACGCCGTTGGTGCTGCCACCCTGCGGCTGCGTCTGCAGCACCTTGATCTCGGAGATGTGACGCGCGGGCTCCATCAGCTCGTGCGCCACCGCCGGCATCACCTCGATCGCCTTGAGCGCCAGATCACGCATGACCAGCTTCATCGCGACCGAGGACTCCGCCTCGATGTGCTTCTTCCTCGCCTCGGCCTCCGCGGTGCGCCGGCTGAGCTCTGCGCCCGCCAGCGTCTCGATGGCCTCGGCCTCCTTCTTCGCGGCCAGCGCGCGCGCCTCCGCCTGTGCGATCTCACCGCGCGCGAGCGCGACGCGGACGTCCGCCTCGGCCTGCGCATCGATGACCCTCTTCTGGCGTTCGCGCTCCGCGTGCGCGGTCTCGGACGCCGTGGTGATGGCTTGACGTGCGGTCTCCTCCTCGGCGAGCGCGAGCGCCTTGGCCGCGGTCGCCCGCGCTTGCTGCTCCTCGCTCTGGACGACGGCGATCACCTTGCCGACGCGCGCGACCTCGATGGTCTTCTCGCGCTCGATCTCCGCCGCTTGCACGACCCTCTCCTTCTCGATGCCCGCGGCCTCGATCTCGCGCCGCTTGGCGATCTCCGCCGCCTGCAGCGCCTTCTCGGCCTGGATCATCGCCTCGCGCTCGCGGCGCTGCTTGTCGGCCTCGGCCACCGCGATCGCCGCCTCCTGCTGGATGCGCCCGGTCTCGACGGCCTGGGACTTCTCGTACGCCGCGAGGTCGCGCGACTGCTCCTGGATGAAGATCGCCTTCGCGGTCTCCGCCGCCTGCGCCGCCGCGTACTCCTGCACCTTGCGCTGCTGCTCCGCCTCGGCGAACGCCTTGGCCTGTTCGAGCTCGAGCTGACGCAGGCGCGCGCGGACGTTGGTCTCCTGGATCGCGTTCTCCTTGTCGCGCTGGATCTGGTTGGTCTTCTCGCGGTTGGCCTGCACCGACTCGGTGATCGCGCGGAGGCCGTCCGCGTCGAACACGTCGCGCTCGTCGAGCTCGCTCACCGGGATCATCGCGAACGCGGTGATCGACACGTTCTCGAGCGTGAGGCCGTTCTTCTTGAGCTCCTCGGCGAGGGCCGCCTGCACCGCCTCGGCGAACTCCTTGCGCTCGCTGTGGAGCGCCATGAAGGTCTTGTTGGCGGAGACCGAGCGGAGCGCGTCGGTCAGCTTGCCCTCGATGAGATCGCCGATCGCGTGCTCGTCGAGGTTGCGCTCGCCGAACGAGCGCGCCGCCGCGAGCACGTCCTCGCCGAGCGGCTCCACCTTGATGAAGAGCTCGGTCGAGACGTTGGCCTTGATCTTGTCGGCGGTGACGAGCGCCATGCGGCCCGCGCGCTCCACCGACAACTTCACCGACCGCAGCGACACGTGCTGCAGCTGGTGGAGGATGGGGTAGACCATGATGCCGCCCCCGATCACCACCTTGTTGCCGCCAGCGCCGGTGCGCACGAGCGCTTCGTCGGCGCCACACCGGCGGTAGAACTTCGCGATCATCGCCAGCAGGCTGATGATCAACACGATGCCGCCTCCCGTCGCGAGGACGATGAAGAGCAGGCTCTTGTCGTTGAGTAGGTCCATCACGGTACACCTCCATCTCTCGCCGCATATCGCGGCGTGCACGTCTCTTGGCTGATTTGCGCGCTCGTCGACCGTTGACCGTCGACCGTCGACCGCGAGAGCGCGGCGACGAGGCACGGACGACGGATGACGGTCGACGGACGACGCGTTTACACGGGCGCGACGACCGGGCGGCCGCCTGCTTCGATGTCCACGACCACCACGTGTTTGCCCTCGCCCACCGAGTCTTCGCCGGGGGCGAGCCTGCAGATCACGCGTAGGTCGTGCCCATGATCGTCACGGATGCGGACCTCGCCGAACTCGGGTGTCACGCGGGACGAGATGACGACGCCCTCGCGGCCCACCAGGGCTTCGCGTGACGTGGCCTCTTGCGGCGTGAACAGCGGACCGAGGAGCCGCGCCGCGCCCGCGATGCCGGCGAGCGAGGCGACGATACCGGCGGGCACCGTCCAGAGGAGCGTGATCGGCGGCGGCGCGCCGCCGGCGTAGTTCGCGTTGAGGAGCAGGCCGGTGAGGGCGAAGGCGATCGCCCCCGTTTGCCACGCGAGCGAGAACGGGATGCGACCGACGCCGAGCAGATCGAGGAACGAGTGCTCGGATTCGGATTCGCCGTCGCCGTCGACCTCACCGTCGACATCGCCCTCGACGTCGCCGTCGACCTCTCCGTCGACGTCACCGTCTGCGTCGTGGTCGCCGAACAACGACAGCGCACCGCTCGCCTGCAGCACCGCGACGCCAGCCGCGATCCCGAAGGCGATGGTGAAGGGGGCGTTGGCCCACGCTGTGATGTATTGAACGAAGCCCACGGCTGCTACTCCGGTTCGCGGTGCGTAAACATCACCGCACCCGGAACCTAAGGTCGGCCGTGGCCAGGGGAAGGTTTTTGAAAACCGATTTCTCCAGAACGTCACCGACGCACGGTGGCAAGGAGCTCGAGCAGCGCGCGGTTGAACGCGTCGGGTCGCTCGACGTTCGTGAAATGTCCTGCGCCCTCGATCGTTACGAGCTTCGACGACGGGATCGCGCGATGCATGATCTCCGCCTCGGACGGCGGCGTCGCTGCATCGTTGGTGCCGACCACGATCGTCGTCGGCACGCAAATGCCCTCGAGCTCGGGCGTTGCATCGGGTCGATCGCGCATCATCGCGAGCGCCGCCGCGACACCGTCGGGCGACTGCGCAGCGGCGAGGCCGCGGAGCTCTTCGATCACCTCGCGTGTGCTGTTCGGACCAAAGACCTTCGGTCGCATCGCGTCGAAGACCGCCGCCACTCCCTCGCGTCGCACGCGCTCGATGTTCGCGACGCGCCCCTGCTTGGCCTCGTCGCTGTCCGCGCCGGCCCTGGTGTCCGCGAGGAGCAGACCGGCGAGCTTGCCCGGGTGACGGCGAGCGAACGAGAGCGCGACGTACCCCCCCATCGAGAGGCCGACGACGACCGCACCTTCGACGCGCCGCGCCGCGAGGAGCTGCGCGAGCTCGTCCGCGTGGTCGTCGACCGAGGTGAGGGTGCCCGGCGAGGCGCCGAATCCGCGCAAATCCGCGGCGATGACCCGTCTGTCGGAGCCGACAAGCGCGTCGAGCTGCCGGCGCCACATGCGACGGTCGAGGGGGAAGGCGTGGACCAGGAGGACCGCGACCGAGCCGGAACCGACGTCATCGTGCGCGAGGATCATTTGGCGCTGATTATGCCCGGTCGGTTTTGCGCGCTACACTCCGCAGCCCCAACGCGAGCGAGGTTTCGCCATGCAGACCAGCTTTACTTGGCGCGGCCTCGGTCGCGTCGCGATGACTGCCTCCGTCCTTGTCGGTCTCGGTTTCGGCTGCGGTGCGCGCTCGTCCATGGAGGACGAGGGCAGCAAGGTCTCCGCCAACTGCGGCAACGGCACCTGCGACGCCGACGAGAGTTGCAACAACTGCTCGGCAGACTGCGGCAAGTGCGCCGGCTGCGGCGACGGCACCTGCAAGGAGCCCGAGACCTGCTCGTCGTGCCCCTCGGACTGCGGCAAGTGCGCCACCTGCGGCAACGGCGAGTGTAGCGGCGGCGAGAGCTGCAGCTCGTGCCCCGAGGACTGCGGCAAGTGCGTGGCCTGCGGCGACGGCGAGTGCAAGGGCGGCGAGGACTGCACCACCTGTCCGCGCGACTGCGGCGTGTGCTCCACCTGCGGCAACAAGATCTGCGACAGCGGCGAGACCTGCGACTCGTGCCCGGTCGACTGCGGCGCCTGCGCCAAGTGCGAGGACGGCTTCTGCAACGGCAGCGAGGACTGCCTCTCGTGCGCGGCCGACTGCGGCGCGTGCAAGACCTGCGGCGACGGCAAGTGCGAGGCCGGCAAGGAAGACTGCTTCACCTGCCCCGACGACTGCGGCGACTGCGAGTCCTGCGGCGACGGCAAGTGCACCACCGGCAAGGAGACCTGCGCGTCCTGCTCCAAGGACTGCGGCGACTGCTCGTTCTGCGGCAACGGCAAGTGCGAGCCGCCCTACGAGACCTGCACCAACTGCAACAAGGACTGCGGCGCCTGCGAGACGGTCGGCTGCTTCGAGATGTTCACCTGCGCGCTCAAGTGCATCGAGAGCGGCCCGGGCGGCACCCCGAGCCCCTCGTGCATCGGCGGGTGCGTCGCGCGCGGCTGCGCCGACGTGCAGTCGCTCTTCGACAAGGCGGTCATCTGCGCCATCGAGAAGTTCCCGATGTGCCGCGACGGCGGCGGCGGTGGGGGCCCCGGCGGCGGCCTGCTCGGCTGCGTGCAGAAGCTCTGCGACAAGCAGATCGCCGCGTGCTTCGGCGCCCGCTGCCCGTCGCCCTGATCAACGGCGGCGGCGGTAGGCGAGCGCGGCGAGGCCGAGCAGGAGTCCGAACGCGGACTCGTGCGGTCGGCCCGCGGCGCGGCAGCCGCAGCCCGCGGCGTCCTCGCTGCTGGCCGCCGGATCGCCGCCGTCGGTCGCGGTCGCTCCGTCTCCGGTGGTGACGCCGGAGTCGTCTCCGGGGGACGCGTCGCCGCCGGGGACCGAGGTGTCCTCGGTCGCGGCGTCGCTCGGCCCGGCGTCTCCGGGGCTCGGGATCGTGCCGCCGACGGTCGGCATGGTGGTGACGCAGTCGCCGAGCGATTGCTCGAGCGCGCCGTAGTCGTGCGGGCCGGTGCGCGGGCGGGCGCAGTAGTCGTCGGTCACCATCGGCGCGGTCCCCTTGTCCAGGAGCTTCGCGAGATCGCCCTTCTTGCGGAGGTCGCCCTTCAGCGGGTCGAGGTACATCGCGGCGAACTCGGTCACCGGGACGTCCATGAGGTTGTCGGGACCGCTGAAGGTCCCGCCGTCGCGCACGCGGATCTTGCTGGTCAGCACGTTGCCGTGCGCCTCGCCGCTCGTCGTGTTGAAGCGGAAGTCGACGCCGTTCGTTCCGATCAGGGTGTTGAAGAGGATCTTCGTGTCCTTCGCGCGATTGAGGTAGATGCCGACGTCGGTGCAGTTGGCGATGATGTTGTTGCGCATCGTGCCGCCGTCGTGCTCGACGCTGCACGGGGTGCCGGCGTTGAACGCGGGCGCGCAGAACTGCGGCGCGGTGCCGCCGCCGCCGAACGACAGGCCGATGCGCGTGCCGCCGGTGGTGTCGCGCGAGCACATCACCAGGTTGCGCTCGAAGACGCCGTTCTTGCCGCCGCTCTTCATGAACGCGCCGTAGCTGACGTTGTCGCCGCCTCCCTTGTGGAAGTCGCGGATGATGTTGGCGCGGACGATCCAGTCGTCGCCGGTGTCGATGTTGAACTTGGTGGTCGGGTTGCCGGTGTTGCGCGGGCGGGTGTCGAACACCTCGTTGCCCTCGAGCAGGCCGCGGTGCGGCATCACCCAGGTGCCGCCGATGTTCGAGGCGTTGACCTTCAGCTGCGCGTTGAAGTCGTAGATCTTGTTGCCGCGCAGGACGAACCCCTCGGCGGCGCCGCTCACGTGGAACGCGTGCTCGCAGTTGCTGTCGGTGGCGCAGGTGCCCTTGATGTCGAGGCCCTCGAAGGTCCAGAACGCGCCGGTGACGGCGAAGCCCTCGACGGTGTTGAGCTCGATCTTCGCTCCGAACGGCGCCGCGGACTTCACCTTGATCGGCGCCGCCGCCGTGCCGTTGGCCGAGCACGAGACCTTGGCGGCGATCGCGTAGGTGCCGGCGGCGAGCACGATCGCGTCGCCGGGCTTGGCCTTGGAGATCGCGTCGGTGAGCTGCGCGGCGGTCGAGACCGGGACGTCGGCGGCGCGCGCGGGGAGGGCGACGGCGATGGAGGCGAGGGCGAGGGCGACGGGGAGGGCGCGCATGAGGCGAAGCGTACCCGTCCCGCGCCGATCTCCTACTTGGGGCAGGCCGCCTTGGTGGGCGGGGTCTGATCGTTGTCGGTCCGGCACTGCTGGAACGTGGGTTTCGCCGGATCGATGATGATCTTTGCGGTGAAGGTGTCGCTCTTGGTGATGGAAGCGTCGGCGGTGAAGGTGAGCACCTCGGTCTGGCCGGGGAAGAGCACGCGGGTGCTCTTCGCGGTTCCGAGGAGCTTCATCGGCTCCACGTAGAACCCGACCTCGACGCCGGCGGGGAGCGACGCGAGGCCGGCGTTGCGGAGCGAGGCCTCGAGCTGCACCGGGGTCGTGCAGCGGACCGCGAGCGACAGCGTGGCGTCGGGCGCGTCGAAGATGCCCTTGTCCTGCACGTTCTGGCGGAAGTTGTTCAGCCAGGGGAGCGTCCAGTTCTTCTTCTCGTTCTTCGGGATCGAGCCGTAGACGTTGGGGGCGTCGCACGCGGAGTCGCGGTCGTCGCAGATGTTGCTCACGTGGTAGGTGTGCTCGCTCCACAGCGTGCGGGTGCCGACCCACGCGTTGGCCGCGTCGCCGAACACGGTGACGCCGCTGTACGCCGTAGCGCCCATCGGCGGCTTCCACGCCGGGCGACCGGTGACCGGATCGGCCTTGTTCCACGGGTCGACGTTGCACTTCCAGCCGGTGGCGCTCGGGTCGGCGCGGTTGCTCACCATCAGGATCTCGGAGCGGCCGTCGCCGTCGACGTCCGCCACGACCGAGGCCTCGGTCGCGGTGAAGGACGTGGTGAGGCCGGCGAAGCGCACCTTGCCGGTGGGGCCGTCGTACACCCAGACGAAGCACTCGTCGTTGTAGATGACCTCGGCGCGTCCATCTCCCTCGAAGTCGAACACGCTCGAGCCGGTGACCGACGAAGAGAGATCGTGGTTGGGCGCCGACCACATCACGCTCAGCGTCTTGGTCGCGAGGTTGACCTTGAACGCCGAGTACTGGTTCTGCATCGCGACGCCGATGTCGGGCACCTTGTCGCCGTCGAGGTCGGCGACGGTGGGCGGGCCGCCCGAGCCGGTGCCGGGGATGGTGAACGGACCGATCAGCGTCTTCCCCGTCGCGCCCTCGAGGATGTAGAGCTTGCCCGCGTTGACGACGACGACCTCGGGCTTGCCGTCCTTGTCGAAGTCGCCGATCGCGGGGAAGCCGTCGGTGATGTCGGTGCGGTTCCACAGGTTGGTGCCGTCGGCCTTGATCGCGCGCGGACCGGTGAGCAGCTCGAGGTTGCCGTCGCTCGCGCCGTCGAGGTCCACGAACGTGGAGAGATCGGTGTGCGTGTTGGCCGGAGAGGCGCCGAACTGCAGCGTGAGCTTGCCGCCCGCCGTGGTGAAGACGGTGTGGCCGTAGGCGATCTCGGGGGAGCCGTCGTGATCCATGTCGGCGATCGCGAGGCCGCCGCCCCAACCGAAGTTGTCGGCGGTCGCGCCGGCGCCGGGGATCGGCTTGTCGCTCGTGCGCACGACCTTTCCGGCCGAATCGACGATCACCACGAAGCCCTCGCCGGTGACGGCGGCGATGTCGATCTTGCCGTCGCCGGTGAGATCGCCGATCGCGGTCGAGGTGCCGGAGAAGCCGATCGAGCCGGCGCTCGCGTTGCGGAGCGTCCAGATCTCGCTGCCGGTGCGGCCGTTGAGCATGCGGAGCACGCCGGTGTGGCACGCCGTCGGCGAGGCGCCGTTGCACTGGCAGCACGTGCCGAGCCCGGCGGCGTCGAGCGCGCGACCGGACACGAAGACGACGCTCGGCGGATCGAGCTGGTCGACCTTGCCGTCGCAGTTCGCGTCGTAGAGCCGGCCGACCGTCGGCGTGGACCACACGTCGACGAACCCCGGATTGGCCTTGGCCGTGCCGGCGCCCCACGTCCACTCCTGCACCGCGTTGAGCTTGGCGACCGGCGGTCGGTACTCGCACTTGGCCACGCAGTCGCCAGCGTCGCCCGCGTCTCCGTCGGGGCACACCGCCGGGCGCTTCACGCATTTCCCGGGGATCGGCGGCGGCTCGAGGCACGCGCCGCCCGCGTCGCCCCCGGCGTCGACGCCGGCGTCGCTCGCGGGCTTGCTCCCACCGAGCGCGGTCTCGCAGTACTCGTCGGGCTTGCAGTCGTTGCCGCTGAAGCAGGGCCCGCCGGGCGCGACGCACTTGTCGAACAAGCACACCGTGCCGGTCGCGCAGCACCCGCCACCACACACCGCTTCGGCGCTGGTGCAGCACTTGCCGTCGACGCACACGCCGCCGTCGCAGTCGGCCGCGCCGAGGCAGCCGCCGCCGATCTCGAAGGTGGTGCCGCCGGTGTCGTCGAGGGCCGTGTCGTCGCCGCTGGACGAGTCGGGTCCGCCCTTCAACGGATCCTCGGTCTTTTCGCCGCTGCCGCAACCCGCGAGAAAACCGAAGAGGACGACCCAGCGCTTCATGGTGTTGAATGTATCAAGGGCTGTGACGCCGGCGAGCCGCGCGCATCAGAGGGGGCGAATGACGGTCAAGATTCTGTTCTGTCGGGCCTGAGGCTATCGCCCACGCGCGGCGAGGATCGCCGCCCGAATCAAAGAAGAGCTCGGGGTCGAGGTGGAGCTCGAGGTCGGCGCGCGCGGTCAGTTCGACGTCATGGTCGACGGCAACGTGGTGGCCTCCAAGCAGCAGGTCGGCCTCTTTGCGCGACTGCTCGGGACGGACGGCTTCCCCGAGGAGGACGCGACGGTCGACGCGGTCGAGGCGCGGCTTCAGGGGAGCACGTAGAGCAGCTCGATGAGCGAGCTCGCCGGGTTGGCCCCGATGAGCACGTGGGCGGGCTTCTTCTCGCAGGTGAGCTGCACCCGGGCGGCGCCGTTGTCACCCGTGGCGAGGACCTTGCCCTCGGTGCACGGCCCGTAGGTGGCGTTGCAGTCGTTGAAGAACGCGAGCAGCCCGTCGCGCGGGAAATCGGGGCTGAAGGCCGCCTCGATCCCCGCGGCGTCGGGCTTGGCGATCAGCGCCTTCACCCGCTCGAGCGCCTTTGCGTTCCACGCGGTGAGCGCGGGCACGCAGGGCTTGGGCGTCCCCTTGCGGAGGAGCGCGCCGAGCGCCTCGTTCGCCACGCAGTCGAGCTGCTCGGCGTTCGCCACGTTCAACAGCAGCACGACGCCCGCGCGCTTGCCCGGATAGAGCTGCACCGACGCGCTGTAGTCGCCGATCGAACCGTTGTGGCCGACGAGCTTACCGAGGTCGGTTTCGCCGACGAACCAATTGACCCCGACGTTGCCGGGGGGGATCGCCGTCTGCGACTCGCGCAACGACGCCCGCGACAGCACCGCGTCGAGGCTCTCGCGCTCGCTCTCGGCGCGGGCCTCGAACGAGAGGAAGCGCGCGACATCGCTCACGGTCGAGTACAGACCGCCGGCGGGCTCCGCGGCGCCGAGGCGCCAGTGCGGGCCCGCCGCGCCCCATCCCTTCGCGGTGAGGGAGTAGCCGCGGGCGAACGCGGCCGGCTTGTCCCACGAGCTCTCGGTCATCTTGAGCGGCTCGAACAGCGAGCCCTCGATCATGTCGCGGAAGCTCTCTTTGGAGACGCGGGCCGCGATGATGCCCGCGAGGGCGACGGCGAAGTTCGAGTAGGCGAACCTGGTGCCGGGCTCGAACGCGAGCTTCGAGCCCTTGATCGCGTCGAACAGCTCGGTCTCGGTGACGTCGTGATCGCCCCGCCAATACTCGGCGGTGCCGTCGCCGACGCTCGGGATGCCCGAGGTGTGCGTGACCAGGTGGCGGATCGTCACCTTGCCGTTGAGGAACGAGGCGAGCTCGGGGATGTGCTTGTCGACCGGGTCGTCGAGCGTGAGCTCCTTGCGGTCGCGACGCTGGAGCACCGTGACGCCGGTCATGACCTTGGTGACCGAGCCGATGCGAAACACGGTGTGCTCGTCGACCCCGGCGCCGAAGCCCTTGCTGTAGACGAGCGTGTCTCCGTAGACGACGCCTGCCGCCATGCTCGGCCACTCGTGCGACTTGAACTGCGCGTCGAGGTAGTCGTCGAGCGCTTTGCGCTCGGCCTCGGTCAGCGCTGGATCCGCGGGCGTTGCGTCGACCTCGGGGAAGGCGTCGGGGACCGGCTCCTGCTGGACCGGCGGCTCACTCTTCGAGGAGCAGGCGAGCAGGAGCAGGCACCACCACGCGCGCATCGTCCGCTCGTATCACGAACGGCGCGCGAGGCGGAGCGCGGCCAGCGTGGCGATGAGCGCCGCAGCCGCGCCGAGCCCCGCTGCGCCCGGCGACGCGTTGCACCCCGCCGAGACCGCGCTCTTCGGCGTCGCGACGGGCGCGGGCTTCTC
The DNA here is from genome assembly GCA_022843175.1 of Deltaproteobacteria bacterium. Classification (GTDB taxonomy): domain Bacteria; phylum Myxococcota_A; class Polyangia; order Polyangiales; family JADJMO01; genus JALHOE01. The sequence goes on from JALHOE010000018.1 coordinate 62,918, forward strand.
GCCGTTGCAGGCGAGGAGCGCGAGGACGAGGATCAGGCGACGCATCGAGGCCGAATCCTAGTCGGCGGTTATCATGGCGCATGGACCGGGGGCGCCCATTCCGCCTCCGGACGATCGTTCTGGTGCGCGCGGACGAGGCGCGGACAACTGGCCGCAAGGAACGCTTGAATTTGCTGTATAGGGTGGATCCGTGGACCGGTTGGTCGCCACGGTCGAGCGAGCGCTCGCCTCTCATCGCTTCCGCTACGCGGACGAGCGCGAACTTCAGGCTGGAATCGACCAGGTTCTGCGGGGCGCCGGGCTCGCGGTGGTCCGCGAGGCGTCGCTCGGGGCCGCGGGCACCATCGATTTCCTGGTCGGCGAGCTCGGCGTCGAGATCAAGGTGCGAGGGAGCCGCGCCGAGGTGACCCGTCAGGTCCACCGCTACCTCCAGCACGAGGCGCTCGCGGGGCTCCTCGTCGTGACCACGCGCGCCGAGCTCGCGCGGCTGCCGCCGGTCATCTCGGGCAAGCCGGTGTTCACCCATCACCTCACGTCGGGGGCGTGGTGAGGAGCTTCGGCTCGGTGAAGCTCTCGCGCCACGCGTGGGAGATCGAGGCGGAGCCGCACGTCGCCGTCCGGTTCAAGCGCGTGTTCGGCAAGGTCGCGGTCTCGTCGAAGGGCGCGCTCCGCATCGGCGACACCGAGGAGAACGCCCGCGATCTCTTGTGGTTCCTCGAGCGCTACCCGATGGACGTCGACGATCGGAAGTACCTCGAGCGGCGCGCCGCGCAGCACCGCGCGCGGATCGACGCGATCGAGGATCTGCTCTCGGGCAAGTACGAGCCGCCCACCTTCGACCTCGCGCTGACGCCGCGCCGCTATCAGCGCCTCGCGGCCGAGATCGTCCTGCGCGGCGGCAGCCTGCTCATCGCGGACGACGTGGGCCTCGGCAAGACCGCGACCGCGATCTGCACGTTCACCGACAAGCGCGTGCTCCCGGTGTTGGTGGTCACGCTCGCGCACCTCCCGCGCCAATGGGAGAAGGAGGTGCAGGCGTTCGCCCCGCGGCTCCGCACCCACGTGCTCAAGCGGGCGCAGCCCTACGATCTGCGGCGCGGCGGCGAGCTCCCCGACGTCATCGTCACCAACTACCACAAGCTCGCCGGGTGGCAGGAGGTCCTGCCGTCGATCGTGAAGAGCGTGGTGTTCGACGAGGCGCAGGAGCTCCGCCACCGCGGCAGCGCGAAATACCAGGCCGCGGCGCGCATCGCGCGGGGGGCGCAGTTTCGCACCGGCCTCAGCGCAACGCCGATCTACAACTTCGGCGGCGAGATCTACAACGTGCTCGACGTGCTCCGCCCGGGCTGCCTCGGCAACCACGAGGAGTTCCTCCGCGAGTGGTGCACCGATCACGGGGGCTCGCCGCGCATCGAGGATCCCCGCGCGTTCGGCACGTGGGCGCGCGAGCAGGGCCTCATCCTCCGCCGCACGCGCGCCGAGGTCGGTCGCGAGCTGCCGCGGCTCGTGAAGGTGCCGCACCACGTCGACGCCGACCCCCACGTGCTCGATCGCATCGGCTCGTCGGCCGCGGAGCTCGCGAAGATCATCCTCGGCTACAGCTCGGTCGCGCTCGACGAGGCCGCGCGCCGCAAGAAATTCGAGGCGAGCGAGCGGCTCGACACCATGCTGCGGCAGGCGACGGGCGTGGCCAAGGCGGCGTTCGTCGCGGACTTCGTGCGCCTGCTCGTCGAGTCGGGCGAGCGCGTGGTGCTCTTCGGCTGGCACCGCGAGGTCTACGCGCTGTGGATGGATCGGCTGAGCGATCTCAAGCCCGCGCTCTACAGCGGCACCGAGTCGCCGACGCAGAAGGAGCAGGCGCGCGAGCGGTTCCTCAAGGGCGAGACCCCGGTGTTGATCATGTCGCTCCGCTCCGGGGCCGGGCTCGACGGGTTGCAGCACACCTGCCGCACCGTGGTGTTCGGCGAGCTCGATTGGTCGCCCGGCGTCCACGAGCAGTGCGTCGGGCGGGTGCACCGCGACGGCCAACCGGAGCCGGTGGTGGCCTATTTCCTGGTGGCCGAGCACGGGTCCGACCCGGTGATGGCCGACGTCCTCCAGCTCAAACGGCAGCAGGTCGACGGCGTGCGCGATCCCTATGCCGCTCTGGTGGAGACCGTGGAGACGCTCGACGGCCAGAGCGATAGGGTGCGCAAGCTCGCCGAGAAGTATCTTCGGGGCTACCGGCAGAACCTCGGCGCATCGAACCGAATCGGAGACCCATGAGCATCGACGCCGTCGCCCTCGTACGCATTCCGGAGTGGGAGCCCAGCGAAGACCTCGACGTTCGCGAGCTCGAGGACGGATCGCTGGTGTTCCTCGACGTCCCCTTCGAGTCGGACCCGGACACGATCTTCGACGCGCTCGAGTCCGCGGTCGGCGACGACATGTACGACCACGACGACCCGCGCGGCATCTTCGTGCTCCCCGACGCGGCCGAGCCCGAGGACGCCGAGACCTACGAGGCGGTGATCGCCGCCGTCGGCGAGGCGGGCACGTGGCTCTCGATCGAGCCCGACGAGGTCGACACCGCCAACCCCGAGGCGCTCTTGGGCCAGCTGCTCGAGGCGATGGGCGGAGGCAGCGCCGAGGATCTGGTGCGCGCGCTCCGCGACGGCGACGAGGACGCGCTCAAGCTCGCCCAGATCCAGATGACCGGCGCCATGGAGAAGGCCTTCAAGACCGACCCCGACAGCGAGCCCGAGGGGGGCGAGAAAAAGAGCTGAGTCGTCACGCCCGCGGCGAGCCGCTAGCCTCGTTGCCGCGATGTCGGTGTCGGGTGTGGGGGTTGGATTCCGGCCGGAGCTGTCGGCTGGACTGCTCCGCGCGCCCGAGTCCGTCGACTTCCTCGAGGTCGTGGCCGAGAGCCTGTATTCGCGCGGCGATTGGCTGCGCGAGGCGATGGCGCTGCGCGCCGTATGGCCCGTCATTCCGCACGGCGTGAAGCTCTCGCTCGCCTCGGCCGAGGGCGTCGACCTCGAGCGCGCGCGCAAGCTCGGCGAGCTCGCGCGGCAGCTCCGCGCGCCGATGGTGAGCGAGCACGTGGCGCTGACGCGCGCGGGCGGTCGCGAGATCGGCCACCTCACGGCGGTGCCGTTCACCCGCGAGGCGGTGACGGTGGTGGCGCGCAACGTCGCGGCGACGCGGCGCCTGTTGCCCGACGTGCCCTTCCTCCTCGAGAACATCGCGTGGACGTTGCGCTGGCCGGGCGACGCGATGGGCGAGGGGGACTTCCACCACGAGGTCGTGCGCGCGACCGGGTGCGGGCTCCTGCTCGACGTCGCGAACGTCTACGCCAACGCGCGCAACAGCGGCGTCGCGCCGCGCGCGCTCCTCGAGAGCTTCCCGCTCGACGCGGTGGCCATGGTCCACGTCGCCGGCGGAGTCCTCGAGGACGGCTTCTTCTTCGATACGCACGCGCACGCGGTGTCGAGCGAGGTGATGGACCTCGTGGCGCTGGTGCTCGAGCGCTGCGGCGACGTGCCGATCGTCCTCGAGCGCGACGGCCGCTTCCCGCCGTTCGAGGAGACGGCCCGCGAGCTCGCAGCGCTGCGGGCGCTGTCGGGAGCCGCGACCGTCAGGGAGCGGGTTGTCGAGAGCCAGCGCTCCGATTCCATAGACAACCCGCTCCCTGACGGTCGCGGCTCCCTGGGCGCGCAGCAGGTGGCTCTGGCGGAGGCGCTCGTGGGGGGCGGGGCTCCGCCGTTCGATCCCGTTGGCGTCACGCGCACGCGCGCCGTGCTCGACGAGAAGCGCATCGACGACGCGCTGCCGATGCTCCCGCGCTTGTCGCGCCACCGCGACGAGATCGAGGCGATGGTGCGACCGCACGTCCACCACTGGCCGCGGCCCGACGTGCTCGTGGGCCCGGCCGACGCGCTGCGGATCGCCGACCTCGCGCTCGGGCAAGCGCGCCTCGCGGTCGACGCGCGCTGGGATCGCTTGCTCCTCCGCGCGCGGTTCGTCGAGCGAGGCGCGGGCGTGCAGCCGCGCGTCGGTCCGTTCGTCGGCCGGGAGCGCCTCGAGGGGCGTACGGTGTGGGCGTTCAAGGGTCCGGGCGCCTCGGCGCCGGTGCGAATCGGGATGATGGGAGGAGGAACCACGTGAAGCTGAAGGTCTCCGAGCAGGTGCAGAAGCGAATCGACGAGCTGGTGTCCGCGCTGCAGAAGGCGCACGGCGAGTCTCTGCTCTCGGTCGTGGCGCATGGGTCGGCGGCGCGTGGTGGGTGGCGCGACGGCAGCGACGTGGACCTCATCATCGTCCTCCGCGAGTCGAGCCGCGCGGCGCTCGAATCGGCGGCCAACGCCCTGCAGGGGGCGCGCTGGTCGGCGCGGATCGAGGCGATGATCCTCGTCGAGAGCGAGATCGCGCGCGCGGCCGACGTGTTCCCGGTGTTCTACGACGAGATCCAGCGCTGCCACGCGGTGCTCCACGGCAAGGACGTGTTCGCCGGGCTGAAGATCGAGCCCCACCACCTCCGCCTGCGCATCGAGCAAGAGCTCCGCGAGGTGCAGATTCGCCTCCGCCGCGCGGTGGTCGACGCGCAGGGCAACACCGACAACCTGCGCGGCGTCGTGGCGCGGAAGATCAAGCAGGTGCGCTCGCCGCTCCGCGCGCTGCTGGTCAAGAAGGGCGTCGAAACCGAGGACGATCTCGCAGCGGTGCTCAAGGCCGCCGGCAAGACGTTCGGGGTCGAGGTCGCGGCGCTCTCCGGGGTCGCGGAGGATCCCGGCGCCGCCCACGACGCGCTGGTGAGCCTCCTCGACAAGGCGATCGCCGACGTCGACGCGATGGAGGATCCGTGATCGAGCTCCTCGATTTCTTCCCGTTCAACATGGAGAGCGGGCCCCAGTTCCTCCTGTTCTATTTCGTGCTCTCGGTGCTCGGGCTCTATGGCGCGAAGACGTTGCGCAACACCGTCGCCGACTCGATCGAGGCCAAGATCGTCGGCAAGCCGGTGCCGATGGAGGAGATCTCGCAGGCGTACCGGGTGGGTGCGCAGCGAAAGCGCCTCACCATCGGGTGGCTGCCGATGCCCGACGAGCAGTGGGCGATCTCGTACCTGCGCGGCGGTTTGAACGGGCTGCAGGAGACGCTCCTCGCGACCGCGGTCGCGCACGGCGTGCTCTGCCCGTCGAACACCCCCGGCAACTTCCGCGTCGTGAAGCACTCCTCGCCCGACCGGATCCTCAACGACTTCTATCAAGCGCTCAGCGGCAAGGGGGAGGACATCTCCGCGAACGACGCGCGCACCGCCGCGCGCGACACCGCCAATGCGCACAAGGCAGTGGTGGAGCACGAGCTCCGCGAGGCCAACCTGCTCCGCCCGGAGGCCGCGAAGTCCGCCGGTCGGTGGGCGGCGTTCTTCGTGATCGTGCTGATCCTCGGCACCGGGTTCCTTCGCGCGATGCGCGGGGCGATGCTCGACCGGCCGATCACCTTCCTCATCATCATGATGGTCTTCGTGTTCCTCGCCAGCATCATGGTCCTCGTCGTCTCGGGCGAGAGTCGGATCAAGAGCTCGTACCTCGCGTGGCTCGAGGCCTCGACGGTGTCGCTCCGTGACGACGTCTCGAGCGGTCGACGCACGGCCGTCGCCGACGTCGGTCTGACGGTGGCCATCGCTGGGACGATGGCGGTCGCCGCGGCGCCCCTGCTCATCCCGATGACCACCACGTTCGCGTTCGCCTCGACGTCGAGCGGCTCGAGCGGCTCGAGCAGCTGCTCGTCGTCGAGCTGCGGCGGCGGCGGTGGCTGCGGCGGCGGCGGCGGCTGCGGCGGCGGCGGCGGCTGCGGGGGCTGATGATCGAGGTCCTCGACGCGTTCGAGGGACTCTTCGCGCTGACGCGGAGGAGCGGGACGCTCGACGGGTCGATCCCGCTCCGCGCCGCGCGCGCGTGCGTGCCGCTGCTGGAGGGCAACGCGTTCGGGTATCAGGTCTACCTCAAGCGCCCGCTCACCATCGAGCGCCGGCTCGGGCGCGCACCCCGCATCCACGACGAGCGCCTGGCCCAGCTCCACGCCGCGGCGATGCCGCGCCTCCTCGCGCACGGGTACGTCCAGCCGGCGTGGCACCGGGCGTTCGAGAAGGGCATCGTCCACGAGTCGCGCGGCGTGCTTCACGTCTTCACCGGGCTCCTCGTGCGCGCGCCGAGGGGGAGCGTGCTCCGCGTGTCGTCCACCGCGAATCGACGCAGCTACGCCTACGAGGTCGACGAGGTGCTCGTCGACGAGCTCACGCCGCTGGTGCTCTCCATCCGCGCCTCGGGCAACGTGCGCCTCGAGGGCGAGCTCGCGACGCTCGCGGAGTGCGTCGAGGACGTGGCGATCGAGCGGGTCGACCTCGCCGAGGCGCCCGAGGTCGGTCGCGCGCACGTCGAGTTCTACGACGAGGCGTACTTCGCCGAGAAGAAGGCGGAGTCGACGCGGAAGTATCGCTCGTGGGTGAAGGACCTCGCAGACGAGGCGGGCGAGGGGCCGACCCGGGTCGTGTCCGCGGGGCCGGTCTCGTTCGCCGTCGAGACGCGCGACCGCTTCCTCGACGCCTCGTCGCCGACGCCCGGGCGCCGCAAGGGCCGGGGGATCTCGGTCCTCGCGTTCGACGCGCTCCTCTCGTTCGACGCCACCTTCGACGGCAACGCGATGGTCGTCCGCTTCGACGAGGCCCGGCTGGCGCGCGAGGTGAAGAAGCTCGAGCGCCTGTGGAGCGACGTGTACGGCGAGGCGTTCGTTCGCGAGCACCGCCGCGCGCTCTGGTACCTCACCAAGTACTTCACGCCGCACCCGCACGGCGAGCCGCACTTCTTCGTGAAACCCTGGGCGTTCGTGCAGACGCCGCCGGGCTGGTCTGCGCTCGTCGAGGGTGTGCTCGGCGAGGGCTACGAGATCATGCGCGGCGTGATCGCGAGCGACGTGTTCCACGCGGCGCCCGCCGTGTTTCGCGTGCACCGCATCGGCTCGCCGGTGCGCGTGCGCGAGGGCGCCCGCTTGCTCGAGGTGATCCCCTTCCCGCGCGACCGGCACTCGAAGCTCAAGGAGCTCGCATGGCCGGACGCCTGACCGCGCCGTTCGAGGTGCTCCGCGATCCGGCGCTCGTCGCGCGGATCGAGAGCGATCCGTGGGGCGTCGCGCGCGAGCTCGGCGGCGACGTCGAGATGATCGAGCGGCAGCCGATCCGCGACGTCGGCGGGCGCTCGTTCGCCTCCAACAACGGCCCGGCGCCGCTCCACACCGACAGCCAGCTCTACCGCGGGAGGCCCGCGCATTGGCAGGTGCTCGGGTGCGTGCGGGCGGCGCGACGCGGCGGCGAGAGCTTGATCGCCGATTCGCACGCGACGGCGCCGGGGGACGAGGCGTTCCGCGCGGTGCGGCTGTTTCCCTTCGTGTTCGGCGACGTGCGCGCCACGACGTTCTCCGCCGCGGGGGACGATCTGGTCTTCACCCACTCGCCGCGCCTCGCGCCCCTCGTCGAGCTGCGCGCGGAGACGATCGCGCTTCGCGACGGCGAGGTGCTCATCGTCGACAACCACCGCTGCGCGCACGGTCGCACCGCGTTCGACGATCCTTCGCGCGAGCTGCAGCGGATTCTGATCTGGCTGCGGGAGCCGGCGCGCTTGAAGCGGGATTGGCACGCGCGGGCGGCGCGGGAGGGGCACGCGCCGGTGCGTATGGTGGATGCGCCGGCGGGGGATCACAGCGCGATCGTCGGGGAGATGATGCGCGGGGTGCCGCCGGGGGTGTTGGCGAAGCGGTATGGGGTGCCGGAGGCTTGGTTGTATGTGTTTCGGGAGCGGGTGTTGGTAGGCGCTCGCTGACGCGCGCGCCTGTCGGTCGGCGCGGGTGTTGGTAGGCGCTCGCTGACGCGCGCGCCCGTCGGTCGGCGCGTGTGTTGGTAGGCGCGCGCTGACGCGCGCGGGTGTTGGTAGGCGCGCGCGTCAGCGAGCGCCTAGATCTTGGAGTTCTTTTCGCAGCCGTACATGTCGACGAAGACTTGGCGGGGGCCCTCGGGGCAGGGGACCACGTAGAGGTCGACGATGTGGCCCATCGCGTTGGCGCCGACGTTGCCCTTGCGCGACATCTGCGCGGCCTTCCAGTCGCCCGCGAACGGGTTGCTCCCGTCCTGGCACTTGAAGTCGTTGGCGACGTACTTGGAGCTGTCCATCGGCCCGCAGCGGAGCACCGGCGCTTCCTTGCTGCTGTCCTGCACCGCGACCGCGGGCGGTGGCGGCGGCGACGGCGGCGGCTCCGAGCCGGCGCCGCGCGCGTTGGGATCCTCGGTGGGCGCGGGCGGCG
>JALHOE010000019.1 GCA_022843175.1 Deltaproteobacteria bacterium
CCCGCCACGACGGCGCCCGTCGCGTCCGTGGACGCGACGCCACCCGCCGCACCACGACTCGCGTGCGACGACGCGCCCCTCGATCCGCACGGGCTTGTCCGCGGCAAGGCCTCGTTCGCGAAGAAGCGGACCCGCTATGCCGTCACGGGCACCAAGCTCGAGGTGTGCATCGAGGATTGGATCGTGGCGAAGGGCGAGGACGGCCACATGCTCATTCCCGAGGTGGCGGTTTACGAGGCCGGCGTTCGCATCGACCCCACCACCGACGACGCCGGCGAGCCCACGTACCGAGGCATCTACGTCGGCGCGAGCCTGCTCGTTCCCGGCGTGACGAAGCCGGGCGACGGGCTCTTCCTCCATTTGCGGTGAGCAAACGACCTCCTTCTGGGCGGCCTCACGTCATCGCTCAGGGCGTGGGATTGGCCATGGGTCGCGGCGTGCGTTCGATCGACGTGGCGCATCCCGTGGGCGGCGCTCGCTCTCCAGCTCGCGTCGTGTCGCTGCCGCGAATCAGAACGAATGTCGCCGTCGGCCGATGTTCGCGAGACGCGTAACACCGCGAGCGCCACGTTCTCGACGCCGCTCTCTCCCGACGTGCGGTCACTTCCGGCGCGAGAACTCGACTCTCGCGTCCGCTGCAAAGACCCAGACCTCGAAGGTGTCGTCGTCGATCACGCGCAGATGGAACATGTCTCCGTGGGCCTTCTTGCTCTTGCCGGGAAGGTTCTCCATCACGAAGAAGGCGCCGTCTCCGTCGTTGAAGCTGAGCGTGTAGGCCTTCTTGTCCACGACGATGTCTTTGCCCCCGTCGATCTTGAGCTCGGTGATCACGCAGGTGGTTGTTCCGGCTTCGCAGCCGAACTTCAGCGCGCGCTTCCCACTCACGAAGAAGGCGTCCGGCCCCTGGAGCACTGCGAAGGGGGGTTTGGTGAGCTTCTTCTTCGGAACGCTGGCCGAAGTGGCGACGGTCGCCGACGCCGACGCCGTTGGGCCAGGAGCGCTTACCGACGCGGAAGCGCTCGTCGTTGGCGTCGCACTTGGGCTCGACGCGCTCGGCGCCGGCGGCGCGGCGACGACCGGCGGCGCCTCCTTCTGTGCTGCACACGCGACGAGAGCCACGGCTGATATCCAACGCATCGAGAGAACATACCCCGCTCCGCAATGGGCCGATCCGCGATTCCGGCGGTCTTGCATCGGCTCGCGACTTCGGCGAGCTCGGTCGGGGCCGCGAGCGTGATGGTGAGCCTGGTACACTTCCCCGATGCAAGCCATCGGGGTGCTCACGTCGGGGGGCGACGCGCCGGGCATGAACGCGGCGGTGCGCGCCGTCGCGAAGATCGGCGCGGCGCGCGGGGTGCGGGTCGTCGGCATCGACGACGGCTACGACGGCCTCATCGAGCGTCGGTTCCGCGAGCTCGCCGCGCCCGGTCGGGTCGACCCCGCGATCGAGCGCATCTCGGCGGTGGGCGGCACGGTGCTCGGATCGGCGCGCTGCGCGCGGTTTCGCGAGCCGGACGGCCGACAGCGCGCCGCCGCGTCGCTCGACGGCATGGGGCTCGTCGTCATCGGCGGCGACGGCTCGCTCACCGGCGCGCACCTGCTCGCCCGCGAGCACGGCGTTCGCTTCGTGGGCATCCCGGCGTCGATCGACAACGATATCGGCTGCACCGCGTCAGCGCTCGGGGTCGACACCGCGCTCAACACCATCGTCGATGCGTGCGACCGCATCGGCGACACGGCCTCGTCGCACCGTCGCGCGTTCGTCGTCGAGGTGATGGGGCGGCGCTCGGGCTACCTCGCGATGGCCGGCGCCGTCGCGGTGGGCGCCGACGGCGTGCTCCTGCCGGAGCATGGGCGGAGCGAGGCCGCGGTCGTCGAGGCCGTCGAGAAGCTGATCCGCAAGGGCTTCGAGGGCGGCAAGCGTCGGGTGCTCGTGCTCAAGGCCGAGGGCGTCGAGGTGCCCTGCACCCGGCTCGTGCGGCTCGTCGAGGAGAAGCTCACCGGGGTCGAGGTGCGCGCGACGGTGCTCGGTCACCTCGTGCGCGGCGGCGCGCCGACGTATCACGATCGCATGATCGCGAACCGGCTCTCGCTCGCCGCCGTCGACGGGCTGCTCGCCGGCGCGACCGACGAGATGGTCGCCTGGCTTCCGACGGTCCGCGGCGGCACCGAGACGACCGATCCCTACGTGCGCCGCTTCCCGATGGAACACGTGCTGGAAGAGACGCGCGCACTCCTCGAGGGGACGAGCGTCGTGACCAAGTGGCGCCTCGGCCTCCTCGAGCGCGTCGAGGGCGTGCTGCCGCTCTGAGTGGTGGGCACGCGATCGGCCGGGCTCGAGCCGGTCACTTGTTCACGTGCAGTCCGTCGAAGAACGGCGCCAAATCGAGCGCGGGCATCCGCGCCTCGACGATCGCGGCGCGAACGTAGAGGCGGTTGCCGACGATCTCGCCGCGCACCTCGACGTGCAATCGGTGGTCGCTCGGAGAGCGCAGCGAAATCCAGTCGCTCACCCGCCGCGCACGCTTCGCCGTGCCGTGCAGCTCACAACCGAGCGCGCCGCCCTCGCCGAGCGCGTTCGCCTCCAGGGTCGGAGCCGAGGTGGAAGCGACAAGATCCGTCGCAGCGGCGAGCGCCGAGTCCGCCGCGAGCCTGCACATCGTCGCGAGCTGGGCTTCGCGCGCAGGGAGTGTGCCGCTCGTCTCGATCGGGAGGTCGGCCCAGAGGATCGCGAAATGACCGAGGTGGTCGACGTCCGCGGACGCAGCGTGGAGGGTCAGCGTCAGCGCGTCCCGGCTGCGGGTGTCGACGCGATCGACGGGCACGCCGGGCAGGCTCGCGGTGTAGCCGCCCTCGGCAGACGCGACCTCGCGCCAGGCAGGCGGCTGCGACGCCGAGGCGAACCGCCCGACGAGCTTCCATCCGAAGCTGAGGACGAGGACCACGAGCGCGAGCGCGATCAGCCGCGGCGGGATGTTGATCCGAAGCGGCGCGCGCTCGTCGTGCGGAGCGCGCGGCGGGCTGCTGTGCAGCGCCACCGGGAAGACGCTGGGCGCGTCGTCGATGCGCTTGCCGCCGACGAACAGATCCCAGTCGTCGCGGTTGCGAGCGATGATGCAGCCGTACTTCCCGATCCCGAACATGAGCTGCTCGCCGGTCTCTTTGTGCACGACCTTGCGACCGTCGACGTGCACGTGCAGCTTGCCCGAATCGTCGAACAGGTCGACGCGACGCTCGGCGTGGATCGAGCGGGGCGCTCGGGCGCTGCCCTCGGGTGCTGCGTAGGTACGTTCGACCGGGATGGACCATCGTTTGAGGTGCACGGCTCGCCTCCTGGGCTTCTCGCCACCCTCAGAGCGAGCGCCGTGCCGACCGGCAAAACAGGCACGAATCCTCGATTCGCGCCGCAGTCGGCCGGGAGGTGACGAACCTTCGTCGTCACCGCGACGACGGAGCGTCGTCGCGCTCTCCTCTGTCTCTAGAACGCGCCGGTCAGCGCGAAGATCGCGTGATTGGGGCCGAGCGACACGCGGGCGGTGGTCTGCACCGTCGTGCTCGTGAGCAGCAGGTAGGCGCCCGCGCCGATCGCGACGAACCCGGCGGCGAACGACACCGTGGAGACGTTGCCGTAGCGGACCGCGTCCCGGCTCAGATCGGAGCCGGTGACCGTGCAACCGCCGACGCACTCGTCGTCGCTCTTCGACTTGGCGGTGATCGCGCGAGCGCCGAAATAGCTCCCGAGGCCGAGCCCCACGACGCCCACGCCCGCGACGACGTACCCGACGACACGCCGGGTCGGATGGTCGATCCGCACGACCTCGTCTCTCGGCACGGGGGGCGGCTCCTTGGGCGCGTCGGCGAGCCGGGGAACCTCGATCGTCTTCTGATCGGCGGTGTCCTCGACGCTCACCTCGCCGCGCCACGCAGTTTTGCCGGGCGCGCTGGCGACGACGACGTGCTTGCCGGGATCGATCGGAAACCTGGAGCCCCACGCCGCGCGCGAGATCGCTTGGCCGTCGAGGTCGAGCTTCAGCTCCGGCGGCTCCTCCCTCACGACGATCGTCAGATAGGAGAGCTGCGGCTCGAGCTCGTCGATGCCGTCCTTCGCGATCTTGAGGCGCGCCTCGTTCTTGTCGCGCACCGCGAGGGCGAGGCCCTCTTTGTAGCGCGCGTACGCGGACGCCGTGCGGCCGGTCTTGCGGTAGCAGAGCGCGAGGTTCAGGACGACGCCGCCGCCCGGCTTGAGCCGATGCGACTCGGCGAACTTCGGGCAGGCGGCCACCCAGTTGTTCTGCTCGTTGGCGAGCCGCCGCCCCTCGTCGAAGAGGCTCTGCGCCAGGGCGGCCGGATCGTCGGCCGAGGCCACGGGCGCGACGAGGGAGAGCGCGATCGCGAGGAGGGTTCTACTGCGCATGCTCGAGCGGATCCGGCGCGGTGGCCGTCGCGGCGGGCGGCGGCGGCGCAGTGGGCACCTGCAAGGCGCTGGCCGAGGTCGTCGCGAGGGCGGGCTTCATCTTCGGCGGCGCCCTGCCCGATAGGCTGGGCGTCGCGCTCGGCGTCGCGCTCGATGGCGTTGCCGTCGGCGGTGTCGCGCTCTCGACGACGACGGAGGGGGGCGCGATCGCCGAACCGGCGCTCGGCGCGTGGCTCGGGGCCGCGGGTGGCACGTTCGGCTCGGCGTGCGGCCAGAGTCGCGTCGCGACGAGGGCCCCCGCGACGACGGCCGCGGCCGCGCCCGCGATCCATACGCGGTGCTTGGTCTTCGCCTGCTCGCGACGCACGATCGACGGCGGGGGAGCGTCGACCGTCGCCTCGGCGACGTGCTCTCCAGAGGCGAACGGCGCGAGCGCGGCGGCCAGATCCTCGACCCGCGAGAAGCGCGCTTCGGGCTTCTTCTCCAGGCAGCGCAGCGTAATCGCCTCGAGCTCCGCCGGGATCTCCGGGCGCGTGTCGCGGAGCTTGGGCGGATCGTCGGCGACGATCGCGGCGCAGAGGCTGCTGAACGTGCCGCCCTCGAACGGGGAGCGGGCGACCAGGAGCTTGTAGAGGATGATGCCGAGCGACCAGATGTCGGCGCGCCCGTCGACGGTCTTCGCGTTGCGCACCTGCTCGGGCGACATGTAGGCGGGCGAGCCGAGAATCGCGGCGGTTTGCGTCAGGCTCGCCTCGTGATCGACGGCGTCGCGCGCCATGCTCTTGGAGATCCCGAAGTCGAGGACCTTGATGAAGGGCTTGCCGTCGAAGCGGCGCGTGAGGAACAGGTTCGCCGGCTTGAGATCGCGGTGCACGATGCCGCGGGCGTGAGCCTCGGCGAGCGCGTCGCAAGCCTGAAGCACGTACGCGCACGCGTCGGTCACCGGGAGCGCGCCCTGTTGCTGGAGGAGCGTCTGCAGATCGGTCCCCTCGAGGTACTCCATCACCATGAACGGCGCGCCGCCGGACAGGGTGCCGACGTCCATCACCCGAACGACGTGCGCGCTCTGGATCGCGATGGCGTTGCGGGCCTCGCGGAGGAAGCGCTGCACCAATGTCGGCGAGGCGCGCACGACCTCGGGCTTGAGCACCTTGATGGCTACGCGCTCGCCCAGCTTGAGGTGGCGCGCGAGGAAGACGATGCCCATCGCCCCCTCGCCGAGCATCGTCTCGACCTCGTATTTGTCGTCGATCCGCTCGCCGGCGCGCGGCACTCCGGGGATGGTCGCCTCGAAATCGGCCTCAACCCCCATCGACGACAACTCTACACCTTACGAGCGCGCGCGATGCCGAGCACCTCGATGCGACTGGACAGGGTGGTCCGCGCAACGCCGAGCTCGCGCGCTGCGTGCGCGACGACCCCGCCGTGTTTGGCGAGCGCGGCGCGGATGGCGTCGGCCTCGAGCGCGTCGATTCGCCCGCGCTCGTCCTGAAGCGCCTGCCAGCTCTCGGCGAGGCGCTCCGGGTCCACCGCGACCGAGCCCTCGCGAGCGGGGGCCGCGCGCCGTCCACCCTCGATCGCGCCGAGGTCGAAGTGCTCGATGCCGAGCGTGTCGGTGGACGCATCGTCGGCGATGGCGCGCTCTCTCGCGCGCTGCACCACGCGCTCCAGCTGCCGCACGTTGCCCGGCCAGTCGAACGCCTCGGACATCAGCACGCGCCGGAGCGGGAGGCTGAGGATCCACCGCCGCGCCGGATCGTCTCTCCGGAGGAACGCCTCCGCGAGCGCCGGAATGTCCTCGCGCCGGTCGCGGAGGGGCGGCATGTCGATCGTGAGCGCGGCCAGCCGGTAGTAGAGATCCTCACGGAACCGGCCCTGCTCCATCGCCTTGCGGAGATCGCCGTTGGTGGCGGCGATGATCCGCACCTCGGCGCGCTTGGGCTCGGCGCGATCCCAGCCCAGCGGGCGATAGGTGCCGAACTGCGTGAAGTCGAGGAGCAGCTTCTGCGCGTGCGGCGGGAGATTGAGCACCTCGTCGAAGACGATGGTTCCGCCCTTGGCGAACTCGACGAGCCCGACGCGCTTGGTCGCCGCGCCGGAGAACGCGCCCCGCTCGTGACCGAACAGCTCCGAGGTGATGGTGTTCAGATCGTCGCTCGCACCGAGCATGGCCCGGACGATCGGCCGCCGCCCGCTCGCCTCGGCGATCGCCTCGGCCAGGAGCGTCTTGCCGGTGCCCGACTCGCCGAGGATGAGGATCGACGAGGTCCCCCGGAGGGCCGACATCACCTCCTTGCGGATCCGCTGCATGCTTGGGGCCGCGAGGAGATCGTCGAGCGGTGGGGTGGCGATGGCGTCGACGCGGTGCGCCCGGACCGCCCGGAGCTCCTCGCGCGTGGTTTGCAAGCGCTCGGTCTGCGCGAGGACCGCCCCGAGGACGGGCGCCGCCGCGCGGAAGAACTCGATATGACGCTCCCCGACGAACCTGTCGCGATTCCGGAAGTCGACGTAGAGGACCCCGCGCGTCTCGCGGCTGCCGGGACGCTGGAGGGGCGCCGCCAGCGCGGCGATGATCCCGAGCGTGGTGACGCTGGCCGAGGCGCCGACCCCCGACATGGGATCCCACTCGACCAGCTGCCCGGTGTCGAGCGCCCGCCGGACAATCGTGCGGCTGATGTCCTCGTGCTCGAGCGCGTCGATCGCCCCGGCTTGCCCGCGCGCCTTGATCACCTGAGCGCTCCCGTCGGACTGCACGAGGAGCAACATGCCTCGGTCCGCGCCGAGCACGTCGACGAGGACGTCGAGCCCCTGCTCGATCGCCTCGTCACTGTCGAGCACGCCGAACAAGCGCTCGTGCAGCCGGCAGATCGCCGCCCAGAGCAACGTGTCGTCGAGCTTTCGTCGGGTGGAGAGGCTCGCGCTCATGCGCGCTCGACAATGTGTCACGCGCGGCGCGGGGGTGTCGAATACAATGGTGGCGTGCGGTGGGGGCTGCTCGTCGTCGTTCTCGTCGGCTGCACCCAGGTGATCGGCGCGCACGAGCGCGACGTCGTTAGCAAGCCGCCGCCCGCGCTCGACTGCAGCCAGGGGCCACAGCTCCGGACGTGCGGCGGCGCAGAGGTGGACGTGTGCGCGAGCAGCGCCCACTGCGGGGGCTGCGGCAACGTCTGCGAGGATGCGGCGGGGCTAAGACGGTGCGTGACCGGGATCTGCCACGACCACGCGTTTCCGGCGTGGAGGGTCGGCGACGGCGTCGGCTGCGCGCCGCTCCGCGACGATCCGCGCATCCTCGTCGACAGCAACACGGGCCTGTGGTGGGAGGCGGCGGCGCAACCCTCGGTGACGACCTACGGCGAGGCGCTCGCCCACTGCGACGCCCTCAACGCGGAGTCGTTCGGGGGTCACTCCGACTGGGCGCTCCCCTCGCGCATCGAGCTCATGACGACGCTCGACTTCTCGCGACCCGATCCGCTCGACAACAAGTGCGGCTGGGCGCTGCCCCGCACCTCGTACGTGTGCACCCGCTCGCTGCGCGCCGACGATTCGACCGAGCACTGGCTCTACGGCATCCAGTTCGGCACCCTGTCGACCCTGCCGATCGGCGATCCCGCCGTGATGAGCGCGAACGTCCGCTGTCGGCCGCGCTGCGTGCGCGCGACGAAGTTCGCCCCGTCCGAGCGCTTCGTCGAGGTCACCGACGGCGTCTACGACAAGGTCACCGACCTGACCTGGGAGAAGACCGTCGCGGTGGGCAAGCCCGCCGACACCAAGCCCGACGACCCGTCGCGCAGCCGGTTTACGCAGATCGGCGCGTTTCGCTATTGCAGGGATCGCCCCGCCCTCGGGAACGCGTGGCGGCTCCCGTCGCTCAAGGAGCTCGCGACCATCGTCGACGAACGACGGGTCTCCCCGCCGGTCGACGCGAAGTTCGACGTCGGCGATCCGATCGAGAAGATGTACTGAACGAACACGACCAACCTCGTCACGACCGTCGCGTTCCCGCAATCGGTGTACTGGGTGATCTGGTTCGACCACGGCCAAACGAGCGGCGCCGTCACGGGCGAGTCGATGGAGATCCCCCAGTCGTTCGCGCGCGTGCGCTGCGTTCACCTGGGAAACGTCGACGGAAAGAGCTGAAGAGCCGGCGGCGTCGACGTTCCGAGCGCCCCCCGGATAGTCACCGCGCGACAGCCGCGCGGCAGGCGCGGTCGATGATGCGCGGAGGGGCCGCGCGCTCAGAGAGACGTCGCGACGTAGCCCAGCCGTCCGGGGCTGGAGATCGGAGATGGGGATGTGTCGACTCGCGGGTTGACGCGGGTGCGGCAATCCTTACGCACCTGCGCGCGTGGGATAGAGATGCGCTGGCGCAGGAGGCGTGACCGTATGGTGACGCAGCCACGACGCGTCGCGGCACCGCGGTTCCTAAGGTCAGCGTCCATGTTGGCGATCGCCCTGTTCGTCGTGGCGCACTGGACGCTGTCGATCTTCTTCCAGACCTTCTTCCTCCATCGGTATGCGGCCCACCGCATGTTCACGATGTCAAAGGCGTGGGAGCGCGTGATGTACGTCGCGGCCTACGTCTTCATGGGGCCGTCGTTCCTCGTGCCGCGCGCATACGCCGTGCTCCATCGCATGCACCACGCGTACAGCGACACGCCGAAGGATCCGCACTCGCCGAACAACCACAGCGGCGTGGCGGCCATGATGTGGGCGACGCGCCAGACCTACCACGGGCTCTCGCACCGCGAGGTCGAGCCGGAGGCGAAGTTCGACGGCGGCTACCCCGAGTGGAAGGCGCTCGATCGCCTGTCGCAGAGCTGGTTCATGCGCATCGCGTTCGGCGCGCTCTACGTCGGCTTCTACCTCGCGTTCGCGACCGCGTGGTGGCAGCTGCTCATCGTGCCGATCCACTGGCTGATGGGTCCGATCCACGGCGCCATCGTCAACTGGTGCGGCCACCGCTACGGCTACAAGAACTTCGACAACGGCGACGACTCGCGCAACACCCTTCCCTTCGACTTCGTCACGATGGGCGAGCTCTTCCAGAACAACCACCACAAGTTCGGCATGAGCCCGAACTTCGCGGCGCGTCCGTTCGAGCTCGATCCGACCTACCAGGTGATGCGCGTGCTCCACGCCGTGGGCATCATCGACCTCGGCCCGAAGCCGCAGGTCGCGCGCGTACCGACCGTCATCGCCGAGCAGTGATCTTGGTGGCCCGTCCAAAGAGATGACCCTCGATCGTCGCGTCCGACGAGCACAGCGAACCGACGCTGAACGCCCCGTCCGCCGCACACGGTCACTGGCTGATCCGCGCGCTGAGCGATCCATGGCATCATGGCGCCGTGGGGACCGGTGATATCCGCGTCGAGGCGCTCGCATGGGCGCTTGGATCGAGCCATAGCCTCGCCCTCGCCGCGGGGCCGGATCGGCGTGTCGTGTTCGCGAACGTCGCGGCCGCAGCGCGCTGGCCGGACGCCACGAGCGGCCCGACGGAGTCGCTGTTCCCGGACGACGCGCGCGAGCGCCTCCGTGCCGCCGAAGCCGCTGCACTCGCGGGCGATCCGTCGTCGTTCCAGTGGGGCGAGCACGGTCCGGGGGGCGTGCGCACCTGGTTCGTGTGCACCCTTTCGCCGCTCCGCGAGGGCGACGCGATCGTCGGCTACCTCTGCTTGTCGACGGACATCACCGAACAGAAGCGCACCGAGCTTCGCCTGCGCCGAACCGAGGAGCTGATGGTCGACACCCAGGGTGTCGCGCACCTCGGCACCTGGGACTGGGACATCAGCGAGCCGCATGCCACGTGGTCGGCCGAGCTGTATCGCATCTACGGGCTCACTCCCGAGACCTACGCGCCGAGCTACGAGGCCTACCTCACGATGGTCCACCCCGACGATCGCCAACGGGTGATGGACGCGACCAACCGCGTGTTCAACGAGCACGTCCCCTACTCCCACGACGAGCGGATCTTCCGACCCGACGGCTCGATGCGTTACCTGCACACGTGGGCGCATCCGGTCCTCGACGACCACGGCAAGCTCACACGCCTCGTGGGTGTCTGCCAGGACATCACCGATCAGAAGCTCGCCGAGGAGCAGGTCAATCAGCTCAACGCCGACCTCGAGCGGCGCGTCGCCGAGCGCACTCGGACCATCGAGAACTCGATGCGCGACGTCGAGGCCTTCAACGCCACGGTCAGCCACGACCTGCGCGCGCCGCTGTCGGTTATTCAGCTGTGCTGCGACGCGATCCCGCGCGCCGCCGGTGGGCCGCTGCCCGCGAGGGTCATGGAGCACCTGGAGCGCATCGAGCGCTCGACGGTCTTCATGACCGAGCTGGTGACCGATCTCCTCAAGCTCGCGCAGGTCGGACACGCGACGCTCGAGCGCGCGGAGCTCGATCTCTCGGCGATGAGCGAGGAGGTGCTCGCCAACCTGAAGCGCAGCCGCCCCGACCGAAAGGCGATCGTCGGCGTCGAGCCGGGGCTCCGCTGTTTCGCGGACGCCGCGCTGATGCGGGCGGTCCTCGAGAACCTGCTCGGCAACGCGTGGAAGTATTCGTCGCGTGTGCCCGTGGCTCGAATCGAGGTCGGTGCTTTCGCTCTGTCCAAGCCCGGCGCGCGTGCCTTCTTCATCCGCGACAACGGCGCCGGCTTCGACATGAAGGACGCGAGCCGTCTGTTCGCGCCGTTCGAGCGTCTGCACAAGTCGAGCGAGTTCGAGGGCACCGGCGTTGGCCTCGCCGCGGTTCATCGCATCATCGAGCGACACGGCGGACGCATCTGGGCCGAGGGCGAGCCGGGCAAGGGGGCCACGTTCTTCTTCGAGGTGTGACGCGTGTACGAGCCAGTCGTCGCGCGCGTGTGAGCAACCGCCGACGTGCTACACCGAGGACATGGTCGTTCGCTCGCTCTTCCTCCTCGCCTTCGCGGCGCTGCTCGGTTGCAGCTCGTCGACCACCTCCTCGCCCCCCATCGCCGAGGACGTCGAGGGCGACAGCGAAGAGGACACGACCCTCGAAGAGGACACCGAGCCGGAGGACACCGGCGTGGTCGTCACCGACACCGGGTCCACGGTCGACACCCGCGTCGACACCAAGCCGGGGTGCATCGCGCCGGGCTCGCCGACCCTCTGCGCGAGCTACAGCGACTGCTGCAACGACGCCGAGTGCATGAGCAACGCCGGTAAGCCCGCGCGCTGTTGTTACACCCGCTTGCAGAAGGTCACCTGCGGCACGAACGAGCAGTGTTGCGACGGCTATTGCACCGACGGCAAGTGCTGCGTCCCGCCGGGGAAGACGTGCGCCCTCAACTCGATGTGTTGCTCGAACTGGTGCGGCTCGCAGGTCACCGACGGCGCGGACGGCGGCGTGAAGCTCACCTCGTCGGTGTGCTGCGTGCCGGCCGGCAACGCCTGCGCCGGCGCCGACGACTGCTGCACGAAGAGCTGTGTCTCGGGCAAGTGCGCGTGCCTCGCGGCCGGCGCGGTTGTTCCCGCGTACGGGCAGGCGCTGTGTTGCAGCGGGTCGTACGTGATGGTCGAGGCCGGGCTCGGCTATCGCTGCAAGTGACGTCGGTCACCGGCTCCTGACACACCGTCGTCACGACGGGTCGTACTCAAGGAGCATGGAACACTCTCGCGCCGTCCTCCGCTCCAGGGTTCCCTTCGACTTCCGCAAGAGCCTCTCGTTCCTGTGCTCGTTCCCGCCCACGCGCGGGGAGCAGCGGGTCGAGGGCGATCGATTTCGTAAGGCCTTCGCGCACGACGGCGCGACGATCGCGGCAACCGTGTCCGTCGGAGACGAGCCGTCGTCGCTCGCGTGCACCCTGTCGTCCGAGCGCGCGCTCTCCGCCGAGTCGCGCGCGCGCGCGGTCGAACAGGTCGCGTTTCAGCTCGGCCTCGACGACGACCTCGCCGGCTTCTACGCCGTCGCCCGCAACGACGCCGCGTTCGCGCCGCTCGTCGAGCGGCTGTTCGGGCAACGCCACGTGAAGTTCTCGCCCTCGCCGTTCGAGGCGGCGGCGTGGTCGATCCTCGCGCAGCGACGGCCGATCCGGCAGGCGCGCGCCGTAAAGGATTCCATCGTCGAGCACTTTGGCGGAGCGCTCGATCTCGACGGAGAGCGCCTGCGCGCCTTCCCCGAGCCGGCCGCGATCGTCGACGCGGGAGCAGCGGGTCTCGTCGCCGCGCGGGTCGACCGCGAGCGCGCGCATGCCATCGTCCAGGCGGCGCACGCGTTCCGAGACGTCGATCGTCGGTTCCTCGTCGAGGGCGACTTCACCGAGGTCGAGCGTTGGCTGCGGGCGATCCCGCGCATCGGCGAGTGGTCGGCGGCGTTCGTGTTGTTCCGCGCGCTCGGACGAATGGCGCGCCTCGTCGACACCGGTCCCATCGCGAGGGCTGCGCGCGTGCTCTATGGCGTCGCCGACGATCGTGCGGCGCTCGCGCGCGGCGAGGCGTACGGCCAGTTTCGTGGGTATTGGGCCTACTACCTGCGGGTCGGGGTCGGCTGAGCCAAGAATTCGACGCGCGCGGGTGTCACATTCGGCGGGGCAGCGCGCATGTACTCGTCGATGTCCCCCGCTGTCCGTTCGGCGAAGGTGGAGCTCTCGGAGCCGGAGCTGCGCCAATACCTCGCTCGTTACCTGCGCCGCCGCTTGCCCGCGGCCGACGCCGAGGACGCATTGCAAGCCGTGTATTGCGCGGCGCTCGAGGCGCAGCGGCTCCCCGAGGAGCGAACGGAGCTCCGTCGGTGGCTCACCGTGGTCGCCCGCCGGAAGGTCGCTGCGTATTACGAGCGCGCGTCCTCCGAGCAGCTCGGCGATCCGCCGGAGCTCGTCGCGCAACCGCCCTCGATCGAGGCCTCGTCGCTCCTGCGATGGGCGGAGCGCCAAGCCGCCGAGAGCCAGCTCGAGCACGTGAACGAGACCCTCGACTGGATGGCCCGCGAGAGCGACGGCGAGAAGCTCGAGGCGATCGCCGCCGAGGCCGCCGTTCCCTCGACGCGCGTGCGCCAACGCGTCTTCCGACTGCGCCGCTTCATGAAGGCGCGATGGGCGCTCGAGCTCGCGGCCGCGGCGCTCGGCATCGTCCTCGTGCTTCTCTGGTCGATCTTCGCGCGTCGCACCGAGCCGGTCGCCAAGCCGGTCCCCGCGCCGGCCCCGTCGGCGTCCGTCGTCGCCCCTCCCGATGATGGGAGGGAACGCGCCGCCGAGCTTCGTCAGCGCGCGCTCAGGAGCTGTGCGCTCGCTCGCTACGACGAGTGCCTGAGCACGCTCGACGAAGCCGGCAAGCTCGACCCGGCGGGTGACTCCGAGCCCTCTGTTGTCGAGGCGCGCAAGACCGCCATCGAGAAGCTCACGCCGAGGGCTCCCACGCCGAAACCGTCGGTGAGCAAACCCACTTCGAAGAGCAAGAACGGCGGTACGCCGTCGACGGGGACGAGCGCCAACTGAAGTCACGAATGATCGCTCTCGCGCCATGTGCCTTCCGACATGGCAACAGCAAGAGTCTTCATGGTGGTGGTGGGCGTCGTGGCTTGCGCGCGGAGCCGACCGCCCGAGATCGAGTTGAAGCCTCCCCCCGCGGGGGCGCTGAGCACGGTGACCGCGCCGGTCGCGAGCGGCACGGCGGTCGCCGCGCTCGCGCCCGAGCCGCCGAAGGAGCCCTTCACGCTGCGCGACGAACGCGATCGCGCGATCGAGGTCTACCCGCCGATCACCCAGCAACCGCACGCGCCGATCGTCGTTTTCCTACATGCGACCTGCATGCAACCGTCGTCGGTCTGCGATGGGTTCGGGAGCGCGGGTCGCGATCCCGGCTGGCTCGTCTGCCCGTCCGGCAACTCCACCTGTTATGGCGAGCCCGATTGGCACGGCTCGGGCCCCGAGAAGGCGTCGTTCCTCGCGAGCGCGCTCGCGAGGGTCGAAGCGCACATACCGAGCTTCGTCGACGAGCGACCGGGCGTGCTCATCGGCTGGTCGCGCGGCGCGTTCGCCGCTCGCGACATCCTCGACGCCGCTGTCTCCGACGCGAAGTCGGCGTCGCTCGCGAAGCGATTTCGTGGGCTCGTGCTGATCGCCGCGCACGTCGCGCCGCCGGCCGCCAAGTTGAAGCAGGCGGGCATCACGCGGGTGGTGATGGCCGCTGGCGACCACGACATGGCGAAGCCGACCATGACGACCGCCGTCGAGGCCTTGCGAAAGGGTGGCCTCGAGACGCGGTTCGTCTCGCTCGGCCCGATCGGGCATGCGTGGCCCAACGACTTCGAGACACGCATGCGCGAGCCGATCGCTTGGGCTTCCGGCACCCCGTAGTCACGGATCGGCGCAACAGCGGAAGCCAACCTGGGGGAACGTCGTGCCGAAGGCGTATTCGGCAGGGCTCGCGCAGGGAAAGTCCCCGTCGCCATACGCGCGGCCCAGCGTGCGAACGCTCATGGGATCGCCGCTCGTCGCGAACAACACGAACGCGTCGAGCTCGGCGGCATTGCCGGTCATGTCGTAAATGCTGTCGAACGGCGCCACGCTGCCGCGACACTGCGGGAACGATCGCACCGGCTGCAGTCCCCCGCCGCCGGTGTGACACTTCGCGGCGTCGTAGCCGCTTCCGTATGGATACCGAGTGGCGAGCGCCCCGTTCTGACACGCGAAGACCCACTCGCTGCGCCCGTCGCTCGGAACGACCGGCTCGGCGCGATCGCCGATCTTGCCGCACAGACGCTTGCCGGCCCACTTGCAGTACGCGGTCGCGTGGCACCAGGTCATCGAGCGCACGGGCAGATCCTGATTCGCCGGCGTGTCGTCGCGCGGCGGACGCGCGAGCTTCATGTCGTTGCAGTAGATGGGCGCGTCGTAGGGCGCGCCGGCCGCCGACACGAACTCGTTGAACTGCCGCACGGTGACCTCGGTGGTGTCGATGCAATACCGCGCGACGCCCGCGTCGATCAGCACCATCGCCGGACCATGCGTGCGCGCGCACCCGGTGACGGCGGCATCAGCGGCATCAGCGGCATCAGCGGCATCGGAGGCAACAGCGGTGTCGATCCCCACGTCCGCGTTCTGCCCCTGGACCGCTTCTCCCTGGCAACCCACGAGCAGGCACGCGAGCACGAGGTTTCGCATCGGCACGGAGCGGAGAGTAGGGCCAACGCGCGCGGCAGTATCGGGGGCATCCACCCCTGCGGCGCCAAGCTTGCGCTCCGTTCAACCTGCGAGAATCCACGCGGATTGAAGCCCAAATCCTGCTGCGGATTGTGATCGATCCGTTGTCCGGCGCCGAGGACGCCGCGGCCGACTCCGGAACGACCACCGTCGACCGCAAACCGCGCCCAACGGTACGTTGTGCGGCGAGAGCCCCGCTCGATCTGCCGCACGGGCACCTGTCGCGCAAGACCCAAGCGTGTCGCTGACGTCGGGTGTGCGTAGCGAATGAACAGGGTTCATTCTCGCGATCATTGAGTTCATCGCGTCACACGACATGCCGATGTGGCCGTGGTGGGGCCGCTTCGAGCGCGCGAAAGCCGTGTTTCTCGATGAGCTCGCGCGAGAAGCCGGGGAGGTGCGCGCGCCCCATCACCACGACGGCTTCGGCGTCGTGGTGGTCGCGGAACATGCGCGCCGTGCCGGCGGCCATGATCGTGTCGCGCGCGGTGAGGATCGACACAACGGGGTGGATCAGCCAACTGAAGCGGTAGCGACGCAGCATCAACGCCGGGATGATCGCGAACACGTGCAGCTCGAGCGAGAGCGCGAGCCAGGTGAGCCAGGGGAGCTGACGTCCCAGCGCGGTGAGCGCGAGCTGGGCGAAGAAGACGGTGAAGATCGCTGCGAGGTAGAACGAGCCGACGTGCAGCGCGACGGGGACCACCGGATCGCGCTCGATCTCGACGGTGGTGCCGTGGGTGAGCGCCTTGGCCTCGGTGATCGTGCTGCCCTTGATGAGGCCGAGGGAGAGCGCGCGCAGGAGCAGGCGTGGGAGGTGGATGAGGATCCTCAGCGCGCGTCCGGCGAAGACTTTGTCCGCGGGGAACGTCTCGACCCCGCGAAGCGTGAAGCCGGCGACGATCTCTCTTCCCAGCGCAGCCGCGGGCCCGAGCTTCATGTGCGCCTCACCGAGGACGACCAGCAGCCGACCGTCGGGCGCTTCGAGGTAGCGGACCGCGTAGCTGAACGGCGTGTTCTCGGCCTCTTCGAGCGGGGTCAGAGCGCGCGCGCCTCGTCGTAACGCGCCCACTTCGGATCGGTGGGCCCCGGGCCGCGAAGGGTAACGCCGAGGATCAGCGTCTTTCGCCACTCGGGGAGCGCGGCCTCGAGCTCCTCGAGCAGCGCCGCGTGGAACTTGTAGTTGTGCACGTCACCAGTGGCGTGCTCGACGAGGATCGTCGGGTAGGCATCGGTCACCTGCTGCACGGTGCCGCCGCCGGCGAGGAACGCGGCGAGCAAACGCGCAGACTCGATGCGATTCCCAGAGAACGAACCGAACACCGCCGACAAGGTCGGCGCCGCGCCGGGCGTCGCCACGAGCGCCTCGAGTCGCTCGGGAAACTTCGCCGTCTTCGACGCGACGAACGCTTGAAACTCCGGTCGCCAGGCGGCCGCCTGAAGCAACACGAGCGCCTCGGTGTCGCGATCGGGCGCGAGCCCCTGCAAGTGGCGAAGGGCGTTCAACGCGTCGAGCTCGTGGACTCCGAACGAGGTCTCGCCCCAGCGAACGCTGACCTCGACGGCGACGATCGCGAGCGCGGTCCACACGGTGCGTCGGCTTTTGCCCGCGACCAGCGCGGCGATCGTTGCGTCGACGCACTGCTTGGCGTCGCCGGTCCGAAACACCTCGAGGAGCGCCGGCACCGCGGACGGGTCGTCCTTGCCGTCACGGAAGGTCGAGGGCACTTCTCCGACGCGCATGAGGTTCGCGGCGAACGCGCCGATGCTGCTCCCCTTGCGCTTCGCGGCGATCGCGCGCGCCAGGCTCCGCACGACCCACGGCGCGCACGCCCAACCGAACGTGTCCATCGCGCGAACCGCATGGGCGGTCCAGATCGCGGTGTGTCCGAGCCAATCGTGATCGCGCGGCGCGTAGCGGGTGAGCGGGCCGATCACCGCCTTTCGCCCGCCGTGGGCGTAGAGCGCGGCGATCGCAGCGTCGGCGCCGGCTTCGTCGAAGCTGTCGAACGACGCGATCAGCTTCGCCTCCGCGGTGTCGGCCGACGGCACCTTCGCGAGCGGCGGGAGCGGGTCGCGGCCGACGAAGTCCATCACCGCGCCGTGCTGCATGTTCCACGCGTACGCGAGCGGCACGAGCGCGAGCTCCTTGGACACGCGCTTCGACACCAGGTACGCGGCCTGCACCGCGAGCGCGCTGTGGAGCTCTTCGGCCACCACGGTGCGCGCGCCGACCGTGAGCGCGGCCGCATACAGCGTGTCGGTCGACGCGCCGGCGACCAGCCACTTCTTCAGCACCGGCAACGCATCGACGCGCTCGGCCATCAGGCTGTCGGCGATCGCGTCGGACGCGCACGACGCCGGAACCACGTCCTCGGACGGCCCGGGCGCGTCCTCGCGAGCGCAGCCCACGAGCCACGATCCGGAGACACCCGCCACCGCCGCGAGCGTTTCGCGTCGAGTCCACCCCATGGGCCGAACGTAGCAGTGCTGGCGCTTCTTCGTTCTCCCCGCCCTTCGGGAGGCACCCCCGATGACGACGCGGGTCGGAGTAGACTCGCGCCGATGGCTGCAAAGAAGAGTGATCTCGCTTCGCTGAAGGGGACGGATGCCAAGCGCGCGCGGGCGCTGGCTGCGTCGGTGAAGAAGCCGAAGTTCGCGCTCGGTCAGCTCGTGCGCGACCCGCACGGGGAGATCGGCGCGATCGACGCGGCCTATGCTGACCTCGCCGCGGCCGAGGATGCTGGCGTCATCGACGACGCCAAGGATTTCTTGAGCGCACAGGAGATTCGGCCGAAGACCCCGCGTACCGGCGTGTGGTACTCGCTCGTCCTGGGCCACGGCAGTGTGCTCTGCGGTGAGCTCGACCTCGTCGCGCTGAAGGGCCCGTAGACCGTCGGTTGCCTCGGATTCACTTCGGCAGCGTGCAGCTCATCTCGTAGAGGCTGCCGAGCTGCACGACGAGCGCGTGCGTCGGATCCGCGAGGGGGATCGTCACGCCGCGGCCGCCGAGGGTGCGCACGCAGGTCGTGCCGTCGTCCAGCGCGTCCATCGCGACACGATCGAGCGGCGGCGGGTAGAACAC
Organism: Deltaproteobacteria bacterium; assembly: GCA_022843175.1. Classification (GTDB taxonomy): domain Bacteria; phylum Myxococcota_A; class Polyangia; order Polyangiales; family JADJMO01; genus JALHOE01. The sequence goes on from JALHOE010000019.1 coordinate 18,661, forward strand.
GCCGCTCAGCGCGTAGCTCGGGCGCGGCAATCGCAGCGGAATGGTCGTACCGCTCGCGGACACGCACGCCGTCGTGGAGGGCTTGGCGAGAGCGTACCCACGCGGTGAGAACAGGCCATCGCGCAGCGTCCCGACGAAGACGGTTGGATGGGTCGCGCTCGCGACCGACCACGTCGGGGTCGCGACGGGCAGCAGATCGAAGGTCGCCGACGAATCGTAGTCGGGCGCCTGGTAGAACATGAAGCCACGCTCTTCTTGCGCGATCGACGTCCACAGGCGGAGGAGCCGGAGCTCCCAGGTCTTCCCGTCCTTGCTCTCGAAGACCTCCGCCGTTCCGTTCGCGCTCGGGAGTCGGGCGACGACCGACCACCCCGTGCCGGTGCGGAAGACGCGCCGCGCGATGTGATCGGAGACCGGCGGCGCGGTGAGCTTCTCGATCGCGCCACCGGCATCGCGAAGGATGTAGATGGGCGCGTCCCCCGGATCGGACTCCGGCCATGGATCCTCCGGCTTCGACGAGAGCTTCGAGGTGCGGAAGTAGCGCGGTGAGGTCGGTTGCACCGCCACGCCGTCGGCGAGCATGCCGACGATCCACGCGTGGCGAAGGTCTGCCTCCACGGCGTCGCCGTTGCGGATCCGGAACGTCCCGACCTCTCCGAGCTCGGCGACGTGCGGCTTCTTCTCGGTGTCGCGCAGCCACGCGACCGTCGCGCGGATCGGCCTCGTCTCCGGGCTCTTCGGCGTTTTCGGCGCGATGGTGTAGCGCACTGCGATCACGCCGCCGGGGAGCGCGTGAAACACCGTCTCCTGCTTGTCGCCCTGCGGCGGCAGGAGCGCGATCGTCTCCAACTTTCCGTTGGTCGCGCGTCGGATCACGGAGCGCTTGTCGGCGAACAGCCGCAGCGGGCCGGCGGCGAGCGGGTCGAGCTCGCCGAGGATGTTCTGCGCGAGGGGCTTCTTTCCGACGGTGCACGCGATCGTCGTGACCGGCGGCGCGACCTCGTCCGGCCGGTTCGGCTCGGGCGGTGGCACGCTGAACGGCTCGCCGATGCGCTCCGGGAGATCCCACCCGATGCGCCACGCGCTGTCGGTCACGCAGCCCTCCGCGCCGCAGGCGAACGCGCCGAGCGCCGGCCCCGCGTCGTGCGCGACGCCGGTCGCATCGACCTCGAAGAGGACGCCGTGGTGGCGAAAGAGCACGTGCCCGCCGCCCGACGCGAAATCGTCGGCGCGGAGCTTCAGTGAGTGTTTTTGCACCTCGCCCTTGAGCGGCGCGCGGAGAACGATGAGCTCCTTGTGCCCGTTGAGCACCGCGACGATCGTGCCGTCATCGGCGACCGAAATCGCGGTGCGGTTCGGCACGATGTCGAGCTCGGCACGCACCGTCGGCTCGTATTTGTCGAGCGGAGAGGTGACGAGCTTCGCCTTGGGATACTCGAACGCGAAGGCGACGAGCTGCTTTCCCTTCTCGTCGACGACCGCGCCCTGCAGGCGATCCTTCACCGGCTCGAAGGGCGCGTTGGCCGACTTGCGAAACTGAATCGTGCCGAACTTCGGCTGATGCACGAGATAGCCGTTCGGCCCGGCGGCCCAGCTCTCGGGTCGAAAGTCCGTGTCGCGCGCGGCGAGCGCGGTGAACGTGACCCCGCCGTCGACGGTGAGCGCCTCGGTGAGCTTCGCGCCGCCCTCCATCCATCGGATGCAGGCGAGGGAGACCGTCTTTCCGTGCGCGGAAGCCAGCGTCGAGGCGCAGTCGTTGAAACCTGCGAGCGGCTTCCAAGCGCGGCGCGCACCGAACGCAGCGACCGACACGAAGTAGGCGCCCTTCCCGTCCTTCGCGAGCTGCGCAGTCGTGCCCCCTCCCACGGCACGGCTCACGATCGCGCCCGGCGGTCTCTCGTCGAGCCACAGCTCGTCGCTTCTCGGCGCACCGGCGTACGCCGTTCCGGCGTCGTCGATGCTCACGATCGAGGGAGGCGTCGCGGGGGGCGGCAGCGGTTTCCACGTCGCGCCATGATCGGTGGTGAGGGCGAGGGCCTCGGGGACCATCAGGAGCAAACCGCGTCCGTCGCGGGCGATCGCGACGTCGGCGGCGAGGGCGGGCATGCCCAACCGGGTCCACGACTTGCCACGGTCGGTCGAACGCAACGCGACGCCGTCGTTGGTGATGCCGACGATCGCAGCTTCGGTGGCGCTCGCGCGGGCAATGGGGTGTGGGCTCCGCACGATCTCGTACGGATCGTCGAGCGGCTCGCGCGCGCGATAGATCGTGCCGTGTACGCCGACGAAGTCGACGCCCACGTCCGATCGCAGTGCGGCGACGAGATCCTCATCGAGGAGGTGCGCCGCGTGGGTGCGCTTCGATCCCTCGAGCAACCAGCGCTGTCCGCGATCGCCGGGCAACACCCGACGCCCGCCGCCCAGGTCGAGCGCGCGTCCGACCGCCCACGAGGGCGCGTGCATCGGTGACCAACGCGCACCCACCGGCGGCGCGGGCGCCTTCGGTGTCGGCGGCAGGGGCGCCGGCGGGGTGGCCGGGACGGGCGACGGCGTCGGTCCGCCGCATGACGCGAGCAACAGCAGGAGCGCGAAGCGTCTCATGGAATCCCCCTCCCAGATCTCCGGACGGGGCAAAATAGCGACACTGAGGGTTCGGCCGGCGTGGTCTCCTCCCTCGATGGATCGGCGGCGCTTCCTGGGAACGATGGGCTCGATGGCCGCCGTCGCCTCGTGCGCGAAGGACGAACCCAACGACGCCGTGCCTGACGAGGTCGAGGTGCTCGCCGCGGAGCTGGAGGCCGCCGCGACCCGGAAAACGGCGCTCGACGGCGCGGCCCAGCGGCTCCGAAAGGGGCTCTCGCCGGACAAGGTGTTGCTCGCGACCTTCCTCGCGGGCGTGAGGACGCTGCGCCCCGAGCCCCTCGGCCAGAGTTACCACGCGGTGCTCTGGATCGAGTCGCTGCGTGCCACGGCGGCGAAGCTCGAGGGCGACGACCCGGCGATCGTCTCACTGGTGGCCGTCGCCTACTTCAAAGAGGTGCAGGCCGCGGAGACCGAGCCGGGGTAGGCGTTGAAGAAGGTCGACAAGGCCAGCACGCCGGCGAGCGAGGCCGCCGCCGCGCTGGCCACCGCGCTCACCCAACGCCAGCTCGCCGCCGCCGACGCGGCCGTCGTTGCGCTCCATCGCGCCGACCGGTCCAAAGACGTGCTCGAGGCGCTCATCCTCCACGGCAGTCGAGGGCACGCGGATCTCGGGCACGAGATGATCGCCATCGCCAAGTCGTGGCGTCTCCTCGAGCGCGGACAGCTCGCGCGCGCCGAGGACGCCCTGCGCGCGCTCGCGGAGGGACTCGTGCGGACCAAGCCCGATGCAAGCGAGCCGCTCTACCTCGAGAACCGAGGCAAGCTCGCGGGCGTGCGCCCCGATTGGGCCGCTGGTCGCGAGGATGACGCCGCGGTGGTCGAGCTGATCAAGGCGCTTCGTGTCGCGACGGCCGCGGAGGCGAGCGCCAAGGTCTTCGAGCTCCTCGGACGGGGCATCGGGCCGCGATCGCTGTGGGACGCGGTCTTCGCGGCCGCCGCCGAACGCCTGGTGCGCTCGGTGAATGGCGGCGATCGCATCGTCGCGATCCACGCCGTGACCGCGACCGATGCGATGCGCGAGTGTGCGAGCCTTGCACAGCAACCGACGACGCAGCTCTTGTGTCTGGTGCAGGCAGCGGCGTGGATTCCGCTGTTCCGCGAGGAGGCGACGCGCAGGCGAGGTCCCGTTCCGGAGGGCGGAGGCGAGATCGACGCCATCGTTCCCACGCCGTCGACGCTCGACCAGGTGTTCGCCGAAACGGATGCGCCGGCGAGGGTCCGTCGCATCGCCGGTTACCTCGCGAACGGCGGCCCCGTCACCGCGCTGTTTCAGCGAATGCGCCCGTTGATCCCGCACGCGCCCGAGCAGCACTACCCGAAGCTCCTCGACTCGATCGAGCGACACGAGCCGCAGCTCGGTGCGCGCGTGCACCATGCGGTCGTCGCGGCCATCGGTCAGTACATGATGCTCGGCGCCGAGCGCGAGCCGCTCGGGTACATCGAGGCTGCGGGCGCCTGGACGCGTTCGCGCGCCTGAAGTCTCGTTTGCACGCCCACGGACCACGATAAGCTCGCCGCCATGGCGGCGGTCGCGTTGTTCGGTACAGGTCTCATCGGCTCGGCGATGGTCGAGGGCATGTTGCGGCGGGGAGACACCGTCGCGGTGTGGAACCGTACCCGTGAGCGGGCGGCCCCGCTCGCGAGCAAGGGCGCGCGGGTGTGTGGCTCGATCGCCGAAGCGGCGCAGGGCGCCGAGCGGGCGCACGTCGTCGTGTCCGACGACCAAGCGGTCGACGCCATCCTCGGTGAGCTCGGCTCCTTCTCCGGGCCGGTGATCGATCACTCGACGACCTCTCCGGCCGGCGCCGCGCGCCGAGCGGGCCCGCGGTTCCTGCACGCGCCGATCTTCATGTCGCCCGCGAGCGCGCGGGAGTCGCAGGGGATCATCCTCTGCTCCGGACCGCGCGACACCTTCGCCATGGTGGAGCCGGCGCTGGCGCAGATGACCGGAGTCGTGAAGTACCTCGGCGAACGGCCCGATCTGGCCGCGGCGTACAAGCTGTTCGGCAACGCGATGATCCTCACGATCACCGCCGGCCTCTCCGACGTCTACCGGATGGCGCGCGCGCTCGGGATCGAGCCGACCGAGGCGCACGGCCTGTTCTCCACCTTCAAGCCGGCGACGACGATCGACGTGCGCGGGGCCAAGATGGCGCGCGGCGATTTCACACCGTCCTTCGAGACGATCATGGCCCGCAAGGACGTGCGGCTGATGCTCGAAACGACCGACAGCCTGCACATCCTGCCCGCCGTCGCCGCGCTCCTCGATCGCACGATCGAGGAGGGTCACGGCGCGGAGGACGTGGCAGCGATCGCCTTCGACACGCGCTGAGAGCCTCGCGCTTCACGATTTATGAAAAAAGTTTGTCGTGGGCAATTGACTACGGCCGCGGTTCAATTTCCGAATTGCTCGACAGATTGCGCGGCGGCGTTCCGGTGGTTTGTGTGCGCCGATTGGCACCACGGTGTGTTTGACGGGCGCATTACTGTGCATATGGTTCGGCTCCAATGAAGCTCGCCGCCCTCCTCGCTGCCTTTGCACTGAGCGCCACCACCGCGTGCAGCGGAGCCATCGAAGACGGAACCGAATCACCGACGAGCCCGGCCGTTGAGCAAGCGAGCGAGCCGGTCGGCGAGAAGACCGAGGACGAGGACCCGTTCTTCACGACGGCGGCCGCACCGCCCGCCAACGACTCGGGCGCCGCAGAGAGCGAGACGCCCTCCGAGACGCCCTCCGAGACGCCCTCCGAGACCGCGACGGAGCCCTCGGAGGGCGAGGGCACCCCCGCCAAGCCGGCCGTGGAGCTTCTCCTCCAGGAGGCGACCCGCCAGGTCACCGTGATGAAGGTCTCGGCCTACGAGCACACCACCTCGGTCGACGAAGCATCGGGCACCTTCAAGTACGACTGCTCCGGCTTTCTCGGCTACGCGCTCAGCCGCGTGCTCCCCGCGCAGCTCGCGGCGGTGAAGTCCTTCGGCGGCGTCGCGCGCCCGCTCGCGAAGCACTATTACGAGTTCTTCGCCTCGATCGCGCCCGGCGCCACGAAGTCCGGCTGGTCGAGCGTCGCCCGCGCCATCGACATGCGCGCCGGCGACGTCGTCGCGTGGCTCACCCCCGCCGATCTCGTCACCGCCAACACCGGCCACGTGATGGTCGTGACCGGCGCGCCGACGGTCAACCCGAAGCGCGCCGACGAGATCATCATCCCGATCACCGACTCCACCTCGTCGTTCCACGGCCCGGCCGACACGCGTTACCCGAGCGCCCATGGCCTCGGCCGCGGCTCCATCGGCATCATCGTCGACAGTGCCGGCAAGCCGGTCCGCTATCGCTGGACGGGCGGCTACAGCACGAAGGAGTTCTCGACGGCGATCTCGTTCGGCCGCCCGGGGTGAGGGCGTCGTCGCGCGCCGCGGGTGTGCGCGGGCGCGCCGGACTGTAGGCTTGGTCGATGGGGTACACGACTCGGCTCCTCGGCGCTGTCGGCTTGTTGATGACCACCTTCACGGGCTGCAAATGCTCCTGCACCGTCGGCGGCGACCCTGCGGTCAACGCCATCGAGCAGACCCCGGAGTGTCAAACGCTCCGCTCGAAGCACGAGGCGTGTCTGAGCTCGATCTTCAACTCCGAGGACAGCTGCGGACCGGAGGAGGGCGACTGCGTCGCGTCCGCGCGCGCACGCCTCAAGTGCGTGCTCGACCACCCCGGCAACTACGAGTGCCGCCAGCAAGGGGGCGGCAAGGGCTTCAGCGCGATCATCCCGCCCGAGTGCAAGGAGTTCAAACGCCTCTGCACCGGCGCGGACAAGGACACGACGGTGCTGCACAAGAAGAACTGACTGCCCCGTACTCAGCGCGCGAGGATTCGAGCGGTCAGGTACCGAGACATCGTGAGGATCGGCGTCATCGTGTGGCTCGACGCGCTCGTCGGGAACCCCGAGGAGTCGAGCACGTAGATCCCCCGCGTGCCGTAGACCTGCCCGCCCGGATCGGCGGCGCCGCGCGCGGGCGACGGTGCCATGCGCACGCTGCCCTGCTGGTGGGCGCTGAGGAACGGCGCAGTCGCCGGCTCGAACGACGCGCCGTCGACGAGCGCGAGATCTGCGGCGCTGCGGATCGAGATCGGCCGGGCGAGCGGGACGATCACCTCGCGCGCGCCCGCCGCGAGGTAGATCCGCGCCGCGGCGCGGATGGCGTCGCGATAGCGTTGCTTCTGCTCCTCGGGCATCGCGTACTCGATGCGTGGTCGACCGGGGCGGCCGAGTGACACCCGACCGTTCCCCGCGTCGGGCACGAGCAGGAGGCTCGCGGCCATCCGCGGGAGCGTCTTCATCAGCGCCTTCCCCTCATGACCGAGCTTCGGCAGCAGCGACGCCATGATCCCCGCGGTGCCGCCGATGCCCTCGATGCGAAAGCCCCACAGCCCGTGCTCCGGGTGGTCGAGCTGCTCGAACTCGGTGACCGCGTACGACTGCGGGATCCCGCGGAAGAGCTGCACCTCGCGATCGAAGAACGCGACGATCGGCAGCTGCGGCTGGAGCGAGAGGTTCCTCCCGACGTGCGCGTTGCCGAGGCCGGAGCGAAGGAGCAGCTCCGCGGACGCGACCGCGTTGGCCGCGAGGATCACCGTCCGCGCGCGCACGCGGAGCTCCCCTTGCTCGTGGTACCCCTTCTCGTCGAGCGTGCGCACCTCGACGGTCTTGAGCTCGTCGTTGCCCCGGTCGATCCGCATCGCCCGTGCACGGAGGAAGAACCTGGCGCCGGCCGCGACCGCGTCGGGCACGGCCACGAAGCGGGGGTTGCGCTTCGCGTCCACCGGGCACCCGACGAGACACTTGCCGAAGCCCACGCAGCCGCGCCGGTTGTGCAGCATCACCTCGCCGCGCAGGTTGAGCGCGCGCGCGCCGTCGCGCAGCAGTGCGTTGTTGGTGTTGATTTGATCGTCGCGCGGCGTATTCGCCGAGAGATCCTCGAGCGCGAGCTTTTCGTACGGCGCGAGCGCCTCGGGCGTCAGCTCCGACAGCCCGTACTGCGTTTGCCAGTGCCGAAGCACCCCCGGTCCGATCGGTACGACATCGCTCGCGTTGATCACGCCGCCGCCACCCAGGGCCCGCCCCTGGAGCACGGTGATCGAGAGATCGACGGTCGCGCGGCCGCCGCGCTCCATATAGAGCTGGTCGTACATCCCGTCGCGCATCGTGAGCGCGCCGCCGGTGAAGTCTCCGCCCTCCTCGAGGACGAGCACCTCCTTGCCCGCGCGCGCGAGCTCTCGCGCCGCCGTCGCGCCGCCGCAGCCCGAGCCGATCACGAGGTAGTCGACGGTCGTCTCGCGTGGCGCGGCCTCGCGCGAGAGGTCGACGATCGCGCCCTTCACGGCGCCCCCGTCGGAGCGATCACGTAGCCGATGTCGGGCCAGATCTCCGGGCGATCGTAGAACACGATCGTGAGGAACTTGCGGAACGCGAGGGCGACTTGTCGCCGCACGAGCCGCTCGCTCACGGCCCAACGCTCGAAGTGCGCGAGGCGCCCCTCGGGGGCCAGGTTGCTGAACGTCACCAAGCGTCGCTCGAAGAGCACCGGGCCGTATTCGAGCAGCAGGAGCGCTCGCTTCAGATCGCTCCGCCGATCCGCGTCCTCGTCGGCGAGGAACGCGTCGAACGTGCGCGCGAGGTCGACCCCGGCCGCCCCGCCCGCGAAGGCGCCGCCCTCCGGGAACAGCGCGATCGCGAGCGCGGTGAGCGTGCGGTGCTCGTGATCGCTGAGGCAGCGGAGCGCGCCCACGTCCTTCGCGCACCCGCGCAGCGAAGCGAGCCCGGACACGCCAACGACCACGCCGCCGAGCGCGCCGAGCGCGACCTTCAGCGCGCGCCTCCGCGAGAGGACCGAGAAGCCCGCGAGCGCGCTCATCGTGGGTCAGCGTAGCGAGCGTCGCTGCCGCCGCGGCCACGGAGTGACATTTCTCATACGTGCGCCTCCCGACGCAGGGAGCTGTACGATGCTGCCGTGCGGTTCGGCTGGTTTGCGTTGTTCGTCGCGGGGTGCGCGGGCGAGGCCTCGCCGTCGACGGCGCCCGTGCGCACGTGCGGCGCAGCCGAGCTCCCCGATCCGGCCGGTGGCTGCCTGGCGGTCGGCGTCCCGAGCGATGGTTGTGCGGCGGGCTTCACGCACGACGGCGACGGCGGATGTGCTGCCGTTCTTCCCGAGGCGTCCTGCCCCGCGGGAGAGCTCGCGGTCCCCGGCGACAAGACGTGCCACTCGGTCTCCCCTTGTACGGGCCGCTTCGGCACGGCGAAAGACGCGCCGGATACCGTCTATGTCGACGCGGCCCTCCCCGACGGCGACGGTTCGAGGGATCGTCCGTTCGCGACCATCCAGCGCGCCATCGACGCCGCGCGCGAGGGCGCGACGGTGGCGATCGCCGCAGGGCGCTACGCGGAGTCCATCCACATCAAGAAGCGCGTCGTGCTCCATGGCGCGTGCGCGTCCAAGGTCGAGATCGCGGGATCGGGCGAGTTCGCTTCGGTCGACGTCGCGGCGACCGCCGAGCTCTACGACCTCGGCGTCAGCGGCTCGGGGTTCGGGGTCGTCGTCACGAACGCGAAGGACGTCGTGCTCGAGCGCGTGCACGTACACGACACGCGCGTGGGCGGCGTCTACGTCGCCAACGGCGGCCCCGGCGCTTCGGCGACGTTGCGCGCGTCGCTCGTCGAGCGTGCGACCGGCGCGGGCGCGACCGCGGGCAGCGGCGTGCTCGCGATCGAGCGCTCGCTCATCCGCGACACCCGCGCCGACACGCGAAAGGACTGGGGGTACGGCGTGCGCGCGGAGCGCTTCGGGCCGGTCGACAAGCCGAGCGAGCAGCCGGCCAGCGTGACGATCGTCCAGTCGGTCATCGAGCGAAACAAGACCGGGGGCGTCCTCGCCCAGGGCTCGTCGGTCGTGCTCGAGGGGTCCGTCGTGCGCGACATCGAGCCGCGACCGAGGGACGGCCTCGGCGGCGAAGGCGTCATCGGCCTGTATTTCCGGAGCTCCCCGGAGGTGCGCGTCGTTCAATCGCTCATCACGCGCACGCGCACGGCGGGGCTCGCGATGTACGGCGGTAAGTTGACCGTCGACCGCACGACGGTGCTCGCGATCGAGGCGAACGGTGCGGGCGCGCTCGGGATGGGCGTGCTCGCGCGCCCCGACATCGACGCGGTGGCCCCGCCGCAGCTGTCGCTCGAGGCGTCGCGGATCACCAGCGTCCGTCACGTGGGAGTGTTGATGCAGGGCGCGACCGGCACCATCGCTCGAACGATCGTACGCGACATCGCGTCCAACGACGGGTACGGCGACGGTCTCGGCATCGGCGGCTTCTTGCGCGCCGGCGCGATCACCGAGGCGAGCGCCGAAGTTCACGACGTGATCGTGTCCGGCGCGGCACGCGCGGCGATCATCGTCGCCGGCGCGTCGCTCTCACTCGCCCGTGCACGCCTCGCTTGCAACGAGATTGACTTGGACGTCGAACCGTTCGTCGCCAAGGACGTACCGCACGCGTTCGCGCTCGAGGACCGCGGCGGCAACCTGTGCGGGTGCGAGCAGCTCGGTGCGTGCACTGCCCACACCAAGAGCATCGAGCCCGCCTCGGCGCCGTGAACCGGTCGGTATCCCCTCGTTGGGCGTCGCTCCGGCACGCGGCGTGCTGCCCCTCCGACGATGGGAAGAGCGATCGATTGGAGTGATGTCGGCGCGCTCGGTGAGGGGGCGCTCGGTGGGCTCGTGGGCACCGCCGCGTTCACCGGGTGGATGAAGGGAGCACAACGCGTCGGGCTGCTCGGCGAGCTGCCGCCGCGCAAGATCGCGCGGGTGGCGTTGGAGTCGGTGACGGCCGCGCCGTCGAAGACGGCGGTCGACTGGACCACAGCGGTGACCCATCTCGGCTTCGGCGCGGCGACCGGCGCGGCGTTCGGGGTGATCTCGCGGAAGCTCGGCGTGCCCGTCTCGCCGATTGCGCAGGGCGCGGTGTGGGGCGGGCTGGTGTGGGCGGCGAGCTACGCGGGTTGGGTGCCGGCGCTACACATCATGCCCTCGCCGAAGCGCGATCGACCGGGGCGGCCGTGGGTGATGTTCCTCGGACACCTTGTGTTCGGGGGGCTGCTCGGGGCGATCGCGGGCACGCGCCGACGCTGACTCACGGGCTCGGGGTCTTCACCGTGCTGGTGTCGATCGCGACCGCAGTCTGTGCGAGCAGGCGACCGTTGATCGACGCGCCGGTCCGCATGGTGATCGCCGTCTTGCCGAGGATGACACCCTCGAAGTGCGAGGTCGTCCCGAGGTCCACCGCGCCCGCGACCTGCCAGACGATGTTCTTCGCCTTTGCGCCGCCGAGCAGCTTCACCTGCTTCGCCGAGGCGATGGTCAGGTCACCGGTGACCTGGAGAATCCACGTGTCGTCCGCCGCGCCCGACAGCGTCACATCCGACGCAATGCCGACGGAGGACGTCCATTTGTAGAGACCCGGCGTGAGGGTCAGCCCGCCGAGCGCACCACCGCTGAGATTGAGCGCGTCGGGGGTCGGTCGGCCCGCCGCGTCGGTGTACGCGGTGGTCATGTTGGTGATCGCAGTCGTGAGTAGGCTGGGCGTCGGCGCATCGTTGTCGGCGGCGAAGATCTGTCCCGTCACCTGGATCGACGTCCAATACGTCCCGACGCGCGTCATCGAGAAGCCCGTGACGAAGCTCGCCGCAGCAGGGCTGATCCCGAGATTGCCGGTGATGGCGGATGCGGGCACCGTTGAGATGGCGGACTGGGCGAGGATCACGTAGTTGCCGGCCGATCCGAGCAACACGGGCGCCGGGCCGCGGCGGACGGCGGTGTCGGCCAGAGCCGTGTCGCCCACCGCCACGTCTGCGCTCGAATCGCTCGAGCCGATGTCCGTGACCTTCGTGTCGCCGGGACTCGCGTCGCCCGTCTCGCTCGACTTCGAATCCGCGAGATTCGTGTCAGCGACGTTCGTGTCAGCGACATTCGTATCGGCGGCGCTCGAGTCGTCGGATCCGGAGTCGTCGGATCCGGTGTCGGTCGGCGATGTACCGGTCTCGCTGGCGTCGCCGGACACCGCGCTATCACCCACTCCGCCGTCGAGCTCGCTGCTCTCGTCACTCGAACCGGAGCAACCAGCGCTCGCGAGCAGGGCGAAGGGAAGAAGCGCGACGATATTCTTAAGCGACATGTAAATTGAACTCCTCGGAACGGCCCGTGGAGAGCTCGTCCCGGACCGACGCTTTGCAAGAAGCCATCCGCGGATGCGTCGCGCGAAGTGGTGCACTTGCGACAGAAGGTGTGCACAATCGGCTTTTGGCCTCCGCACTGGGTGCGCCATCGATGCCGATTCACGCCAAGTGCCGATAGGATCGCGGCCATGACGCCCGCTCGCTTTCGCAAGCTCGCGCTCTCGCTCGAGGGTGTGCAGGAGGTCCCGCACATGGATCGGGCGGCGTTTCGCACCAAACGGAAGATCTTCGCGACGCTCGGCGGCAACAAGGACGTGAACCTGAAGATCGATCCCGTCGACCGGCGCGAGGGGCTCATGGAGGCGTTCCCGGAGGTCTTCCGGTCGCTCGGCGGATGGACCCGCCTCGGGTACGTCGGGGTGGACCTCTCGCGGGTCGACGACGAGTTGCTGCGGGAGCTCGTCGTCGATGCGTGGCGCGACGCGCAGCCGGTCGCCAGGAAGAAGGGCCGCAGGGGCTGACGTTGCGAGCGCGCGCGATCCACGCTCTGCTCGGCGCGTGAAACGCTACGTCCTCGTCGCCCTCCTCGGCTGCGCGCCGGCGGCGCCGCCGCCTGCTCCGATCGCGAAGGCGCAACCGAGCGCCTCGGCGCCGGCCAAGCCCGCGAGCTGCCCCAACGGCATGGTCGCGGTGCCCGGCGGCAAGCTCACCCTCGGCAAGACGAAGGTCGAGGCCACGATCGCGCCGCACTGCTACGACCGCCTCGAGGTCACCGTCACCGCCTACAAGGCGTGCGTCGACGCCGGCAAGTGCACCGCGGCGCACGGTGCGGACGACGACGATCACAAGCTCTGCAACTGGGGTCGGAAGGGCTTCGAGGCCCATCCGATCAACTGCGTCAACCACGCGCAGGCCACAGCGTATTGCGCGTTCCGCGCTGCGCGCCTGCCGACCGAGGCCGAGTTCGAGTGGTCGGCCCGCGGCTACGAACGGGCATCGATCTATCCGTGGGGCGACGAGAAGATCGAGGCGCGCGCGTGCTGGATCGGTCCCGGCACGTCGCTCCCCGAGGAGCACGACGGCACGTGCGAGGCCGGCGCGTTCCCGAGCGGCGCGAACCCGAAGGGCATCCTCGACCTGGCCGGCAACGTCTGGGAGTGGACATCGACGCCCGCGGGCAAGCCCGGCTTCTTCATCGATCGTGGCGGCGGCTTCCTCAACGCGGTCGCGAGCCGCCTCCTCGCAACGGACCGCAACGAGGTCAAAGAGGCGCAGCAGTCCACGTCGCTCGGGTTTCGCTGCGTGAAGTGAGTGCGCCTCGAGAACCGCCCGGGGCGCGTCCCCGGGGAGAAATCGTAGGCCACCACGCGACCGACGACGCGGCCGGTCGATAGGGGGTATGGCCCCATCTTCTCCGTCGAGACCAAGCCCAAGTACTTCACCGGTATGGACGACCCGCCCGCGCCTCTGGCGCCCGGGCTGCAGAAACCGTCCAAGCCCGGGCGCCGCATGATCGCCGCGGGCGTGTTGCTCGGCCTCGTCGGCCTCGTCTACACGCTGAGCTGTTGGTCGATGCCCGTGCTCTACACGCCGATCTGCAACGACCACTACCATGACCGCGAGGTGTGCATCGCCATCCTTACGCGCATGCGCTGGTCGTTGCTCGCGCCGCTCCCGGGGCTTGCGCTCGCGATCGCGGGCGTCGTGCGGCGTCGCAGGAGCGCTTGAGGGTCAGCCCGCGTCAGCGTGCTTTCAACCGCCCGCTGGGACCCCGCGCGAACGCCTTGACCTCCCAGCCCCCTCGAGTCGCACGCTGAGCAACAGCGACGCGACGAGCAGCGCGAACCCCGCGGAGACCGTGGTGACCCCCCACTGCAGCGTCGACTGCGGCGCACTCAGCAGGCGCGCTTGGATCGACCAGTGCAGATAGCTCGCAGCGAGGGGGAGTGTGGCGATCGCGCAGCGTGAGCGCCACACGATGACCGCGACCGACGCCGACGCGAACAGATCGAGCCCAATGAGGTGCGCGGGCCAAGGGCCGCCCTTCCACGAGATCGTCCACGCCGCGAGGTAGAGCGCGTAGCCGGCCCACGCGAGCTGCCGCGCGAACGAGGCCGAACGCGCGAACGGCGGAAGCGGGGCCGCGAGGGGGTCATCGACGACGGTCGCTCGGTAATGATCGCGCTGCGGAGGCACGTCGCCCACGCACGGCTCCGTCGGCTTGCGGAGCGCGTGCAGGGTCAGGACGATCGCGCTCATGAGCGCGGACACCTGGAAGACGTCCGGCAGTGCGGTCGCCACGAGCCCGAGCGTGAGCGACACGCAGGTGAGCACTCCGAGCTCACTCCGCACCCATCGGGTCGCGAGGAGCAGGGCAACGGGCGCGAAGACTGCGGCGCGGAGGTTGTACTGGCTCGTCCAGAAGACCACGTGCGCCCCGGTGAGCGCGGCCCAGATCGTCCACGACGCCCGCACCGAACGGCGAAGGACCGTGTGACCCCACGCGTCGAGCTCGCGCTCGCTGGTGATTGCGCGGGTCGTCCAGAGCGCCGCCGCGAGGAGCGTGAAGAGCCACAAGCCGACGAGGATCGACAGCGTGTGGGTGCTCACGAGCCGAGAGAGGTGCGGGACGGCTGCGAGCCCGAGCGCCCCGAAGCTCACGATTCCGAAGCCCGAGGGCGCGACACGCAGGTCGAGTGCCCACGCGAGCAGGCGCAGCTTGGCAACGAACACGATCCACCACAGCGCGCTCGCAGCGCGTCCGACGTCGCCGAGGAGCGCGAAGGTCTCGGTCTGGAGCGCAAGATCGCCCTGATAGAGGACGGCCATGAGCGCCACGAACACCGCCGGCCGACGCAGCCCGAGGCGCGTGAGCAGCGCGGCGGCGGCGATCAGCGCGGAGGCATACAGCTCGGTGACTATCCCGACCGCGAGCTGCCCCCACATCGACGCGTCGTGCGCGAGCCCGCGATTCACGAGCGTGAGACCGAAGAGAACGAGCGCTGCGCTCAAGAGATAGAGCGGGTTGTATTGGACAAGCCAACGATGGAGTAGGCGCGCGACGAAGGGAGTCTCGTGGGTCGGCTCTGCGTGCATCGACCGGCGCTTTGCAGCGGCGGTGCCAACGACGAGGGCGTGCTCTCTGCGTGGTTTTCGCGTGTTGGAGGCTCAGCGCGCGCGTCAGAGTGGCAGTGGTCGTCGGCGAGAGTTGCCAACTCTTCCTCGCAGGCGCTAAGCCCGTTCGGCCTCGACGCGAGAAGGCCAGTCTCTCGAGATTGCGCCCGAGCCGCGCTGCCGGCCGGCCCGAGTCATCCCATAGGAAGCCGATGGACCACCCCGACCTCGACCGAGTCGCCCGCATGCGCTGGCGCGTCGCCCTCACGCTGACGGCTCTGGTGCTGTTGACCTACTTCGGGTTCATCCTGCTCGTCGCGTTCAACAAGCCGCTCCTCGGGCGAATGCTCGCTCCGGGGCTCAGCATCGGCATCGCGCTCGGCGCGGCGGTGATTGTGATCGCGTGGGTGCTCACCGGTGTCTACGTCCGCTGGGCCAACACCCGCTACGACGCGGCGCTCCACGCGATGCGCGGTGATCGGCGATGACGCAAGCAGCGCCGGTGACCACCACGCTCGGACATCCGAGCGGCACCGCCATAGGGTTCTTCGTGTTCTTCATCGTGACGACGCTCGCGATCACCGGCTGGGCCGCGCGGCGCACCAAGAGCACGTCGGAGTTCTTCGCGGCGGGCGGCAACGTCAGCGGCGTTCAGAACGGGTTCGCGCTCGCCGGCGACTTCATGAGCGCGGCGTCGTTCCTCGGCATCGCCGGCCTCGTCGCGCAGTCCGGGTTCGACGGGCTGATCTACTCGGTCGGGTGGCTCGTCGGCTGGCCGATCGTGATGTTCCTCATCGCCGAGCCGCTGCGAAACCTCGGGCGCTACACGTTCGCCGACGTGCTCGCGACGCGACTTCAAAAGAAGCCGGTGCGCATCGCCGCGGCCGTATCGGGCCTCACGGTGGTCGGGTTCTATCTCATCGCGCAGATGGTCGGCGCGGGCAGCCTCGTGCGCTTGCTGTTCGGCCTCTCCTACGAGACCGCGGTCCTCGCCGTCGGCGGCGTCATGCTCGTCTACGTCCTCTTCGGCGGAATGATCGGCACGACCTGGGTGCAGATCATCAAGGCGGTGCTGTTGCTCGGCGGCGCGATCGCGCTCGCGACAATGGTGCTCGCAAAGTTCCACTTCAGCCCGCTGCGGCTCTTCGACGCCGCAGCGCAGAAGTACGGTCCCGCGGTCCTCGCGCCGGGGAAGCTCGTCACGAGCCCGCTCGAGGCGATCTCGCTCGGCATCGCGCTGATGTTCGGGACCGCGGGCCTGCCGCACATCCTCATGCGCTTCTACACCGTGCCCGACGCGCGGACCGCGCGGGCATCGGTGTTCTACGCCACGGGCCTGATCGGGCTGTTCTATCTCGTGACGTTCATCCTCGGGTTCGGCGCGTCGGTGCTCGTCGGGCGCGAGGCGATCGCGAGCATCGAGAAGGGCGGCAACATGGCGGCGCCGCTCCTCGCCGAAGCGCTCGGGGGAACGCCGTTCCTCGGGTTCATCTCCGCCGTCGCATTCGCGACGATCCTCGCCGTCGTCGCCGGGCTCACGCTCTCGGGCGCCGCGGCGCTCGCGCACGATCTGTGGGTCGGCGTCATTCGCAGGGACAAGGTCCCCGACGACGAGCAGTTGCTCGTCGCGCGCGTCGCGACGGTGGTGCTCGCCGTCGGCGCGATCGGTCTCGGCATCGCGTTCAAGGGTCAGAACGTGGCGTTCATGGTCGGTCTCGCGTTCGCGATCGCCGCGAGCGCGAATTTCCCGGCGCTGCTCCTCGCGGTCACCTGGAAGCGCTTCACGACGGCCGGCGCGGTCGCGAGCATGATCACGGGCACCGTCTCGGCCCTGGTGCTCATCGCGCTGTCGCCGACCGTGCAAGTCGACCTCTTGCACAAGAGCTCCGCGATCTTCTCGCTCAAGAACCCCGGCATCGTCACCGTGCCGCTCTCGTTCATCGTCGGGATCGTGGTGTCCCTCGTGCGGCCGGAGCGCGAGGCCGAGGACAAGTTCGCAGAGACCCGCACGCAAATGTACTTCGGCAGCAAGACTACTTCGGGGTGACAGCGGGCGCGCCCGTCGAGAGCTCGGAGACGACCGCGGTCACCATCGTCTGAATCGCCTCGCCGAGCGCGTCGGCCATCGCCGTCGCCACGGCGCTCGCGTCGGTGTCGGACTTCGCGGATTGGATCGGGCGCTCCACGGTCAGTGTCTTCTGCAGGAGGACGAGCCGGTCGTCTCGCAACAACCACGACACCTCGACGCGCGCCGCGTGACGGGGCGCGCGCAGCTCCTCGAAGACGTTGAGCTCGACCTCGAGCGTGGGACCCGCGCCGCCGACGATCTGCTGAATCTGGTGCTGCTCGAAGAGCGCGCGCGACATCGCGCGGTAGAGGTAGGCCTCGGGCCGCTCGGTCCAGCGCAGTCCCTCGTAGAACCCGACTTCGCTCCCGCCGTCACGGAACGCGATCTTGTCCTTGAGGTACGCCGCGGCGCCGACGCGGCCGAGGCGGAGTTGGAGCTTGTGCACCGGCGCGACGATCGCGGCCTTCGCGGTCCCGAGCTCGTGCGGCTGCTCCGCTCGGGTTGGCTCGAGCGTGTAGTAGCGGAAGAACACCGAGTCGCTCTTGTTGGTGAGCGCACACGACGCGCAGAGCAGCGCGACCATCAGCGCTCTCATTTGGGCTTCCCCTTCCCCTTGAGGAGCATGTCGGGATCGCGCTCGAGCGCGTCGGCGATCTTGCGGATGTACTCGGCGACCTCCTGGATGTCACCGAGCGTCTTCTCCACGCTGCCGCTCAAGCGCGGCGAGCCGAAGTTGGTGGCCACGTCGCCGACAGCGTCCGTCGCCCGCTTGGCGCTCACCAAGAGCCCCTTGTCGCCGTCGACGCGGGCGAGCATCGCGTCCACCCGCTTGATCGTGCCGCTGAAGTCCGCGATGGCTTGCTGGGCCTTGCCCGAGAGCTTTGCGGTGTCGAGCTGGGTGATCGCTCCCTGAATCAACGCCAGCACCTTGTTGGAGCGGGCGAGCGTGTCGCTCGCAGCGTCGGGGAGCTTGTTCTTCTCGACCTGATCGAGGATGCGGCTCACCTGCTGGGTGACCTTGAGCACCGTGTCGGCGAGCTCGGGCATCCGGTCCACGGCCTTCACGACCGCCGTCTCGAGGTTCTTCATCGTCGAGACGACCGACGGGATGTAGTTGGGCGGCGTGGGAAAGGGGAGGACGGGCACCGGGTGGCTGATGACGTTGAAGAAGTCGAGCTGGAGGAACTTCACGCCAGTGATGCCCTGCGACGCCAGCTCTACGCGCAGCTCGGGCGGGATCCGGATGCGTGACTTGAGGCCGGTGCCGTCGCTGAGCCCGAGATCGGAGAGATCCTGGACCGAGAGGTCGGTGGTGACCGCCACATGGCGACCGTCGGGCGCGATGTCGATCGCCGAGACGCTGCCGATGACCACGCCGCGGAACTTGATCGCGGAGCCGACCTCCAGGCCCTGCACCGACTCGTCGAAATACGACTTATAATGAATCGAGTCTTTATGCAGACTGCGTGCACCGAGAAAGACAATCGTGCACAGCGACAGGACGAAGCCGGCGACGACGAAGAGCCCGAGCTTCCAGTGGTTGGTGGGTGATGCCATCAGACTGACCTCGGCCTTCGGTTGAAGAAATCGCGCACCCGGGGATCGTCGCTGTGGTCGCGCAGCTCGCACGGGTCTCCCGTCGCGATGATGCTCTTGGTCTCTTTGTCGAGCATGATGCAGCGCTGCGCGATCTTGAAGATGCTCGGGAGCTCGTGCGTCACGAGCACCACGGTCAAACCGAGCACCTTGTTGAGCGTGAGGATCAGCTGATCGAGCTCCACCGCGCTCACCGGATCGAGGCCGGCGGAGGGCTCATCGAGGAAGATCAGCTCGGGCTCGAGCGCCATCGCTCGGGCGATCGCCGCGCGCTTCTTCATGCCACCCGAGAGCTCCGCTGGGTACCTGTTCTCGGCGCCCTCGAGCCCGACCAGCTTCAGCTTGGCGAGCACAATCGCAGCGATCGCCTCGTAGGGAAGGTCGGTCCACTGCTCGAGCGAGAGGCCGATGTTCTCGCCCACGGTGAGCGAGCCGAAGAGCGCTCCGGATTGGAACATGACTCCGAACGGCGGCCGGCCGACCTCGAGGTTCGGGCGACCGAGACCGGCGATCGCGATCTCGCCGCCGAGCGGTGACTCGAGCCCGACGAGGTAGCGAAGCAAGGTCGACTTGCCACACCCGCTGCCGCCGAGGATTGCGAACACCTCACCGCGCGCGACGTCGAAGGTCGCGTCCTGCTGCAGGATGACCGGCGCTCCCGCGGGGCCCGGCCAGCCCATCGTCAGCCCCTCCACCTTGATCATCGGCTCGCTCATAGGTGGAACGCGTGGAAGAAGACGGTGAAGCCGGCGTCGATGATGATCAGCGCGAACAGGGTCGACACGACCGAAGCCGTGGTCCTTCGTCCGACGCCCTCGGCGCCGCCGGTGGTGGCCATTCCCTGCTGGCAGGCGATCACCGAGATCGCGATGGCGAAGATGACGCTCTTGATCAAGCCGGAGAAGACGTCCCACATGCTGACTGCCTTCTGGGTCTCCGAGAGGTAGCCGCCGACCGTGAGCCCGAGGCTCGTCACGCCGACCACCAAGCCGCCGATGATCCCCACCAGGTCGCCGAGGAGCGTGAGGAGCGGGAGGACCAACATGAGCGCGAGGGTCCTCGGCAGCACGAGGTAGCGGATCGGCCCGAAGCCCATCGTGCGGAGGGCGTCGATCTCCTCCGAGACGCTCATCGAACCGAGCTCCGCGGCGAAGGCCGCGCCCGAGCGACCGCAGAGGATGATCGCGGTCATCAGGGGTCCGAGCTCGCGGGTGACCGACAGCCCGACGAGGTCAGCCACGTAGACGTTGGCTCCAAACTGCTTGAGCTGGGTGGCCCCCTGAAACGCCATCACGAAGCCGACGAGGAAATTGATCAGCACGACGATCGGAACGGCATCGGCGCCAGCTCGCTCCATCGTCGGGGCGAGCTGCTTCCAGTTGCCGGTCTTGGGTTCCCTCAGCAGGCCGACCGCAGCCAGCACCGAGTTCCCGAGGAAACCGAGGATGCCGCGCAGCTCGTGGAAGAAGTGAATGGTGCTTCGGCCGAGCTGGGAGAACGTGCTCTCCGCCCGTTGGCGCACGCGACGCGACGCCCGGATGTCGCCTCGGTAGAGGTGAATGAGGGCCTGCACGTCCGCGCCCGCGCCAGCGAACTCCGCGCGCACCCCGCGCGCCGCGAGCTCGCTGCGGAGGTGAACGAGGAGCGCCATCGTGCCGCCGTCGATCGCATCGACGCGCGACATGTCGAAGTCGATCCGATCCCCCTTCTCGAGCGTCGCGATCCGCGCGCTGACGTCGGTCCAGATCTCACCGGCCTCGGCGAAGATCAGCTTGCCGCTGAGCGACAGTTGCTGCCGGTCCGGCTGCGGGAAGACTTCGATGAGCGATAGACGCGGCTGGCCGGAGGGTCGGTGAGACCTCCGATCCGCGGCAGTCACCTCGAGGCCCGAGTTCGTTGCACGGTGCTCAGATGCCCGTGCTCCGGTCCCGTAGCTTACGTCCCGACCTCGCGCTCGAAGATGCGGAGGATCGCCACGAACATTGTCATCACGACCGGGCCGACAAACAGGCCCGCGAGCCCGAACACCTCGAGACCGCCGAGGATGCCGATGAGCAGGAGGTAGGGGTGCCCCTGCCCCTTGCCACCGACAATTCGCGGGCGAATCACGTAGTCCGCGACCGCCATCACCACGATCACGCCCCACAAGAGGACGAACACGCCCGAGCCAGTGGACCCGGTGAGGACGAGATAGCCCGCGATCGGTAGGTAGACCGCGGCAGTGCCGACCAGGGGGACGAACGAAGCGAGCACGGTGAGCAGTCCCCAGGTGAGTGCCTGTGGCACGCCGGCGATCGCGAAGCCGATGCCAGCGAGGACACCCTGAACGAGAGCGGTAGCGATGGCCCCGACGAGCGCGCTCCGCGCGACCTCGCGGAACTCGAGGACCAGCGCACGTGTATGCCGCGGATCGAGCGGGAGCACCTTCTCCAGCCGCACCGGGAGGTGTGGCCATTCGAGGAGGACGTAGTAGGTGGTCAGCAATCCCACGAGCAGCCCCAGCGCCGCGCTCGTCGCAGTCTGCAACACGAGCGAAGCAGCGCCTGCCGCCCACCCGGTCGCGCGCGATAGCTCCTGCGTCACGCGCGGCCCGATCTGCGCGCGGTCGACGCCGACCTTGCCGAGCAACCGAACGCCCCGGTCACCGATGAGGTCGGCGAGCGATCCCGTCGCCAGCTTCTGCTGCATCAGCGACACCGCCGTCATGACCTCGCGGGTCAGGATCCACAGGACGAACGCGCCGAGCAGCGCGACGATCAGGCCCGCAAACAGCGTGGTGAGCGCCGCCGCGAGCGCCCGCCGCTCACCGAGCCGCGCATTGAGCGCGCGATACGCGGGCTGCGCGGTGAACGCCATCATCGTCCCGAACGCGATCCCCACCCACAGGGGCGCGGCGATCCGCGCGACCGCGAGCATCGCCAACAGCAGCAACACCGACAGCGCGAGCCGCCGGCCGCGCACCATCGAGGGTCGATGCGGCTCGTTGTCGAGCAGAGGTAGCTCGGTGTCGCGCGAGAGGAGCGAGGGGATGCGATCCGAGCGTTCAGTCATGGACGTGGATAGCACGTTGCGAATCACACACAGTCGGCGACCGGCAAGCGCCACATCCGTACCTTTTTCGGTCTCTCACCGTGTCGCAGCGGGAACGGGCGACGGCACGAGCGTTGCTCAGGGGGCACCGCCGACTGGAGGCATTGAATGACTTTCTCGAGATCGATCGTTTGTCTGAGCTTGCTTGCGCTCGTTGCGTGCGGCGCGAGCTTCCCCAAACCGGAGGCGCGTGTCTCCTCGTCCGAGGGCGCGATCCGCGGCGCCGAGGAAGCGGGCGCCAAGGGCGAGCCGCGCGCCGCGCTGCACCTCAAGCTCGCACAAGAGGGGCGCGCGAAGGCGCTCGCGTTGATCGAGGAGGGAAAGCACAAAGAGGCCGACCTGATGCTGCAGCGCGCGGAAGCCGACGCCGAGCTGGCGGTCGCACTCGCACGGGAAGACACCGCCAAAGCGGATGCCGAGAAGACGCTCGAGCAAGTCAACGCACTGAAGAAGAAGGCGAGCCAATGAAGACCGTTTCCACGATTGCGCAGACGACGTTCGCTGCGCTCCTTTGCTTCACGCTCGCGGGCTGCGCGGCTGCCGTACCTCCGAAGACGCTGCTCGACGCGCGAACCGCCTACAAGAAGGCCGAATCCGGCGCCGCCGGAACGCTCAAGCCGGCCGAGCTGCACGTCGCGAAGGACTCGCTCGACAAGGCCGAGAGCTCGTTCGCCAAAGATGGAGCGGACGGCGACACGAACGACCTCGCATACGTCGCGATGCGCAAATCGGAGCTCGCCGAGTCGCTCGGCAACGCCGAAGCGGCGCGCGAGAAGAAGGCCGCGCTCGAGAAGGAAGCCGGCATCACCACCAACGCGATGCTCGATAGCAAAGACGGAAAGCTGAAGGCCGCCGACGCCGCGCTGGCGGACGAGAAGGGCAAGGTCGCGGCCGAGAAGGGCAACGTCGCCGCCGAGAAGGAGAAGACCGCCGCCGAGAAGGAGAAGCGACTCGCCGCCGAGAAGGCCTCCGCCGAGGCGATGGACGCGCTCGCCAAGACGCTCGCCGTGAAGGAAGAGGCGCGCGGAAAGGTGATCACGCTCTCCGGCAGCGTGCTCTTCGCAACGGGGCAGTCGACGGTTCTGCCGGGCGCGATGTCACAGCTCGACAAGGTCGCCGAGGCGCTCAAGACGCAGGCCGAACGACACTTCACCGTCGAGGGCCACACCGACTCGCAGGGCACCGATGCGGTCAACCAAGAGCTCTCGAAGAAGCGCGCCGAAGCGGTGCGCGACTATCTCATCGTCCACGGTGTGGCGAAGGATGCCATCTCCGCGGTCGGCTTGGGCCCGTCGCGCCCGGTCGCCGACAACAAGACGATCGAGGGTCGCGCCATGAACAGGCGCGTCGAGATCATTATCGGCAAGTAGACGAGCTCAAACCGCGCGATCCTCGCGCAATTCTTTGGGGCGCGAGCTCGCGCTTGTCGCGCCGCAAGCCCCAACGCGCGGGCGGCTCTCCCCGAGCCGAACGCCGCTTGCACCACTTTCCATAAGCGCGTCTACTCGCGCGCGATGCGTTACCTCCCGCTGTGGAGTCTCTCGATCGCGCTTCTCTCTTGCGGTCGCCCGCACCAGACCAAGCCCGACGTCGTCACGGCGGGAGCCGCGGTGCGACGCGCGCTGCACGCGTGGAAGCCCGTCGAGCCCCTCGGCGACACGCGCCTTCTGCCAATCCCGATCGCGGAGGCGCCCGATCGGTCGGGGCGCTACATCGTGCGCAGGGCCGGCGCGACTACGTTCTTCACACCCGAGGGTTTCGCGTTTGCCGTGGACGACGGTCGCGAGCGCCGCGCCGTGCACTGCACGATCGAGGGCGGTCGTCGCTCGCTCACCGGCGAGGGCCCCGAGGCCGCACGCGTTCACCAGTTCGTCGGCCCGCAGGGCGCATGGGCGCGCGATCTCTCGACGGTATCGCGCGTCGCCTGGGACGACGTCTATCCGGGCATCGACATGGTGTCCGACGTCGCGCGCGGCGGCGTCGCGTATCGGTTCGTGCTGTCGCCGGGCGCGCGCGTCGAGGACATCGTCATGCGCTGGCAGGGCGGCGTTCCGCGCAAGGTCGAGGGGGGCGTCGACATCGTCACCGATCTCGGCGTGCTCCGCGTGCGCGGCCTGCATGCGTTCGCCATCGAAGGGGACCGGCGCGTGGAGCTCACCGCGCGTCACGTCGTGCGCGGCGCCGACGTCACGCTCGAAGTGGATGGGTGGGATGGTACGAAGCCGTTGATCGTCGATCCGACCATCTCGTGGTCGTCGTACCTCGGTGGTTCGGGTTGGGACTCGAACGCGCGCGTCGCCGTGGACGGCAGCGGCAACGTGCTCGTCGTCGGCCGCGCCGGCTCCGCGGACTTCCCGACGATGAGCGGGTTCGATACGACCTACGCAGCCGGCGACGCCTTCGTCACGAAGATTTCGAGCGCGGG
Source organism: Deltaproteobacteria bacterium (assembly GCA_022843175.1). GTDB lineage: Bacteria > Myxococcota_A > Polyangia > Polyangiales > JADJMO01 > JALHOE01. Next base: position 42,809 of record JALHOE010000019.1, read on the forward strand.
CGCGCTGCTCTGGTCCACGTACCTCGGGGGCGCGGGGCTCGACAACGGCGACGCCGTGGTCGCGGACGCCGCGGGGAACGTCTTCGTCGGCGGCACGACGTCGTCGGCCGACTTCCCCACCACCGGCGGCTTCGACACCTCACGTGGCGGTGCCTCGGACGCGTTCGTCGCGAAACTCAGCAGCGCCGGCGCGTTGACGTGGTCATCGTATCTCGGCGGTAGCCTCAGCGAATCGTCCTACCCGATCTCGATGGCGATCGACGCCACCGGCGACGTGTACGTCGGCGGCGGGACCGAGTCGACCGACTTCCCCACCACCGCCGGGGTCGACACGTCGTTCGGCGGGAAGACCGACGCCTTCATCACCAAGGTGACGAGCGCGGGCGCCGTTGCTTGGTCGACGTACCTCGGCGGCACCAGTTTCGAGCAGGTCGAGGGCATCGCGATCGATGGCAGCGGCAATGTGCTGCTCACCGGCAACACCACGTCTGCGGACTTTCCCACGACCGGCGGCTTCGACACGACCACGAGCTCCGGCGACGCCTTCGTCACCAAGCTCTCGCCGTCCGGTGGCGTGGTGTGGTCGTCTTTCCTCGGCGGGACCGGCGTCGATTACGGTCACGCGATCGCCGTCGACAGCGCGGGAAACGCGTTCGTCGTCGGCCACACGGGCAGTGGCGCCTTCCCCACCACCGGCGGCTTCGACACCACCAGCGCCGGAATCAGCGAGGGGTTCGTCGCCAAGGTGAGCGCCGCGGGGGCGCTGCAATGGTCCTCGTACCTCGGCGGCGGCGAGGGCGATATCGCGCTCGGGGCGCTCACCGATAGCGGTGGCAACGTGATCGTCGTGGGCACCACCAGCTCCCTCGACTTCCCCACGCTCGGCGCCTTCGATTCGACGCTCGGCGGCAGCGGTGACGTCTTCGTCACGAAGATCAGCGGTGCCGGCGTCATCCTCTGGTCGTCGTATCTCGGCGGGTCCGGCGGCGAATCCGGGCTCGGCCCAGTCGGGATCGCGAGCGACGCCGCAGGCAACCTCTTCGTCTCTGGTGCGACGAATTCGGCCGACTTCCCCGCCACCGGCGGGTTCGATACCACCCTGAGCGCGGGCGCCGCTGACGTGTTCATCACGAAGCTCGCGCCGGCGACCCTCGCGCTCGGCGCCTCGTGCACATCCGCGGGCGCCTGCATCTCCGCTCACTGCGTCGAGGGCGTCTGTTGCGACAAGCCGTGTGCCGGCGTCTGCGAGTCGTGCATCGCCGCGAAGAAGGGCTCTGGCACCGACGGCACCTGCGGCAACGTCGCCGAGGGGACCGATCCCCGCGACAAGTGCGCCGCCGACCCGACTCCCTTGTCCTGCGACGCCGACGGCATGTGCGATGGCGCGGGTGCCTGCCGCATCTACGCCAAGAAGGGCACCGCGTGCGGCGCGACGACCTGCACCGCGGGCAGCGTCGCCGGTAAGACGTGCAACGGCGGCGGCACGTGCGAGACGGCGACGACGTCGTGCGCGCCCTACGCGTGCGGCACCGACGCGTGCAAGACGGTCTGCGCGGCGGACACCGATTGCACGGCGGACGCCTACTGCACCGCTGCCAAGACGTGCGCCGTGAAGCTCGCTGCGGGCAACTCTTGCGCGGATGCGCGCGAGTGCGCGAGCGGCTTCTGCGTCGATGGCGTGTGTTGCGCGTCCACGTGCGCGGGACAGTGCGAGGCGTGCAACGAGCCGGGCGCGGCGGGCACTTGCACCGGCGTGACCGGCAAACCGCGCGGGACGCGCGCAGGGTGCGACGCGCTCGCCGAGACCGACTGCTCACGCACCACGTGCGACGGCACCGTGCGCGACAAGTGCGCGGGCTTCGCCAACGGCACCGCGGTGTCGTGCGGCGCGAGCGCGTGCACCGCCGACAAAAAGTATCAAAAGGCCGGCACCTGCGACGGCGCCGGAAAGTGCGCGCGGCCGGAGCCACTTCCATGCATTCCCTATGTTTGTGACGTCACCGCCGCGACCGGCTGCAAGTCGACGTGCGCCACCAACGGCGATTGCGCCGAGGGCTATACCTGCACCGGCTCGGCATGCGTGCAGGGCGCGACATGCAACGCCGAGGGCACCGCCTCGGTCGACAAGCTGGGCAAAGAGACCCCCTGCGCGCCCTTCCGTTGCGGCACCGACGGCAAGTGCAGCGCGGTGTGCCAGACGAGCAACGACTGCGCGGGCGGGTTCGTCTGCGATCCCACGTCAACCAGGTGTGTCCCCGGCGACGCCGGCGGCAGCGGCGGCGATGGCGGCTGTGGGCTCGGCCGCGCGGCGGGGCGCGGCTCGCCGATGGCGTTGCTTGCGCTGCTCGCGCTCATCGCGCGACGCCGCCGCTGATACTGCTTCGGCCGCCTCGAGGTGCTCACTGCGCAGCCTCGGACTTCGAGGACTTACGAGCGCTCAGCCGCAGGTGCCGTGCGCGGTGCTCGTCGCGCCGATGCACGTCTTGCCCGCCGGGCAGTGCGCGCTCGTCGCGCACGGGCGCTTGCCGACTTGGCAGGTCTTCTTGCCGGTGCCGCCCATCTCTTCGCAGTAGCCGTTGAGTGTCGCGCAGTCGGTGTCGGTGGTGCAGTTCTTGAGACAGTAGCCAGCCATGCCGGCGGGCACCTTCGTGAACGCAACGTCGCTCGCGAGAAGCGCAGTGCGCGGCAGGCTCGGATCGCAGGTGAAGCCGGCCGCGCAGGTGGTCTCGCCGAAGTAGCAGGCGTTCGCGCAGTAGCCCTTCTTCTCGGCGGTCGTGTACAGGCAGTTGCACTTGGCCGGCGCCTTCGCGTCGAGATCGGTGCAGGGGTCGCCGGGGAGCTTGGTGAAGGTGACCTTCGTCTTGACGCAGAGCCCGTCCTCGACCTGGCAGACGTTGCCGGTCGGGCAGTCGCTGTCGACCTTGCAGCCGCCGAAGCAGTAGCCGACGCCGGTCGTGGCGGACGTGGTGGCGTCCTTGCCCCACCCATATGCGTTGCACTTGTTCTTGCCGATGCAGCCGGTCGGCGCCGCGCCGGTGTCGCCGAACTCACAGACCGGGAGGCAAATCCCGCCGCTCGAGGTCGCGAGACACACGCCGCGATCGCCGTCGCAGCCCGCGATGGCGCCGAAGCCGGGGTCGCAGCTGTTTCCGATACACACCGAGGTCGGGTACAGCGAGTCGCCGCCGAAGGCGCCCTTGGTGCAGAGGTTGATGCCCGCCCCGGTCTTGTCGCAGTCGTCGTCGATCGAGCACGCGAGACCGGTGGTCTTGTCGATAAGGCCGCCGCCGTCGGTGCCGCCGGTGTCGAACGCCACTCCGGTGTCGAACGCAGCTCCGGTGTCGAACGCAGCTCCGGTGTCGAACGCGGCTCCGGTGTCGAACGCGCTTCCGGTGTCGAATGGGCCGCTGCCCGTGTCGATCGGCGGCGAATCGGTGTCGGGCAACGACGCGTCCTCGGGCGCGCCGGTGTCTCTGCCGAGGAGCGCTCCCGAGTCCCTGGCGGACACCGCGCCGTCCTTCGGGCCTCCGGCGTCGGCGGACTGGAACGGATCGGTGCTCGAGGAACACCCGGCGAAGACAGCGACCAACGCAAAGACACCAAGGGTTCGCATGGCGCGAACGCTAATCAGCCTCGCGCGCACCGGGAATGGGCATACGTTCGGCCGCTTGGCTCTGGTCACATCTCTGGATGCATTCGCAACCAAGCTCTCGAATAGGCGCTCGCTGACGCGCGCGCCTGTGGGAGGCGCGCTGACCCAGACGGGATAGCATCGGCGCCGATGCGAATATCGCTCGTCGCGCTCAGCGCGCTCTCGCTCGTGGCCTGCACACCGAAGACCGAGCCCACCGCCGACGCCGGCAAGCCCTTGTTCGCATGTGGCTCGGCGCAGGTCGATCTCAAGACCGATCCGGCTCACTGCGGCTTCTGCAACAACAAGTGCGCCGCGGCCCACGGCAAGAACACCTGTGAGAACGGTGCGTGCAAGCCGTCGTGCGACGAGGGTTGGACGGCATGCGGTCTCCCCAGCGCAGGGTGCGACCGCAACCTGAAGCGCGACCCCAAAGCCTGCGGCGCGTGCAGGACCGCCTGCGCTGGCGCGCCCTGCGTCAACGGCGCGTGCGCGGAGGCGCCCGGGGTCCTCGCCGCCGACGTCTGGGGATTTGGGATTAACGTCACCGACGGCGCATACCTCTACCTCGGGCAGCCGAACGACACCGCGAGCTGGAGCCGCGTGAAGCTGGCCGATGGTGCCGTGGAGAACCTGAACGACAAGACGTCGTTCTCTCCGGCGGCGTTTGATGGGGCGTTCCTCTATGGCTGCAAGGGTGTCCACGGGGACAAGCCGCCGCCGTGCGAGCTGCGCAAGCGAAAGGACAACGGGCCCGAGAGCGTCGTCGCGACGCTCCCCCACGTCTTCTACGGCAAGGTCCTCGCGGTCAGGGACGGGACCGTCTACTGGGCCCGCTCCATTCCCGACTCGTTCAAGGACGGCAAGGGGCCGTTCGGCGACATCGTGTCGATGGACCTGGCGACGAAGAAAGAGACCGTGCTCGCCACCCACCAGCAGGCGCCGCAAAAGATCGTGGTCGACGACGCCGCGGTGTACTGGGTGACGAGCGGCGTGGACAAGGACAACACCGGCCTCCTCAAGGTCGCGAAGGGCGGCGGCGACGTCGTCATGCTGGCCACGCTGCCCGTGGCCGGATCGCTCGACCTCCGCGGCGACACGGTCTTCGCCAGCTCGATGGACGGGTTGTTCCGCGTCCCGCGCGCGGGTGGCGCGAGCGAGCTCGTGCTCTTCGGCGCCCCGCCCACGGTGAAGGCACAGTTTCCGAAGGCGGGCGTGGGCGGTGTCGCCGTGGTCTCGGACGAGGTCTTCTGGACGGTCGCCGCCAAGGACGTGATGTTCACGACCGTGATGCGCGCGAAGCTACCCTGACGCCGGTCGTCGGCGCGAATGCCCGCTCAGGGATAGGCGACGTCGACTTGATGCTCGCTCTCGGTGCTCATCGTGCCGGCGTCGAGCTTCGTGGCGTTGACTGTCGCGGCGCCGTTGGACGCATAGCGGAGCAACCAGCCGTCGGCGATCCGCACGGTCACCGTCGTCGTCTGTGTGAATGACATGGTGACCGCCGTGGCATCGCTCGACGCGGCGCCGTGAGAGAACAGCTCGAACGTCGCGCGCCCCTCCCGAACCTCGATCAGCTTCGCGGACTTCTTGTCGACCGGGATGTCGTCGTCGCCGGTCACGGCGTAGGGCAGGAGCTCCGCGATCTCGTCGCCCGCGCCGATTGGACGCTCGGGGATGTGGTCGAGAAGGTCCGAGGCGGGCAGCGTGGAGAACATGAGTATGTGCGTCGAATCCATCAGCGAGAGCGTGGTGCCCTTCGCGTCCTCCACGGTCATGCCGCGAATCACGTAGGGCGAGTCGATGGTGGGAAGCGGCACGGAGGTTCCGGCGTCCGCCAGCTTCGCCTCGACGTACGCGGCGAGGCCCGTCGACGCGAGTTTTGCTTCGTGAAAGGCGACACGAACGGCCTTGGCCTCGGCTTCGAGCAGCGTCGCGGTGAAGCGCGCGGACGAGCTCGTTTCCGTGCCCACACTGTGCATGCGCAGCTTGTACGTGACTTCCTGGGTCGTCCCCTTCGGCATGGGCTGACGCTTGATCACGATCTTTCCGGCGGGTGTCCCGAGCTCGTTCGACGGGAGCGCGCTCGCGACCGGTCCGCGCAGCTCGCGCGCCAGGCGACCGCGCACCCCTTTGAGTGCGCGCGCTCCGACCACGGCGAGGGCAGCGATCACCAAGAGCGCCACGAACCAACCCTTGCCATCGCGATTCGACGTACGTCGGGCCATCCGCGCGATGATACACAGCGGGTCGGCGCGCGAATCCGCGTTGGGTCACAGCTTCAGGACGGAGCAGGAGACGAGGAAGAGGACCGAGCAGAGGTGGCGCCACACGCGAGCGAGGATACCCCGCGCGTGGGAGCTCAGCGTGGCAGCCACGCGGCCACGTCGGCGGCGAGCTCGGCCGACGACGACGAGGCCACCGTGTGACCCGACTCGTAGCTCGGCAACCGGACGCGCGCCTCGACGGCAGGTTGGCCGGCGCGCGCGGGCACGTGCACCGCGAGCGTCCCCGGTCGAGCGACGCCGCCGGGAAGCGCTGGCTCAACTTCCGCGGGGATGCCGGCTGTGCGTAGTGCGAGGGCGATCGCCGGGGTGTGGATGGCCGCGTCGTAGCGGGCGTTGGTGACGAAGAATCGCGTGGACGAGAGCAGCTCGACGAACCAGGGCTGGGTCGCCGCCGGACCGAAGGGCTGCACGCACGAAAGCGCCATCGGCGAGTAGTACCGGTCGCCGGGGCGCAACGCTCCGAGCCGCGCAGTCAGATCGCGATCGGCCGCGTCCTCCGACGGGAGGTCCCAGCGTTGCACCTCGCGGAACCCGGACGGGCGCGCGGAGGGTGCGAGGGTGGGCACGTCTTCGATCTTCCCCCCGAGCAGGAGCGCGCGCGCGCTGGGATCGGCCAGCGCGCCGAGCGTACGGTCGAAGAGCGCGGACACCTCCGCGTTCGTCATGCGCACGTCGTGGCGGGAGCGCGCCGGGTCGTCGACCGAGAGGACCGGATGGTCGCGAAGCAGCTCCTTCTGCGCGGCGAGCTGCAGATCGCCGAGCACCAGCGGCTGGATCAGCACCGCGTCGCCGAACTGGGAGGCGACGCGCGCCTCGGGGACCCGCTGACCGGCGAGGTCGGGGAAGACCGCGTCGAAATGGGCGCGCAGCGCGGTCCGCAGCGCCTCGGTCGGCGCGAGCTCCGGCGCGCGCAGCATCTTCAACATGGCGACCGCGCGGGTGCCGCCGTAGCTCTCACCCACGAGCACCACCCTGGAGGAACGCAGGTGGGGGTGCCCCGCGAGGAACTCGAGCAGCGCGAGCAGGTGATCGGCCGCGTCGTCGAGGATCGAGCAGGAGCCTCCGTCCGTGCTCGGCCCGATCCCGTACGAGAAGCCCGCGTGTCGCTCCTCGACGAAGAGGAGGTTCCCAAAGCGGGTCCAGCGCGCAGGGTTCGGTGCGGGCGCCTCGAGGCCCGCCCCCTCGCGCAAGGTGTGCGGTCCGATGCCCCACGAGAGGAGCCCCATCGAGGTCGCGAACCCGGGGCCCCCGTTCATGAAGACGAACAGCGGCTTGCGTGCGTCGTCCTCGTCGCTCGGGCGGAACGAGTAGAACAGCCGTGCCGCGTGGCGCGCGCCCTGCTCCATCGGTGGGACGTCGAGGTGTCCGAGCTCGCTCGGACCGGCGGCGACGCGCGACTCTTCACCGGCGCGTGGCCCTTCACCGGCGGATTGGGCACCGCCAGAGCCGCCACAGCCGACGAGCAGACCGAGAACCAGCGGGAAGAGTGCGCGCATGTCCGGGCTTGGAGCCAGGGCCGAGGATCCGCCACTGGAACGTGCGAGCGGACGACCTACTCATCGCGAGACGCGCCTACAGCGCCGGGATCAACACCCGCGCAAACCGATCGAGATCCACGACGCCCTCCGCGTTCGCCCAGGTCAACGCGCGTGCGGCGAGCGCGCGGCCCTCGTCGCCACCGAGCGCGCGGGCGCGGCGGATGCGCGCGGCGTGGGCGAAGGTGAACATGCCGTGCTCGTCGAAGGCGTGCTCGGCTGCGGCGCAGGTGGCGAGGGCGCGCTCGCGCTCGCCGCGGGCGTGCGCGAGGCCAGCGCGGATGGGGAGCGCGCACGCACGTCCCCACGCCAGCGGCTCGCGATCGAGACGGTTCGCGATCCGCTCGGCGTCGTCGAGGTTCGCCTCGCGATCGCGGCCCGTCGCGGCGACCCCGAGCGCGCTGCGCGCGCGCAGGGTCAGGGCGAGGATGCGGAGGATCTGCATGCGGAGGAGGAACGACCGCTCGAGACGCGACCAACACCCGCGGAGCAGCCCGAGCGCGCCGGCGTCGTCGCCCTCGTAGAGGCACGCCTGCGCGCTCGTCGCGAGCCCCTGGAAGTGCTGGAGATGAAACCCGCCCTGCGTCCAATGCGCGAGGCCCTCGGCGGCCATGCGCCGCGCCTCGTCGGGCTCGCCGTGCGCGAGAGAGACGTACGTATGGAACAACGTGCGGATGTTGGTCGCGCCGTAGAGATCGCCGCGACGTTCTGCGTCGGCGAGAGCCACCGGAACGCGCCGCGCGAGCTCGGCGATATGGCCGACGAAGTAGAGGCCGTTGAACGCGAGGTAGTGGAGGAACGAGCGCTCCCACACGCTGCCCACGACGCTCGACTCGAAGAGCTGCTCGGCGACGGCGAGGCCCCTCACGCTCTCCTCGAAGCGGCCCTCCTCGTACGCGATGTGCGACTCGCAGAGGGCGACGAGGGCGCGGGGGTGGGGCTCCCGCGCGAGCGACTTCGCGAGCCCGACGGCGCGTTTCGCGTACTCGAAGTCGGCGCCGAGCGCGCTGAAGGAACCCTCGAGGGCGAGCCCGCGGGCGATGCGCGTCGGCTCGCCCGCCCGGAGCGCGAGGCGCAGGTGACGCGAGAGGAAATCGTGACCGCGGATCGGATCGATCGGACCGAGGCTGCAGCCGACGGCCCAACACGCGTCGACCGCGCGGAGCTCCTCTTCGTCGGGCTCGCGCGTGCGAATCTCGAGGCCGCGAAGTCGGAGCGCGGCGCGCGTGACGAGGAGCGAGGCGAAGGCGCGGATCGGTGTGCCGGGATACGCGATGCCCACGTTCGCGAGCACCTCCCGCGCGAGCGCGACGCCCTCGTCGAAGTGTCCCGCGCGCAACAGCTGCTCGGCCGCTCGGCGCCGGAGATCGAGGCTCGAGCCGGCCTCGAGGTACGCGCGCGCGGCCTCGGCGCCGCGGCCGTCGTAGTTGAGCGCGTCGCCGAGCTTCTCGAGCAGGCGACCGCGATCCTTCGCGTCGTCGACGCCAGCGAGCGCGCGTCGGTAGGCGTGCGCGGCGCGTTCGAAGGCCAGCGCCGCGGCGGCTCGGTCTCCCACGCGCTCTGCGAACGGCGCAGCGCGGCGCGGGTCGCCCGCGGCGTCGAGGTGAAACGCGAGGCGATCGGGGTCTCCATCGTCGCCGAGCGCGTCGGCGAGCGCGAGGTGGATGCGTGCGCGATCGGCGACGGTGGCGTGCGCGCGTTCGCGAATGCGATCGTGGTACGTCTCGACCTCGAGCAGCGCGCGCTCGCCGCGCGTGCGCACGAAGCGGGCGCCGCGCAGGTTGGTCAACGCCGACGCGGCCTCATCGGCCGAGAGGCGCGCGGCGCGCGCAACGATCGTGAGCGGGAGCGGCTCTCCGGCGATCGCGACCGCATCGAGCAGGGCGCGCGGGGCGCGGTCGAGCCCCGCGATGCGCTCGTCGAGCACCCGAGCCAGAGAGGGTTCGGCGTCGAGCGGCCGATCGCGCGCCCAATCGGCGAGTTGCTGCACGAAGAACGGATTGCCATGGGACTCGCGCGCGATGCGCGCCGGTGAGACCGAGGAGCCCACGACGAGCGAGCGGGCGAGCGCCTCGGCGCTCTCTGGATCGAGCGGGCCGAGGGCGAGCGTGCGCTCGTGCCCGCGCGGCGCCTCGCGACGACGTTGGGCGAGCCGATCGAGGATCGCGCTCCGTCCCTCGTCGTCGCTGCGATGGCCGAGGATGGCCAGGGTGCGCGGCAGAGGGTCGTCGCGCAGCGTCTCGGTGAGGAACGGCGCGCTGTCGAGATCACCCCACTGCAGATCGTCGATCGCGAGCACGACCGGCCGCTCGCTCGAGAGACGCTCGAGGATCGCACGCAGCCCGCGGAAGCCCCGCGTGCGCAGGACGTGAACGTCGGGCGCGTCCTCGTCCGCGCCGAGCTCGACGCCCGGCAGGCCGGCGAGGACCGGGAACAGGCGCGCGAGCGCGCCACCGTGCTCCCCGAGCAACCCGGCGCGCTCGGCCGCCGGGCGCCCGCGCAGGTGCTCGACGAGCGCGTCCACGACGCCGTCGAGCGCCTTGAACGGCACCGACTCCCGCTCCCGGCAGCGGCCCTCGAGAACGATGGCCCCCGCCTCGAGGGCCTCGTCGAGGAAGCGACGGAGCAGCGCGCTCTTCCCCATTCCCGACGGCGCGTGCAGGTACATCGTCACCGGATCGCGCCGAGCGTCGTCGAGCGCGCGGTGCAACATCGCGAGCTCCGGCGCGCGGCCGACGAGGCGCGCGTCCTGCTCGGGGGAGCGCGGCGTGGAGCGAACGCTCGAATCGCCGTCGAGGCGCTGCACGATCTCCCGCGCCGTGGGCCGGCGCGACGGCTCGCGCGACATCATCGCCATGGCGAGCGAGCAGAGATCCTCGGGCGCGTTCGGCTCGAGCTCGCGGGGGTCGGGCGGATCCTCGACCTGCTTGCGCATCATCACCGCGAGGCTCGAGCCGTGGAAGGGCAAGCGCCCAGCGAGCGCCTCGTAGAGCATCACGCCGAGCGCGTAGACGTCGGCCGGTGGGCCGATGCGATCCCCGGCGGCCTGCTCCGGAGCCATGTACGCCGGCGTCCCCGAGACGCCCGAGTCGTTGCTCGCGGCGGAGAGGTGGGTGACGAGCCCGAAGTCGAGCACGACGACGCGGCCGGAGCCGTCGACCAACACGTTCGACGGCTTGAGATCGCGGTGGAGCAGCCCGCGCGCGTGGAGCGCGTCGATCCCCTCCGCGAGCTGTCGCAGCGCGGGCCCGACGCGATCGACGCGGAGCTCGCCGCCGACGAGCGACTCCACGCCGCGCGCCGCGCTCGAGGCCTCCATGACGCCGCTCACGGCGATGGTGTCCGCGATGGCTGCGGCACCGGCGTCGCGCACGTAGGAGACGAAGGACTCGCCCCGCACGAGCTCCATGGCGAAGAACCACCGTCCGCCCTCGACGAACAGCTCGTGCAGCGCGACGAGGTTCGGGTGCACGACGTCGGCGAGAACGCGGAACTCCTGCTTGAAGCGGAGCACCGCGTCCGCGTCGAGGCGACGCAGCCATTTGACGGCGACCGCGCTGTCGCGCAGCTCGTCGTGCGCTTGGTAGACCAAGCCGAACGCGCCCTCGCCGAGCACGCGCTCGAGGACATATCGCTCGTGCAACCGCGGTGCACCCGTGGCTGATACGGCCGCTCCCCCCACAGAGGGGATGGTACCAGATGGGCTCTTCCCGTTTGCAGCCGCGCTCTTTAGCGCACGTCGTTCACGTAGGGCACGGCCGGCAGGACGCGGTCGATCGCGTTGACCACGTCGCGAATGTTCTCGGACTCGTTGAGCGGGATGTTCGCGAGGAGGAAGGTCTTGCCGTTCTTGAGCACCAGCTCGAGCGCGACCACGCTCGGGTGCGCGCCGCGCCGCGTGCGCACCTGCGAGATCGCCGAAAAGAGCACCTTCTCGCCGGTGCGGCGCGCGACCATCGTGCGGCGCGCGTCGAAGAGGATTCGGCTCCGCGCCGAGAGTGGTCCCGACGCGATGGCCATGAAGGCCCCGCACAGGAACAGGATCGCCGCGCTGGCGAGCGGCAGGTTCGGGTGAAGGAGCGCGAGCCCGTCGCGGAGCTTGGTGAAGAGCACGATCAGCGGGAGCCCGAGCGCGATGACCACACCGCCGACGATGAACTGCTTCGAGGGGGTGGTGAGGATCAAGGTGTCACGGGACGACTCTGTGCGAAGCATCGCTGCGTATGCTGCCAAGCGCCCGCCTCGCTGTCAGACCGAAGCGGCAAGGAGCTTGACCGGGCTCAGCGAGCCGGGAACTTCGCCTCGTACGCCGCGCAGAGCACCTCGACCGCCTGATCGATCCGGACCGTTCCGAGGTTGATCACCACGTCGTAGTGACTGGCGTCCGTGACGTCGACGCCGAATGTTCTGCGCACGAAGGAACGGCGCATCTCTTCCACCTCGCGGACGCGGGCTTCGGCACGTGCCTCGGTGAGGTGCTCGCGCTCCATCACGTACGCGACGCGTTGCGCGAGCGGTGCGACGACACGCACGCGGAGGCTCAACTCGGGACGCACGATGAACTGGGCGCCGCGCCCAACGACGACAGCGCTTCCCCGAGCGACGAGCCCGTTGACCACTCGGTGCAGCTGAGAGACGTAGTCGTCGTCCGTCGCGCGCGCGTCGATCAATCCGCTCACGAACTGCTCGATGACGCTGCGGCGGTTCTCGTCGAGCGAGGCCACGAGGTGCTCGGGCACCTTCGCCAGACGCGCGATCTCGTGTACCAGCTCCTGATCCCAGAACGAGTGACCGAGCCGATTGGCGAGCACGCGACCGAGGTCCGTGCCGCCGGAGGCCGCCTCGCGCGAGACCGTGATGATCGGTCGCGCCGCCACGCGGCGAAGACCGCTCGGGGGCCCGTCCTGCGTGAGCTGCCAGGAACGCACCCGCTCGTCGACCATGCTGTCCCGCGTTCGCAGAGAAGATCGCGTCATAGTGCCTCCCGGTTGAGGTCCGGGTTCCTTCAGCGTTTGTGCCAGAGGCAGCCGTCGCCGTCCGCACGCGCGATCTGCTGCGCCAGGCACGGGCGCGCGTGGGCACATCGGAAAGAATCAACGCGGACGGCGACCGCTGGCATGACGTCGTCGCGCGCGGGTGACACGCCCTCTGCGGAACCGAGGCGCAGCGCGTTACGTCGTCACATCGCGACCGGGTCGTGCAGGCGGATGCGGAGCCGCAGGGCGCGCGGCACGCCGTGGAAGCGTTCGACGCGCACGGCGCCGAAGCGCTCGACGACGCACGCCTCGACCTTCTCGTCGAGCTCGCCCTCGACGACGAGCACCTCGCGCACCGCGCCGCTCGGCTTGAACGTGACGCGCAGGTCGACGACGCCACCCTGCCCGCAGTCGAGATACGTCACCCGCTCGAGCGCTGCTACCGCGGCCTCGCGATCGAACGGGTAGAGCGGCGCGACGTTCGGCTCGACGTAGGGCGGCGGCGGCGGCGGGGTGCTCACCGCGATGATCAAGTCGGCGACTTCGGCGACGAGGAGGATTCCCTCGGCGACGCGCTGCGCGTCCGATCGCACGCGCGACGGTCTGCCGCACTGCGCGCGGCTGGGCGACGAGGCAAAACACGCGGGCAGCGCGAGAAGCGCGAGAGCGAGGGCAAGGAAGCGACGCATGCTCGTCCCGAGAGCAACCGTCGTACCCCCGCCGCCCATCCCAACCGAGCGTGCGCGCTGGCAAACGCCGTGAAAGGCATCACGTAGGCAACGGCTCCATCGCGAGCAGCGTGCGCAGGCCCGCGGTGACGTACCCCCGGCACGGCCAGCCCGGCGACACGACGTCGTGAAGGCGCTCCACGTCGAGCTGTTGGTTTCCGTGAAAGAGCTCGCCGCCGATTTCGATGCATCGGTGGCGGCTCTTGCCGGAGCCGATGGTGCGCACGTCCGCCACGCCCTCGACGATCTCGATCGCCGCGTGCTCCTCGCGCGCCAGCCGCGAGGCCTCGCGGTGCGCCGCGATCGACGCGAGCGGGACGATCGGCGTGAGCAGCACGGGCCAGCCGAACGGGATGTCGAAGAGCTCGAACCACGGCGAGCGCATCCCATCGAGCGCGCCGAGCCCGATCGGCACGACGAACAGCGCCCCGACGAACCACGCGAGGATCCGAAGCTTGCGCGCCCCGCGGGCGATCTTCGCGCGCACGGCCGGCGTGCTCCGCCGCTCGCGGAGCGAGGCGAGATCGTCCGCGGAGAGCTCCACGGCGCGGAGGAGCTGCGCGCGATAGGCCGAGACGAGATCGTCGGGGGACTCGTGACCGACGACGACGCCGGTCTGCGGCAGGAGGTAGAGGCGATGCCGCCCGGGCAGCGGGCGCTGCACGACGGTGTCGGCGAAGTACACGTTCGGAGCGCTGTCGAAGCGATACTCGGAGCGCTGGAAGAGCTCCTGCGTGAAGTAGGTGCGCCCGTCGACCGCCACGACACGCCCCGTCGCGAGATCTTGTTGTAGATAGCCGGCGCGCGGTTGCCATTCGGGCGTCTGGAGGAGCACGGCAGCGCGCGCCGCGATCGCGGGCGGCAGCGCGCCCGAACGCAGCCACGCGAGCTCTTCGGGCGTCGGCAGGTGCATGCGCGCGCGGAGTATCTCTCGGCGACGCAGTGACGCGTCATGCTCGTTTCTCCATTTTGTACTGGCGTCCTGTTTCGCGATCGCGTAGTTGCGCCCCGACAATTTCGGATAAGGGGAGAAACCGTGGCACGACCCATTTCGCGCATCGCTTCGTTCATCGTCCTCTCGTCGTTGACTGTCGGTTGCTCGGAGGACGAGCCGGCCACGCCGGTCACCGAGGACGCCGCGACCGCGGATAGCGCCAGTCCCTCCGACAGCGCCGCTCCCTCCGACAGCGCGATCGACGACACCGGCGCGCCCGTCGACAGCGGAACGGCCGACGCCCCCACCGACACGGCCCCGCCGAAGGGCACCGCAGACGTGCAGCTCCTCACGATCTCCGACTGGCACGGCCAGCTCGAGGCGTACGACGAGACCGATCGCACGACGGGCGTGACCACCAAGCTGAGCGGAGTGGCGGCGCTCTCCAGCTACTTCAAGGCGGCCCGCGCAGCGAATCCGCTGACCCTGACGATGACCGCGGGCGATGCGTTCGGCGCCACCACGCTGCTCTCGACCTACGGCAGCGCGACGCTGCCCGACGAGCCCGCGGTCAAGGCGCTCAACTTCCTCAAGCTCGACTTCGACACGTTCGGCAACCACAACTTCGACCGCGGCATCGCGCACCTCAAGAGCCTGATGGAGCTCGCCACGTACAAATATGTGTCGACGAACCTCACCAACGTCACGACCGAGCTCGGCACCAAGGTGTCGACCCCGTACCACCTCGTCGACGTGGGCACCGGCGACAAACTCGTGCGCGTCGGCATCCTCGGCGTCACCAACGGCGACGCCGCGTCGCTGGTCTTCCCCGGCCGAATGGGGACGATCACCGTGAGCGACCCCGTCCTCGGCGCGAACGCCGCGGCGGTGGCTGCGCGCAAGGCCGGGGCGAACGTCGTGGTGGCGCTCACGCATATGGGCGCGACCGGGAAGGACGCGGCGGGCAAGCCCACCGGCCCGGTGATCGACTACGCCAAGGCGCTCACCGGCGTCGACGTGGTGGTCGCCGATCACGTCGACCTCGCGGTGAACGAGAAGATCGGCACCGCGCTCGTCGTGCAGAACCGCGGCAAGGGCCGCACCTTCGCGAAGATCACGATGAAGGTCGAAGCGGGTGCGCTGAAGGATGTGAGCGCGGTGCTGACCGACGCGGTCGCGGCCTACGTCCACGATCCCGGCCGGCTCAACGAGAAGCACGCGACCGCGACCTGCTCGTCGACGGTCGCGTGCCCGACCGGCTACGCGTGCGCGACCACCACCTGCGAGAAGACCTGCGCCACCAACAGCGACTGCGCGACGGGCAACACCTGCAGCGCGGGCAAGTGTGGCAAGGCGAAGCTCTGCCCCACCGACATCATGTGCCCGGACGCGACGTGGACCTGCTCGACCGCCGGCAAGTGCGAGAAGGCGGCCCCCGTCACGCCCGATCCAGACGCCGCGGCGGTGCTCAAGCCCTACGTCGATGCGCTCGCGACCAAATACGACGAGAAGCTCGCCAAGACCGTCGACGTGTTCAAGCGCGACGGCGTGCTCGAGCGCTCGCAGGAGATGCCGATCGGCGACCTGGTCGCCGAGGCCATCCTGGAGAAGTACAAGTCGGCCGGCGCGCAGATCGTCTTCATCAACGGCGGCGGTATCCGCAACTCGATCCCCGGCTACACCGCGAAGGACGCGACGCTCGTCCGGACCGGCTGCTCGGCCACCGGCCCGTGCGACGTGGTCCTCGGCGATCCGGTCGCCGTCCTCAACCTCGGCAACAAGGCGGTCCTCCGTCCGATCACCGGCAAGGTGCTGTGGGAGGCGCTCGAGTTCAGCGTCGCCAAGCTCCCGGCCGCCGACGGACGCTTCCTTCAGATCGCCGGCTTCAAGTTCGAGGCGAAGGTCTCGAACGCGGTCGGCTCGCGCATCCTCAAGGTCACGCTCACCGACGGGACCGCGATCCCGAACGACGCGACCAAGACCTACAAGCTCGTGACCGGCGACTTCACCAGCAAGGGCGGCGACGCCTACACGATGCTCATCGAGCCGATTCCGTCGCCGGAGCTCGACCTCCTGTCGGACGTCTTCCTCGAGTACATCAAGGGCAAGACGCTGAACCCGGCGAGCTACGGCGGGCGGATCACGCTGACCCCGTGAGGTAGCCGGAGCAGCGCCGCGCAGCCGACCGACGTCACTTGTCGCAGCTCGGCTTCTGGAAGTGACAACTCGCGACAACGTTTTACGTAACGATTTAGACGGAAGTCTCGCGCGAATCGCGGCGTTGCCTCGGCATGAAGCTGTTGCCGATCGCTCTGCTCGCCGTCGCGTCGATCGCCTGTCGGCGTGAGAACCCTCCCATCGCCGCCCATACCCCCGTCTTGAGCGGCCACCCGGTGCAGCTCGATCAGGAGGGGAAGATCGTCGCGTGGACCTCGTACGGCGAGATCGCTCGCCTCGGCTTCCACGCGCTCACCACGAAGTTCCCGAACCAACCGAACGGGAAGCCGACGTACTACGCGCACTCGCGCTTCGATCCGGTGACGTTCGAGGGCGACGGTTGGCCGCACAACCCGGCGGGCCTCAACGCGATGCTCACCGACTCGGCGCTGCGCTGGTTCGCCTACAGCGGCGATCGCGCACCGCTCGAGTTGGCGCGCGGCCTGCTCGATCACCAGCTCGCCCACGGGACGACGAAACCGACCGCGACCTGGGCGAGCGTTCCGTATGCCAGCGCCGACGCCGGTTCGCTGGAGTGGAAGGGCGCCGACGACTCCTTCTGCGAGCACTGCGGCACCGGCGATGGTCCCGGCGTGATCGAGCCCGACAAGGTCGGTGAGCTCGGGCTCGCGTACCTTCAGTTCTACGAGCACAGCGGGGAACAGAGGTATCTCGCCGCGGCGATCGCCTGCGCCGACGCGCTCGCCAAGCACGTGCGCGACGGCGATGCGACGAAGTCGCCGTGGCCGTTCCGCGTTCACGCCGAGACGGGCGTCGCGCGCGAGGAGTACTCCGCGCACGTCATCGCGCCGATCGCCCTCTTCGACGAGGCCGCGCGCCTCGGCGTGGGCGACGTCGTGCGTTACCGCGCCGCGCGCGACAGGGCGTGGCGCTGGTTGCTCGCGTTCCCGATGAAGAACGACGCGTGGTCCGGCTACTTCGAGGACATCGCGATCAAGCGCGATCCGAAGGAGAACCCGAACCAATACGCGCCGCTGCAGACCGCGAAGTATCTCCTCGAGCATCCCGAGCTCGATCCCGACGTCGACGCGCACGTCGAGCACCTCCTCGACTACGCCGCCCGCACGTTCGCGGTCGACACCGGCAACGGCGAGAAGGGCGTGCAGTTCGGCGCCGAGGTCCTCTCCGAGCAGGGCGCGGACATGTGGAAGATGGGCAGCCACACCGCGCGCTTCGGCGCGCTGCAGGCGCTGTGGTTCGAGCGCACGGGCAACGCGATCGCCAAGGAGCGCGCGGTCCGTTCACTGGGCTGGGCGACGTACCTCACCGATCGGGACGGCATCGTCGCCGCCGCGATTCAACGCAGCGAGGGATACTGGTTCAGCGACGGCTACGGCGATTACCTCCGTCACTTCGTCACCGCGATGGGCGCGGTGCCGGAGTGGTCCGGCGCGCGCCCGCGGCTCGTGCGCACCTCGTCGGTGGTCCGCGCGATCCGGTACGGAGAGGGACACATCGCGTACGACACGTTCGACGCGCACGCGACCGACGTGCTCCAGCTGCCCGCGTCGCCGGCGTCGGTCACGGTCGACGGGAAGCCGGTCGAGTTCACGGTCACCCCGTCGGGCAGCGGGGCGGTCGTTCGCATCGTGCGAACGGAGCCGGGGACGGTGGAGATCTCGGTGTGAACCGTGGAACCACGCCGGCGGCCGGCGCGGTATCGTCTGTGACCATGCGCGTCCGGAGCTCGCTCTCGCTCCTCGTCGTCCTCGCAGCGGGGGCAGCGTGCAAGCACTCGTTGCCGGGCTCCGCGGGGGAGCCCGTCGCGAAACCCGCCACGCACGGCACGTCCTCGTCGCCCGTGAAGAGCCTCTTCGTCGCCGGAACGACCTTGCGTTTCCGACTCTACGACGAGGTCGACACCCACGATCCGGAGGCGACGGGCCCAGCGCGCACGGAGCACGAGCTCGTCGTGCGCGTGCTCCGTGTGAAGCCGCTGGGCGCCGCGCTCGTCTCCGAGCTCGACTGGGGCCTGCCCGCGGACTTCGACTGGGTCACGCCCCCGCGTCTCTGGGTGTTGCGCGATAACGCGGTCTGGACCCTCGACGGAGCCCTCGGCCCCCCCAAGGCGCCGGCCGACTTCGACGTGGAGGACGCCGCTCTGACGGCCATCCTCTCGTCGACGCCTCCCGTGCTCCGCGCAGAAGACGCGCGGTCGCTCCCCACGAAGCGCCACTGCGCGGAGCGACGGGACGAGGGCAGCTACGGACCGACGCTCGAGCAGCTGTGCTTCGACGCCCGCGGGCTCGCGGAGTGGAGCGAAGAGAACGCGCACGGCCCACGCGTCCTCAAGATCGCACGGGTGCCCTGACCGCCGCGAGCGATTCGGGGGTGACGCGAGTGTGCATAGCGGCTTGCGATCAGCGCTACTTCGGCACGCAGCGGCCGCCGTAGCAGGTCTCGGTCGCCTCGCACATGGCCGCCGCGCCGCACGGCTGGCGCGCCACCGCGTTGACCCACTGCGCGATGTGATTGCCGCTCGACAGGTCCTGGAACGGAAGCCAGAACGCGGGACCGGAGGGATCGGCGCCGGCCGCGGCCTTCGCCGGATCGAACCCCACCATCCACAACTGCACCTGCGCGTCCTTCGCGAGGCGAAGCCCATACGCGCGGCGGCTCGAGAAGGTGAGCCAGAGGAGCTGACCGCCGCGATAGGCCTGAATCGCGGGCGTCCACTTCGGCCACGAGTCGCCGCCGGTCGACGCGATGGCCAAGCGAACCGGCGCGCCGCCCGCTTCGCTCACGACCCACACCTGCGCGTCCTTGGCGTCGTACGAGTTCGCGTTGGAGGGCGAGCGATTGAAGAGCACCCATTTACCGTCGGGCGAATACGTCGGATAGAAATTGTTTTGCGCAGAGAACGGGACGAGGGTCGTCGGCGTCTTGTTCCATGCGCCGCCCACGTACGTGAGCACCTGGAGCGAGGCCGAGTCCACGCCCGTCGCGCCGCAGAAGCCGACGCACGGGGGGGCGGTCGCGGGTGACGCGTAGACCATTTTCAGCCCGTTGGGCGCCCAGTCGGGCATCGCGCCCTTGGCCACCAGCGGGTCGACCACCGCGGCGCCGGTGAGCGCGTTGCGGAGCACGATCGAGACGCCGTTCGAGGTCATGATCTGCTTCGAGTCGGGGCTGAACGAGAAGAAGTTCGAGCCGCCGCCAAAGGACGTGCCCTGCGCGTAGATCATCGCCTTCGAGGCGACGTCGAACACCTTGTACGGCGAGGGCGCGGGGATATCGAGGCCGAGCGCGATGCGCGTGCCGTCGCGCGAGACGACGTGACAGCCGACGCAGGTTGTCGCGCCGGCCTTGGCGGCGTTCATGTACGTCTCGGCGCTCTTGCCGGTGACGCCGAACTCGTAGCGCATCGTCGCGCCAGCCTTTGCGTTCCAATAGTAGATGCCGCCGACGATGTTCTCCTGACCGAACGAGATCGTCTGCGACGCCGAGACGCCGAGTTTGGCGGGCGCGGCCGCGTCGACGCCGCGGAGCGTGTAGGTCACCGGCGGTTTGTTGCGACCGCCCTCGGCGAGGTACTTCCAGACCGTGGCGTCGGGCGTGTAGACGCAGCCACCGCCGACCGCGGTACACGTGAAATACACCTTCAGGTCGACGCTCGTTCCCGCGAACGCGAGCTCGAATAGCGTGTTGCCGGCGCCCGGCATGAAGTGGAACTCGAGCGTGTTCATGTTCGGCGGGACGAGCGTCCCGTCGGACGGGTAGACGAAGCTCGGCTTCTTCGTGGCGTCGACGGTGCCGCCGAACTTGGTCGGCGCGTCGGCGGCGGTGCCGGTCGTAATGATCGAGACCGGCCCGCTCACGGTGATGCTCGTGGAGGCCATGAGCCCCATCGCCGTCGCTCGGACGTTGGTCTTTCCGATCTTCTTCGCGGTCAGCGTCGCGCCGGCGAACGTGCCGATCGTCGCGTCGTCGATCGACCACGTCGCGGTCACGTAGCTGCCGACGCCGGCGCTGTTGGTGTAGCGCGCGGCGTAGTCGACGGTGGCCGTCGTGGCGCCGCCGGGGATGATGATCGTGCCGTCGACGGGGATGATCGTGAGCGTGGGCGCGATCGCGGTGTCCGTGACCGCCGCGGTGTCGAACGTGGGGAACGCGCTGTCGGAGGCGACCCCGGAGTCGACGATCGTGCTGTCGGATGGGGCCGTTCCGTCCTCGATCGGCGCGCCGCTGTCCTCGGCCGGCGCCGTCTCATCGCCGGTGATCGTGTCGCTCGCCGTCGCGCTGTCCCTTCGCGGTGTCGTCCCTCCGTCGTCGTCCTTTGCGGCGGAGCAGGCGAGACAAAGCACCGAGAACAAGAGCGCGAGGAGAATGCGGCCCATGCGCTCGAAGCTAGCACCGTTTCGCTGATACCCTCGCCGCGGTGCGCAAAGCCTTCATCGCCCTCGGCCTCGTCGCGTGTGGGCAAGTCGAGAAGCCGCCGCCGGCGACGCCGTGTCCCACGTGTCCGAGCGCCGTCGCGACGGCTCCTGTTGTCGTGAGCGCGGTCAGTGCGGCGCCCTCGACCTCTGCGCCGCCGGTCGTCGAGACGATCCCCACGGTCATGGCACCGGCGAAGGTCGCGTGCGTGTTCGACACCAAGGACACCAAGCAGGTCATCGGACTGCACGCGAGCCCGGAGAAGCCGAACTACGGGCTTGTCGAGTCGGGCCCGCTGCGATTGACGTTCTCCACCGCGGGTGAGCCCTTCGCAGAGCTCTCGGGCCCGGCGATCGAGCTGCGCGGCTACGCGTCGGTCTTCTCGGGGAAACATGGGCAGGCGTTCCTTCGTCCCTCGGGGCCGATGGTGCTCGCCGGGGTGTTCTCGGTGGCACCCGCGACGGTGTTGTCTGTCGCGCGCGGCGCCGCTGGCGAGCTCGTGCCCGGCGTGCCCGACCTCGACATCCTCGCGCCCAAGACCTCGTTCGAGGCCCACCCCTGCACGGACTACTCGCTCGATCAGGCGAAGTTCGATCCGAAGTCGGTCGTCCCCAAACCGACCGGAAAGCTCCTCAACAACACGCGCTGGACCGCGACCGACGCCCAGATCTCCGTCACGGCGACCGATTCTCCAGTGGCCACGGTGCGCGGCGGGCGGAAGGTGACGGAGCTCCAGCGGGACTCCGGGCACTCGCTGATCACCGCCACGACGGAGCAGGGCATTCTGTTCGGTTGGGTCGCGAGCACCGATCTCGACACGCAGCCGCCGGGAGCTCTCGGCTTGATGGGGGTGGGAATCGGTGGCGCCAAGTACGGTCAGGGCATCTCGTCGGCGAAGGTGATTACCGAGACGTGTAGCCACGACGTGCGGATCGCTTGGGTCTACAAGGACGCGATGACGTTCGTCGGCCGGGTCCGCGCCGGGAAGGCGATGCACTATCGAGCGCAAGAGAAGATGGGCGTGCTCGCGGCCGGGCCGGTGGGATTCAACGCGCAAGCCGGCGTCCTCGCGATCCCGCTCAGCGAGCTCGTCGACTGCAAGAGGAAGTAGGGTGTCATCGGCGTCGCGCTCTTCTCGTTTCTCGCGTTTCGATTCCTCCCTGCCGCATGTACCCCGCGCCCGCGTTCCGCATGAGGGTGCGACGCGGCGGCCTCGGCTTCTACACGTACGATCCGAACGGCGCCGAACAGCGCTGACCGTCGGCTGGCCGAAGACCGCGGGAGACCCCACGCTTGTCCCATGGCGAGGATCGAGGGGGTGCCCGCAGAGCGCGCGGGGCTGTTCAAGCGGTTGGTCTACTGGATGACACAGCGGAAGGTCGGCAAGGTCGTCGAGCCCCTGCAGATTGCGGCGCACCACAGCCCCATCTTCCGCGGGTACATCGGGTACGAGTACGCGCTCACGCAGTCGCATCGCGTCGACGTGAAGCTCAAGACGCTCGCGAGCCTCAAGACGGGCGCGCTCGTCGGATGTCCCTTCTGAGTGGATATCGGCTCTGCCGTGGGCAGAGCAGCGGGAGTGCGGGAGGAGCAGATGATGGCGCTCCCCGACTTCGAGACGAGCAGCGAGTTCACCGCTCTCGAGAGGTTGGTCCTGCGTTACGCGGTCGCGATGACCGCGACGCCCACGAAGGTGACGCCGGGATTGTTCGAAGAGCTGCGCGCGCAGTTCGACGAGGCGCAGCTCGTCGAGCTAACGGCCAACATCGCGTGGGAGAACTACCGCGCACGCTTCAATCGCGCGTTTGATATCGAAGCGCAGGGGTTCTCGGAGAAGGCCTTCTGTGTGTTGCCGGAGCTCCCGGCGCCCCCCCGGGCCAGCGCACCGGCGTCCCGAGCTTGACCACGTGGTCCCTCGAGGTGAACTCTCGTCCCATGGACGAAGCGTCGAACGTCGTCGCCGTGCTCGCGACGCGGTTTCGCTTCCTCGAGGGCGCCCGAGTACTGCGGGTCGAGCC
Organism: Deltaproteobacteria bacterium; assembly: GCA_022843175.1. Classification (GTDB taxonomy): domain Bacteria; phylum Myxococcota_A; class Polyangia; order Polyangiales; family JADJMO01; genus JALHOE01. Next base: position 65,531 of record JALHOE010000019.1, read on the forward strand.
GCTCCACGGCCACCTCGGCATCCTCGTCGACCAACTCAACAACGTCGGCGTCGTGCAATACACCTTTGCATTGGTCGTCGTTGGCTTCGTCTCGGACACGTCGTTCATCGTGACCGCCGAGGTCAACGAGCTGAGCAACGGCCCGACCAACTCGCACTTCCTCGGCTCCTTCGACGACTTCGGGCACGCCAACCACGGCATCGCGAGCCTGGGCGACGTCGAGGTCTTCGCGTCCCGCGCGTTGACGCTCGCACGCGCGCGAATCGACGCGCGTTGATCAAGCCGGCCGCGGAGGCTCGCCCCCCGCGCGGTGTAGCGATATGCGGCGCTCGGCATGGGCTACGACGTTGCTCTGATCGGTACGCTCTCGTTCCCCCCAGACAAACTCGAGGCGTGGCTCGCCGACCATGTGGACGCGGCGGGCGAGTGGCCGGCCGGCATGCGCGTCGAACGCGCGCCCGCTCCAGTGCGCGAGGTGCTCGCGAGCCTCGCGAGCGAGGTGCCGGGGGCGCCCGTGCACGTCGTCGCGGGCAAGCAGAAGCTCGACGTGCGGGTGCTCCTTCACGAGGACGCGTTCCTCGATGCCGCGGCGCGGGTCGCGCGGGCGTTCGAGCTCGCGGGCGCGCACGGGGCGAAGGGCGCGCTCGACCTGCTCGGATACGGGACCTCCGACCTGGCGCTTCGCGTGGAGCCGAGCGCAAGGCCGAAGAAGCTCGCGCCGAAGGATGCGGCGAAGGCGCGCAAGGCCAAGGGCTATCTGTGGATCGAGGAGGCGCTCGCCCGGGGCGTCGAGGCGCGCGTCGAGCTACCCAAGGGCAAGGCGCCGAAGAAGGCGGCCGCGAAGAGCGCCACGCTCCCTATTGCGAGAGAGGCCGCGCTCGCGCGCATGCTGCAGCCCTATCGCGTCGGCGGTGAGGTGCGGTGGATGGTCACCACGCGGCATGTGCCGCTGACCATCGAGGAGCTGCTCCCGTTGCTCGACGATCCAGCCATCGTCGAGCGCGCGCCGAAGCGCCTCGAGCTCGTCGCCGAGCGCACCTGCGCGCGGCGGCGCGGAAAGAGCTTCGCGCTCGGAGCCGCGGGCGCGGCGGCGCTCGCCGAGCACCCTGCCCTCGCGCGGTTCGAGGAGCTGTCGCTGTTCGGCGCCGGCGTCGGAGACGAGGGTGTCGAGGCGCTCGCGGCGAGCCCGCATGCGCGCGGACTCGTGGCGCTCGATCTCGGCGACGCCGGCGTCGCAGACGACGGGCTCGTGGCGCTCACCCGGTTGAGCGGCCTTCGCACGCTGCGCGTCGACGGGAACAACTGCAAGGCCAAGGGCATCGTCGCGCTCGCGGGGTTGTCGGCGCTCGAGCGGCTCGATCTGCCCGTGGACGCTCCCGCGAGCGCGATCGTCGCCATCGCGCGCGCGGCGAGGAGGCTGCGGGCGCTCGCGATCAACTATGCGACGCTCGACGAGGCCGCGTGCAGCGCGCTGTCCGAGCTCCCGCTGGAGCACCTCCGGGTCTTCGCGCCCAAGGTCTTTGCGGCAAAGGCGCTCGGCACGCTCTCGCAGCTCCGGAGCTTCGCGTACGACCCGAGCATCAACGGCGCAAAGCTCGATGCCGCGGCCCTCGAAGCGCTGGCGCGCGCGATGCCGAGCGTCACCTCGCTCGATCTCACCGGCCCCTTCGACGAGGCGGCGATGCGCGCCATCGCGAACGGCTTCGCGGCGCACCTTCGCAAGCTGCAGCTCGACGCGCACTCGCCCCACGGCGAGGCGCTGTTCTCGACTGACTACCCCGAGCTCGAGTCGGTCCTCCTCAATCACACGGTGTATGGAGACGACGGCATCGCTGCCCTCGTCCGCGCAGCGCCCCGTCTTCGCGACGCGCACCTCCGCGAGAGCCGGTTCGCGGCGGCGGGCGCGGCGGCGCTCGCGAGCTCTAGCCTGACGACCCTCCGGGTGACCGGGACGCCGCTGATCGACCTCGTCCCCCCGCTCGCGCGCTCGACGTCGCTCACGTCCCTCTCGCTCGACGCTCCCTCGATGTCGATAGGGGTGGCACACGCGCTCGCCACCTCCTCGCTGCGAGCCCTGCGCCTCGGGTGGAAGACGAAGACGGAGATCGGCGCGCTGCGGCGGCTCCTCGAGTCCGAGCTGCGGGTGTTCGAGGTGCAGAACACGCCGCTCGGCGCCGAGGGCGCGCGTGCGATCGCCGGGGGCACCGCGCCGCTCGAGGAGCTCGTGATTCAGAGCTGCGCATTGGGCGCGGAGGGCGCGCGCGTCCTCGCGGAGTCGCCGTCGCTCGCGGGACTGCGACGCCTCGGTCTCGCGGTGAACGGAATCGGAGACGAGGGCGCGAGGGCGCTCGCCGAAAGCGCACACCTCGGCGACCTGCGGCGCCTCGACGTCGAGAACGTCAACGGGCTCACCATCGACGGCGCGACCGCGCTCGCGAACAGCAACAAGCTCGCGAAGCTCGAGACGCTGCTCGTGTTCTCGAACGCCGTGCCGCTCGACAAACCCGTCGACGCGCCACCGCACCGCATCGTGGCGCAGCAGCCGGTTCATCCCTCGTACGATGGGCCCGCACGCGCCGATACGAACTGGAGCGTCGACCCCGGGTGGCGCTGGCGCCTCGCTGACTGACCGCTGCATCAAGAAAGGGAGGCGCCGAGTCGTTTCCCGTGAATCGATGGGGTCGACGCCTCGTCTCACTTCGATGCAAACCCTTCGGGTCCTCGCGGTCGCCGCCACCTTGTGCGTTTTCGCGCCGTCGATCTCGAGCGCCGGTCCGCTCGCGCCGACGCCTACAACCGGCGCACCGAGCAAGGCTCCCGTCGCCAAGACCGGCATCCCCGACGACAGCATCAAGCCCGTCGGCAAGACCGGCATCCCCGACGACAGCATCAAGCCCGTCGGCAAGACCGGCATCCCCGACGACAGCATCAAGCCCGCCACCAAGACCGGCGTCGCCGACGACGGCGTCAAGCCGGTGAAGCCCGATCCGAAGGTCCTCCGCGCGGGCGCGCTGAAGGTGCTCGGGCGTACCCACGCGCTCTTGATCCGTGCGCACAAGGCGATCCTCAAGAGCGACAAGGGCAGGGACGATTACCGCAGGGCACGCATCAGCTACGCCGCCGCGCTCACCGCGATCAATGGCAACAAGCCCGCGCTCTCCGCGAAGCTCGCGCTCGATGCCCGCGCCTCCGCGCGCAAGGTCCTCGAGACCAACAAGCAGCCGATCGGCCCGAAAGAGGCGACCACGGAGCCCGAGGAGCTCGCGACGTCCGAGGGTGTGAGCGCCGCGGAGCTCTCGACCGCGTCGAAGGCCGCCGAGAAGGTGGCGCCTACGAACGACGAGCTCGCGAAGACCGAGCCCGCAGCGCCGCCCGCGGACCCGGTCCCGGCGAAGCCGGCGCCCGCGGCCTCGGCCAAGTAGACGTCGCGGAGCCCGAACGCGCGCGGCCTCACCCGAACCCGCGCGAAACGAACCAGAACACGCCGGCGGCGAGCGCGCCGGCGGACGAGAGCTCGAGCACGTGCCCACGCGCACGCGTGCGCGACAGCGCGCGAACGATCGGCCACGCGAGCGCGATGAGCCCGAGCTGTCCGAGCTCGACGCCGATGTTGAAGCCCGCGAGCGCGGCGAAGAGCCGACCGCGCGGGAGCCCGAGCTCGTGGAGCACCAACGAGAACGCGAACCCGTGCACGAGCCCGAACGACGCGGTCAGGAGACCGCGCGACCGCGCGCGGTGCGGCGCGCGCGCGACGTACGGGAACCAGCAGCCGACGAAGAGGAGGAGCCCTAGCACGATCGCCGGGACGATCGGGTGACGCCCGCCGAACGAGGCCGCCAGCGCGAGCCCGAGCGCGAGCAGGACGGCGCGGGGAAGCCACGGATCGCGACGCGTCAGCCACACGTTCTCGACCGCGACGATCGCGATCGTCGCACCGATGAGGGCCTCGATCGCGACCTCGTTCGGGCGCACGACGCCGTATGTCGCGAGCGCGAGCGCGACGCTGTGGCCGACGGTGAACCCGGTGATCGCTCCGGCGAGCGCGCGGAACGAACGCGCTGCGACGATCAGCATCAGGAGGAACACCAGGTGATCCGCCCCGGAGAGGATGTGGGCGACCCCGAGCGACACCATCCCGCCGAAGGCGACCGATGTCGGCGCGCGCGGCAGCTCGAGCGAGCGTCGATCGCGCGAGAGCATCTGCTCGGTGAGGGTCCGTCCGTCCCTCACGACGGCGACGAAGTGGAGGTGGGACGGGACGCGATCGAGGAACAGGTCCGAGGTCACCCGCAGCAGGCCCCCCTCGGGGCATCGCGCACGGAAGCTCCGCACGACGAAGCCGGGCTCGGCCGGCTCGGGAACCATCGCGTCGACGGAGCACGTCGGCTCGAGCCGGAGGTGCGCGCGGAGGTATCCGTCGACGTTCGCCGGAGACAGGTCCGGCACCGCGCTGAGATCGAGGCGCGACACACGCACGCGCACCAGCAGCTCGGCGCCGACGAGCGTCCACGTCGAGAACGACACGCTGCGCACGTGCGCTACGGCGCGCGCGGGTGCGCAGAGCAGGAGACACGCGAGCCAGGCGAGGAGCAGGCGCCTCACGGCAGCGGCTCCCGCAGCGCGACACGCGTCTCGATGCGGCGGCGCGCGAGCCAAGCGTGCAGCGCGAGATCGTCCTGCTCGCGCCGGTAGTCGGCGAGCACCTCGGCGCGCACCGCCTCGAAGGGCGGGACGACGCCGTCCCGCCGCTCGACCACCCGCACGAGCCACACCCCACTCCCCACCTCGAGCGGCGGCGTCACCCCGAGCACCGGGAGGCTCGCCACAGCGGACGCGACGTTCGCGCCCATGTAGTCCGCGAGCTTCACGTGCGGAACGAGCGCCGTCGGCGCGCCCACCGGCGGCGTGTCGGCATCCGC
>JALHOE010000020.1 GCA_022843175.1 Deltaproteobacteria bacterium
GTGAGGCCGCCCGCGGCCAAGCCGTCGATCCCCGCGCCCCCCGCGTCCCGGCCCGCCGCGCCGCCGCCGCGTCCACGTCCCGAGGTGAAGGGCGGCAACACGAAGGTCGCCGAGGACATGGACACGAGCGAGTTCTCACCGCTCGACAGCGGCGACTTCGACGAGGCCGACGACATCAACCTCGCGACCGGCGACTTCGAGTCGATCCCCGAGAAGGATCGCCCGCCCCTCAAGCCCCCGCGGCCCTGATACGTTGAGGGGCGATGGCGTCGCTCAACACTGCAGCGCGCGAGCTGGTGCTGAAGATCGTCTACTACGGTCCGGGGCTCGGCGGAAAGACGACCTCGCTCCAGTCGCTGCACGACGCGGCGCCGCCGGAGCGACGCGGCAAGCTGGTGTCGCTCGCGACGCCGGTCGATCGCACGCTGTACTTCGACTTCCTCCCCCTGCGCCTGCCGCCCCTGCGCGGGCTCGCGGTGCGGCTCCAGCTCTTCACCGTGCCGGGGCAGGTCTACTTCAACGCCACGCGGAGGCTCGTGCTCTCGGGCGCCGACGGCGTGGTGTTCGTGGCCGACTCGCAGGCCGAGCGCATCGATAGCAACCTCGAGTCGCTCGAGAACCTCCGCGAGAACCTCGCCGAGCATGGCCGCGACCTCGCCACGCTGCCGCACGCGTTCGCCTTCAACAAACGCGATCTGCCCCAGCTCCTCTCGATCGAGGAGCTCGACCGGCAGCTCAACGCGCATCGCGCGCCCTCGTTCGGCACCGTCGCGACCAAGGGCGACGGCGTGCAGGAGACGCTCGACGCGATCACCAAGCTCGTGCTCGACGCCTACGAGAAGCAGCTCCCCGAGCCCTCGCCGGCCCACGAGGTCGCGGTGCCCGCCGAGTCGCCGTCGGTGTCGATGAGCGGCGACGACGAGGTCGAGACGAGCGCCGCCGCGCGGCCGGTGCGCCACGATGATGACGTCGTCACCTCGCTCGGCGTCGACCGAACGGTGCTCGCCGACGTCGCCCGCATCGAGGCGGCCGCCGACAGCGATCGTCCGCCGGAGAGCGTCGAGAGCGTCGTCGGCACGGGCTGGGAGAAAGATCTCGAACAGCTGGAGCGGCCGGCCACGCCCACCGGGCTGTCGTTCTCGCCGTTGTTCGCGCCGGGCGAGCGCGGGCTCATCGAGCAGATCGAGCAGTCGATCTCCCACGGCGACTACGCGGACGCGGTCGGCATGTGCGACGCCGCGATCACCCGCCTGCTCACCTCGGTCGCGAGCATCGTCGGTCACGAGGCCACGCCGCCGAGCGCGCACGATCCGGCGCTGCCGCTCCTCCTCGGGCTCGACGGTCGCCGGTTCCTCGCGTTCCGCGCCCTCGCGCGTCGCGCGCGGAAGATCGGCGACGTGGGCCTCCGCGACGCGCTCGAGAGCTACGCGTTCGTCCTCGAGGCGCGCGTCGCCTTCGGCCAGTGGGACGCGCTCCGCGGCGCGGTCGGCGCGAACTCCTCGCCGCCACCGCCGCGCCAGGAACCGCCGCCGCCGTCCGGCATGCCGCCGCTCCCGCGCGGCACCATCGCGCCGCCGCGGTAGCGAGCGCCTCCGGCCTCCGCACGCTAGGCTCCCCGCGATGTTCGGTTGGGATGCGTGGCTCGGCGTTCTGCGCCGCCCGCTCGACGCGCTCTTCGGCGCGGAGCAGCGCGTGTTCCTGCCGTTCCTCGCGTCGTCGGCGCTGATCGCGGCCGTGGTGTGGGCGCGGCACGTGCGCGGCCGGCGCTCGCTCTCGAGCTATCTGTTCCCGCGGGCGGTGTGGCTCCATGCGTCGTCGCTGCTCGACGTGCGCGTCATCGTGGTGCGCGGGCTCTTCGCGCTCGTCCTCTTCGTGCCGGCGTTCCTCTCCACGATCGCCGTCGCCGTCGCCGTCGCGCGCGCGCTCCGTCACGGGCTCGGGATGCCGGTGCTCCACCCGTCCCTCGGCCTCATCGTCGGGCTGTTCACGCTCGCGGCGTTCGTCGCGGACGACCTGTCCCGCTACCTCGTCCACCGGCTCCTCCACCGCGTGCCCGCGCTGTGGGAGCTGCACAAGGTCCATCACAGCGCCGAGGTGCTCACGCCGCTCACGCTCTATCGCGTGCATCCCCTCGAGGGGTTCGTCATGGCGCTCCGCGGCGCGATCACGCTCGGCGTGGTGACCGGCGTGTTCATGTGGCTCTTCCCCGGCCGCGTTCGCGGCTATCACGTGCTCGGCGTCGACGTCGTGGGCTTCGCGTTCGCGCTGCTCGGGGCCAACCTCCGCCACTCGCAGGTGTGGCTGTCGTACGGCCCCTGGGTCGAGCGACTCTTCATCAGCCCCGCGCAGCACCAGATCCATCACAGCGTCGATCAGCGCCACTACGACAAGAACTTCGGCTCCGCGCTCGCCGTGTGGGACTGGGCGTTCGGCTCGCTCTACGTCACGCGTCGGCACGAGAAGCTCACCTTCGGTCTCGGCGAGCAGAAGAATCACCGCGACACGGTCGTGTCGGTGGTGCTCGACCCGCTCGCCGCGGCGCTCCGGGGTCGAGCCCCGGGTCGCCCCTCCGCCCCGCCGGAGGCCCTCCGCCCCGCCGGCGGTGCCACGACGGATCGGTGAGGGTCGCGCAGACCTCGCCCACGGAAGCGAGCACCCGCGTCCGCGCGTTCCTCCGCCGATGCGCGCGCTCCTCGTGGCAACACTCGTCCTCGCCTGCGAGAGAGAGGCCCATCCGATCGCGCCACTCCCGGAGCCCCCGTCACCGCCGGCGCTCGCCTCCGCAGCGATCGACGCTCGCGGCAATACGTTCGCGGTGCAGGGCGCGGTGGCCCGGGTCGAGCGCGATCCGCGTGGCGAGCTCCGGGTGATCGCGATCGAGCTGTACGGCGCGCCCGCGTCGTGCGCGGACACGCCGCGGAGCGACTCGTTGACGATCTCGATCGAGCCGCACGGCACGAGCGGGCGCTTCGAGCTCTACGACGACGACAGCGAGCTCCGCTGCCCCGGCCCGGATCGCAGCGCCGACGCCGCGGTCGTTCGGCTCGCCCTCGGGACCGAACGACCTCGGGCTCGAGGAACGGTGCGCGCCTCGGTCTTCGCGAAGTCCGTCGGGCCCGTCGCCGCCGAGCTCACGGGGGACTTCGAAGCGTTGGTCTGCGACCCGACTCCGTGACAGCTCGATACCGAGGTCCGCACTCCCCACGCGTCAGCCCAGCGTGCGGCGCCAGCGGGTGCTGAGCTCGAAGCCCTCGCGCATCGCGCGGAGCGTGCGCGCGGCGATCTCGAGATCGCGCGTCGATCGTCGAGCGGGGCACGCCCGGCCTCGTCGTCGGCAAGGAGGAGGACAAGATGGGGCAGCGCGCGTCGGGCACCGTGGCGCTCTCGTTCGACGAGTGCCGCGTCCCCGCCGAGAACCTCGTCGGTCGTCGCGGCGGCGGCTACGCGATCGCGCTCTCGGCGCTCGGCGCGGGGCGCGGCGGCATCGGCGGGCTGTCGCTCGGGCTCGCCGAGGCGGCGCTCTCCTCGGGGCTCGCCTACGCGCGCGAGCGCCGCGCGTTCGGCAAGTCCCTGACCGACTTCCAGAACACGCAGTTCGTGCTCGCCGATTGTCGCACCGAGCTAGACGCCGCGTGGCTGCTCGTCATGCGCGCGGCGCGGCTCCTCGACGACGGCGACAAGGCAGTGGCCGAGACCAGCATGGCGAAGCTGTTCGCCACCGAGGCCTGCGGTCGCGTCGTCGATCGCATGGTGCAGCTCCACGGCGGCTACGGCTACTCCCGCGATTACGCCGTCGAGCGCATCTACCGCGACGCGCGCGTCACGCGCATCTACGAGGGCACCAACGAGATCCAGCGGCTCGTCATCGCGCGCGAGCTGCTGCGGGGGTGAGCCCGCGCTCGGGCTGCGGTGTGGCGACAGGAACGCTGAGGGCGCACTGCGGTTTGCGCACTGTTCCAGTATTTGGGAGGATGAGGCAGCGGGGAGGGACGATGCGGTCATCCGGGAAGTGGTGCTTCGCAGTTGTCGCCGCGTTGTGCGCGTGCTCCTCGGAACGGGCCGCGCCGATCGAACCGACACGCTCTGACGCGGTGGTTCGCGCCCTCCGGACGCTCGTGCCGTCGGCTCCCTGGTCAGGGGCCGCGCGATCCGCGGTCAGCGATCTTCGCGTCGACATTCCTGCGCGTTCGACAGGAGCCGTTCGCCTCGCGCGCGGCGCAGCCGTGCTCGACATCACGCCGCTCGATGTGCGCGATGTCTCCTTGGTGTCCGACGGAAACACCGCCAGCGCGGTCAACGTGTCTGCTGGTGTCGACATCCTCTATCTGAGCACGCCGTCGATGTTCGAGGACTTCCGCCTGCTTCGCGCGGAGACCGACTCAATTACGGTTCGGTATCAGCTGCGGAACGTCGCCGGCATCAAAGACATCCGCGTTTCGGGTCACCGCATCGAGGCGGTCAACGATGCCGGCGCGACGGTCTTCGGCACGGACGACGTCTTCGCCGTCGACAGCAGCGGCGAACGTCGGCTGGCCGACCTGGCGTTGGACAGCGCGTGGACGCTCACCGTCAGCGTCTCGTTGAAGAGGATGCGCTTCCCGGTCGCGCTCGATCCGGGCTGGTCGGCGATCGCGCCGATGAACTTCGCGCGTCGAGCGTACAAGATGGTCACGCTGTCCAACGGCAACGCGGTGGTCGCGACCGGGGACGGAAGCGATCGCCGCATCGACGTTTACGATCGCGTCGCGAACAAGTGGACCTGGTGGCCATCGCTGTTCGGGCACACATCGGGTGCGCTCTTCGCGCTCCCGGGCGCCAAGGTGCTGATGGTGGGGGGGCACAACACGGCGCCGTTCTCCGGCGGCGGACTCGAAAAGCGGACGGAGATCTATGACCCGGCGACGATGACGGCGACAACCGGCGGTTCGCTCGCCGAGGCACGTCAGCAGTTCGCTGCGGTCACGCTCGCGAGCGGCAAGTTTCTCGTCGCCGGTGGCCTCGCGACGAGCAAGTCGCCCAATGTGTATATGAGCAGCGCCGAGGTGTACGACCCGGCGACCGACACCTGGAGCAGCGCGGGCAACATGGTCGGCGCACGCGCGTACCCGCAGGCGGTGCGGCTCGCCTCTGGCAAGGTTCTCGTTGCGGGAGGACTTGCCGACGATATGAACTCGAAGACCGCGACGATCTACGATCCGGCGACGAACTCGTGGAGCGCAACTGCTGCGCTGGCCATTGCGGGGCAGACCGAGGGCGGCGCGGTCCTGCTTCCATCGGGCAAGGCCATGCTGTTCGGCGGCTATAGCGGCGCGATCGTCGCGACGACGCAGGTCTACGATCCCGCGCTCGACACCTGGACGCTCGGTCCCGCGATGGCCGCTGCGCGCGCGTCCTTCGCCTACGGGATGGTCGGCGGAAAGCTCGTCGTGGCTGGCGGGCTTACGCCAGCCGGGACCACCCTGAACACAGTCGAGATCTTCGATCCGGCGACCTCGACGTGGTCCGCGGGTCCACCCATGTCGGCGAATCGGCGCTGGGTCTCGGGCACCGTCCTCGGGTCGGGGGAGTTCTTGGTCGCTGGCGGCTACGACGGCTCGAAGGAGCTCGCGAGCGCAGAGGTCTACAGCGCGGCGAGTGGGTGCACGACGACCGCGATGTGCGCTGCGGGCGAGTTCTGCTCGATGGGCTCGTGTCGCGCGTTGCTCACCAACGGCGCTGCCTGCACCGATCCGACTCACTGCAAGAGCGGGCTCTGCGCCGACGGACTCTGTTGCGACAAAGCCTGCACGGGGCCCTGCGAAGCGTGCAGCGCCACGCTGAAGGGCGGCGGCGTGGACGGCACCTGCGCGAGCGTCGCCGCCGACACGGATCCGAAATCGAAGTGCGCTCTTGATCCCGGCTACCCCGGCAACTGCAGGGCCGATGGCATGTGTGACGGCGCAGGTGCGTGCCGCTCCTTCGCGAAGGCGAGCACCGCGTGCGGCGACACGACGTGCGTGGACGGCAAGGTCAGCGGCCAACTCTGCGACGGCTCCGGCGCCTGCAAAGCCGCGGCGGGGACCTCCTGCGGCGCATACAAGTGCGATGCGACGGGCAAGGCCTGCAAGGCGACCTGCGCATCTGCGGCGGACTGCATCGACGGGTACACCTGCACGTCCGGCGCGTGCGTCACCACCATGACGACGGGCCGCAAGGATGGCGAGGCGTGCGCGGAGGCCTCGCAGTGCACCAGCGCCAACTGCGTGGACGGCGTGTGCTGCAACGTGGCCTGCGATGGCCAGTGTCAGGCGTGTGACGTGCCGGGCAAGGTCGGCACGTGCGCCGTCATCGCTGGCGCACCCCACGGTGCGCGCGTGAAGTGCGGCGACGGAGCCTGCGCCGGAAAGTGCGACGGAGTCGACTCGCAGAGGTGCGTCTATCCGGCGGCGGGCGGCGCGTGCGAATCCGCGTGCGTCAGCGAGGCCCTCGAGACACGCGGCTGCGACGGGAAAGGCGCCTGCATCGCGATGAGCACCACCCCCTGCGCTCCGTATATCTGTCAGGGCAGCGCGTGCGGGACGACGTGCGCGAAGAACGCGGATTGCGCGCCCGCGAGCGTGTGCAGCGACGGCAAGTGCTTGCCCATCGCGACCGACCCCGGCGTCGAGACGACCGGATGCGGCTGTGAGGTTGTCCGCGCCGGTGAGGGCGGTGGGGCGCTCGCACTGCTCGGGTTGCTCGCGACCTACGCGCGGCGGCGTCGCTCATCGCGGCCGACCGCGACGTGATGCGCGACGGGAGACCCCTTGATGCGATGGTTTGTCACGCTGCTGCTCGTCGGATGTTGGGAGTCGTCGACGCCGACCGGGCCCGACCCGGTCGTTTTCACCGACGCGAGCGTCGGTGATGCGCGTGCGAAGTGCTCCAACTCGCCGGGCGGATCGCCTTGTTGTCACGGCGCGATGGATTGTCGCGTCGTCAGCGCATGCGGCGGCACGTGCCAGGTCTGCTCGTTCTGCAGCGGCGGCGTGTGGGGCCCAGAGAACGGCGACGACTGTCATTTCGGTCCCTGTGCCGACCGCGACACAGGGATCGCCGAGCCCGAGCTCGCTGCAGCGCCCGTCTTCGACCCACCCCCTGGTTCCTATTCCGGCATCGTGACCGTGAAGCTGTCTACCGGGTCGGTGGGCGCCTCGGTCTTCTACACCACCGACGGCACCAATCCGAACCCATCGAGCCCGCGGTATACGGCGCCACTCACGCTCACGATGACGACGACGCTCAAGGCCATCGCCGCCGCCCCGGGATGGCGGCCCTCGCCAATCGCAACCGGCGTGTACGTAGTGACGATGGCCGACGCCAGCGACGACGGCTGACGCCCAGCCTACCCCGCTTGCCCGAGCGAGAAGGTCTCGACGAGGCTGTCGAGCGCGAGCGCGAGCGGCGGGCGGAGCGCGGTCCCGGCGAACGAGTCGGCGAGCGTGCGCGCGACCGGGCTCGTGCGTCGGTAGTTGCGGCCGCCGCCGAGCGCGAACAGCTCGGCGCAGAGCTTCGTCGATTCCTGACTGACGAACGTCTTGGTACGAAGCACCCGCGCCGCGTACTCGCTGCCGGCGCCCGGAACGAAGCCTCGCGCCGTCTCGAGCAGATAGGCGCGCATGGCTTCGTAGCGCATGACCGCCTCGGCCAGCCGGAGGCGGAGCGCGGGCGACTGCGGCGCCGGCGTACCCATCGCTCGAAGGATCGCGCGCGCGCAGCCGAGCGGGATCGCCGCGAAGAGGCAGAACCAATACTGCAGGGGCTGGACGACGTTGATGAAGTCGGGGAAGCCCATCATCTCGCGCGTTGGGCTGTCGTTGTAGCGGACGGTGTGGCTCTCGGTGGGGCGCATGCCGAAGCCGTCCCAGTCATCGAGGAGCTCGACCCCCGGAGCGTTCACGTCGACGAAGAAGAACTCGACGACGCCCGCTCCGGGGAGATCCTCCGGGCTGACCTTCGCGGTCGAGAAGAACGTCGCGGCGTGGCGGCCCGAGGTCGCGAGGATCTTCTCGCCGGAGAGGGTGAACCCTCCGTCGGAACGCTTCCTCGCCACGGTCTTCGTCGCTGCGAGCGAGCCCCCGGCGCCCTTCTCCGAGTTGCACGCGGCGTAGATGCGGCGGCGGCGAAAGTCGCTCGCGACACGCTCGATCTGATCGGCGAGGGCTCCACGGTGTGCCTCCGGAGCGAGCTCCGAGCCGAGGCCGAAGATGCCCGCTAGACCGAGCGGCATGCACGCGATGAGCGCGGTCGACGGAGAGGCCGCAGCGATCGCCTCGACCGCAACGACCATCTCGGCGAGCGAGGCGCGAGAGCCTCCGAGGCTCGGGGGGAGCGGCGCGGCGATGACGCCGGCGTCGTAGAGGGCGGTGATGCTCGCGGCGGGGAACGTCTCCGGCTCGCGGTGCTCGCGCTCGGCGATGGACTTCAGGACGTCATCGAGACTGTGCAGGCTGTTCATTTTTCCCCCCGGTCGCGAACGTCTCCGCAGCATACGCGGTCTCCTGAACTTCCAGCGGCCGACGGGGTCTTGGGCGCATGAGCATTCAGATCGCGTGCGGGTGCGGCGACGTCGCCCTCGACATCGAGGGCGCGCCGCTCGCCCAGTTCTTCTGCCACTGCGACGATTGCCAGGCCGTGCACGGCGCCGCCGTCGTGCCCGTCGCGCTCTATCGCATCGATCAGACACGCCTCACCCGCGGCGCGCCGGTGCAGTGGGCGCGCGCGGCGACGCCACGCGCGAGCTGCGTGCGCTGCGGCACCAGGCTCTACGCCGAGCCCCCGATCCCCGGGCTCCGCAGCGTGATGGCCGCCCTTCTGCCTGAGTTCGCGCCGCAGTTTCACATGCAGTGCCGCTTCGCGCGCGTGCGCGTCGCCGACGACCTCCCCCACTACGCCGGCCTGCCCCCGCAGTTCGGCGGCGCGGACGAGCGCGTCGCGTGGTGATGCATCGGCGGATCAGCCCTGTGGCAAGCGCTTGATCCACGCGGGGACGTCGGGCACGAAGAAGGCGACGCTGTCGTCTCGGAAGTCGATCTTGAGGAGCTTGCGCCCCACGGATTTGCCGAGGTGCGATCTCACCGTGCTGACCTGTTTGATGTCGGCCAGTGGGATGTGCAGCTCGTTGCTGCCAACCAGCGGGAGAAACGTGAGCGCGTCGCGCGTGAGCACGAGCCCGCCGTTGCCGCGCATCTGAAGGGCCCCCTTCGAGGTGAGGCCGAAGTTGTTCGCCATGTCATCGGCGAAGACGATGACATCGGCGGGGAACTTCGCGACGATCGTCCTCTTTGCTGCCGCGGCGGTCGCGCGGCTGACGAGGCTGAAGAGCAGCAGGAAACCGACGATGGCGGCGATGACGCCGGCGAAGATGAGCGCGGCGTTGGCCATGGATGGTCTCGAGTTGACAGTATCAGAGGTCGATCTTCAAGCCGGCCATCAACGTCCGCGGCGCCCCCGGGCGTGCTCCGAACGGCCGGCGGCCCACCAGATACGCCTGATCGGTGAGGTTGCGGGCGTTGACGTAGACGCCGAGCCAGCTCGTGAGCTTGTACGAGCCGCTCACGTCGACGACGAACGACGCGTCCGTCGCGAGCCCGGTCGGCATCGCGCCCTGGCCGGCCGTCTCGCGCATGCGGCTGATGTACATCGCCTGTGCGGCCACGCCCCACCGCTTGGTCTCGGCGCCGACCATCGTCGAGAGCTGATGACGCGGCACATACGGCAGCTCGTCGCCCTCGACCACGTTTCCGAACTGCGGATCGGCGGAGTTGAAGCTGGAGAGGAACTTCGAGCGGGTCAGCGTGTACGAGACGCGCAGCGGGATCGCGACGCCGATCTCGGTGCGGATCTCGCTCTCCACATAGCCCTCGGCGCCGTACACGTGCACGCCGCCGGCGTCGTATTGACGGTCCTGGTCCGCGCCCACGCACCCGTTGGAGAAGGTGCAGACGTCGGTGAGGTTTCGGTAGTCGTTGAAGAACCCGAGCACCTCGGCGCGAAGACGCTTGCTCGTCCAGCGGACGCCGCCCTCCCAGTTGATCGAGTCCTCCGCCCGCGTCACCGACGACGAGCCGGGAGGCGGCGGCGAGAACCCGCGGTACACGCCGCCGACGACGCCGAGGTTCTTCGTCGCGGCGACGTACGTGCCGATGCCGGGGAGGAACACGCGGTCCGAGCCGATCGAGCGCGAGACGTCGCGGTAGTCGTCGAACTGCGACCGGAAGAACTCCGCCCGCACGCCCGGCGTCACCACGAACCGCTTCCACGCGAAGGCGTTGGCCGCGTAGAGCGCGAGGGCCAGCGTCGAGGCCTTGTTGTCTGCGGTGATCTCCGTCGCTCGACCGTCGGGGCGCAGCTCGCCGCCGCTCATCACGAAGCCGTCCTGCGTGTGGTGTCGCTCGATCGAGTCGTAGTGGATGCGCGCGCCGTACTCGAGGCGGTTCTCGAACGAGTCGCGCTTCACCGTCCAGCGGGCGACCGTCTGCACGCCCTGCGAGACGAACGTGCGATCGTTGGGCCCGATGAGGATCGCGCTCTCGGGTCCGGTCGAGTCGACCGTGCCCGTGAGGATGCCGTAGAAGAGCGCGTTGGCCGGCGCGCCCGGCGAGGCGAGCACGTTGCGGATGTCGGCGCCGCGCACGCCGTTCACCTTGCGCCAGACGCGGTGGTAGTCGTGGCGGTAGACGTTCGTGGTCAGGTCGAGCGCGCCGCCGAGCTTCGCGTGGTGGGTCGCGACCACCGAGAAGCGATTGACCTCCATCCGATCGAGCTTGCTCGAGACGTAGCGCCGGTAGGGGGTGTTGCGGAAGTCTCCGTCCGTCAGCCCGAGGTAGGTCTCGTTGGAGATCTCGCTCGAGTAGGTGACCTTCAGCCCGACGTCCTGCTGCGCGAACGCGCTCCCCGGCAGGATCCACGACACCTTTCCCATCACCTCGCGGCGGGTGAACCCGGTGTCGCCGCCGCCGTCGAGCTGCTTGAAGCCGCTGCTGCCGAGGTGAATGCCCTCGATGAGCACGCCCACGGTGTCCGACGAGAGGCCCTGTCGCGCGTGCACCTTGTTGTAGCCGAAGCTGCCGAACGCGAGGTCGAACATCCCGTGCGGCGAGGTCGGCACGTCCTCGGTCGCGAGGTCGATCGCGCCGCCGATCGTCTGCGGTCCGTAGAGGATCGCCGACGGCCCCTTGAGCACGCGGACGCCCCGCATGCGCGCCATGATCGGGAAGTAGTAGGCCGCCGGCGCGGAGTAGGGCGCCGGGCCGAACAGGACGCCGTCCTCCATCAGCGTGAGCTTCTTGCTCCGATCGGAGTTGCCGCCGCGGATGCCGATGTTGGGGCGGAGGCCGTAGCCGTCCTCGCCGCGCGCGTAGACGCCGGGGATGGTGAGGAAGACCGAGGTCGGATCGTCGTATTTGAAGCGCTGGAGCGCCTTGTTCTTCACCGAGTGCACCGACCCGCCGGTCTCGGTCTCCTTGCCGCCGACGACGGTGAGCTCCTTCTCGGTCTCGGGCTTCTTGGCATCGTCGGCGAACGCGCGCGACGAGAGCAGCGCGATCGAGACGGCTAGATATGGGGATGCGCGCATTGGTCAGTCCATGTCGCCGGCGACACGCTTCGGTAGCTCGAGCTTCAGCACCGAGATGAACTCGGTCTTGAGGGTGTCGGTGACGGCCTTGATCGCGAGCTGCACCTTCTTGATCGACTCGAGATCCCCCTTGGCCATCGCCTCTTCGAACGAGGCGTGGGGGAACTTGTCGATGACGTCGAGGGCGGCCTTGAGGTCTCCCTCGAGGTCGTCGGCGATCGCGTTGGCGCCGACGGCGTCGAGCAGATCGTCGAAGGCGAGGCCGGTGCCGTCGGCGGAGCAGCCGATGAGGAGCTTTCGCAGGGCGACGACGTTGCTCCGCACGTGCTGCTTGGCGCGCACGGCGTAGCGAGACTCGAGGAGATCACCGCAGGGCGGCGCGGCGCACGCCGCGGGATCGACGAGGCCGATCGGGATCGCGACCTTGCGATCCTTGGTGACCTCGTCGACGTAGTAGAGCGCGTCGACCACGGAGTTGAGCGCGGACTCGAGCGTCGGGTACACCGCGCTGCCCTTGCCGGCGGTGCTCATCGTGCCGAGGAAGTTCCCCTTGCTCGGCTCCCACAGGTCGAGGAGCGTCGTGCTGCGCGTCTGCAGATCCTTGGCGAGCACCTTCGCGTACGCGGCGCGCCGCGCCGCGAGCTCGTCTTTCGAGAGCGCGGCCCACGCGCCGGACGCGTTGATGTCCTCCGACGAGCCACACGCGTTCTCGGCCCCCTCGTAGAAGAGGAGGTATTCGAGAGCGCCGAGGCCACGCGTCGTCACCACGCTCGTCTTGTCGAAGTCCGCGGCCTCGTACGACTTGTTGACGATGGCGCGATCGATCTGGCAGCGCCCGAGGAGCGGCCACGCGTAGAACGGATCGCGCAGCCCCTGACCACCGGGCAGCGCCGTGCCCCCGAGCGGACCGAACTGCATCAGCTCCGCCTCCTGCCACGCGTCCATCGCGGCGGTCCACGTCGTGCGCGTCGGGTTCGCAGCGAGCTGCTTCGCGGTCGCGTCGAACGCGCGGTACGTGTCGAGCGCGCACGTGCCGAAGGCGGTGACGAGCGCGCTCTTGTCGAACGATCCGGCGTCGAGCGCGGTGGTCTGGGGCCGTGACGTGGGCTTGCTGCAGCCGAGCGCGAACGTCAGCGCGAGGGCGACGATCCGAATACGGCGAAGGGTTGACGAAGCTCTCATTGACTACACCGGGAGTATCTTCTAAATGAAAGTGACTTTCAACTTCGTTTTTCGAAAAGGGAGCCACGATATGCGCACCAAGAGCCCGACGGTCGTCTTTTTTTCCGCTCTCCTCCTCGCTGGCTGCAGCGACGACGAGGCGCCGGCTGCGGCGGACACCGGGTCGGTCACCGACGACACCGGCTCTCCGACGACCGAGACCTCGGTGACCGACAGCGCGGTCGAGGACACCGGCACGGTGACCGACGCGCCCGTCGATGCGCCCTCGAGCGAGGCAAAGGCCACGGTGCTCAAGCTCTCGGACACGCTGCACGATCGCCTCTTCGCCGTGACCTTCGACGCGGCCGGCAACCTGTACGCAGCCGGCTCGATCGCCGAGGGCACCGCCGCGGACGCCGACTTCTCGATGATCGTCGCGAAGTTCAAGCCCGACGGCACGCTCGACATGGCCTTCGGCAACAAGGGCGTCGCGAAGAAGAACGTGATCGCCAAGAAGGGGGGCGAGCTCGCCCGCGCCGTGGTCGTGCAGTCGACCGGCAAGATCGTCATCGGCGGCACCGTCGAGCACGAGGGGGCGACCGACGATCGCGATCGCGACCTCGCGCTCGTGCGCTTCAACGCCGACGGCGCGGTCGACACCGGCTTCGGCACGGCGGGTGTGCAGATCCTCGATCTCAGCGCCGGTGAGGTGGTCGGCACGACCTACGTCGCGGACGCGTTCTGGGACCTCAAGCTGACGCCCGGTGGCGATGGCATGTTCGTGTTCGGTTCGGCGAAGGCCCCGGGGCGCACCGACACCGACTTCGCCGTGGTGAAGCTCAAGGCCGACGGCACGCGCGACACGTACGGCACGGGCGGCGTGGCGTTGGTCGACATCAGCATGAAGAGCGCGACCCCGAAGACGGGGATCGTCTTCGCCGACGGGAGCGTCATCGGCTCCGGGTACTGGACCGACGGCGACAGCATCGTTCGTCCCGCGGTCTTCAAGCTCAAGCCCGACGGCGCGCTCGACACCGGCTTCGCCACCACTGGCGTGTTCAGTCCAGTGGTCCTCGCGTCGGTCAGCGAGGTCTACGGCGTCGCGATGCAGGGCGACAAGATCGTCACGGTCGGCTACGGCCGCGCGTCGATGACGGAGTCGCTCGACTTCCTCTCCCTCCGCCTCACCGCCGCGGGCGCCCTCGACACCAGCTACGGCACGATGGGCTACACCCGCGTCGACGCCTCGATGCAGAACGACAACGGCCGCGCGCTCGTCGTTCTCCCCGACGAGCGCGTGCTGATGGTCGGCGGCGGTCGCCCCACGGCGATGAACGTCGACGGCATGGTCTCCGTGCTCACCAAGGACGGGAAGGCCGACACGACGTGGAGCCCCGGCGGCTACCGCCTCTTCGACTTCGGCGGTCCGAGCGACATGCTGTGGGGCGTCGCGCTCTCGCCGAAGAAGGACTCGGTCGCCGCCGTCGGCGTGAGGGCGGGCGTCACCGACGGCAACGACGACGCCGTGCTGGTAACCATCCCCGTGAAGTGATCACCGGCCGATACAGACGGTGAACACCTCGCTGCCGTTCTTCGGCTCGGCGTCGCCGAGGAAGCGGACCTTGCCCTTCGCGCCGCGCGCGAGGCATCGCTCGCCGACGACGGCGGCGTCGTTGGTGTAGCACCAGCCGCCGCCGACCGACGGGGTGTAGAACTTCGGATCGGACACGCACGCGCGCGCGTCGGCCTCGGGCGCGCGCGCGCCGGCGAGCTGGCGCATCTCGCACACGAGGTGCTTCTTGCCGTCGTTGCCCGTGAGGTAGACGTTTCCGCCCTCGGCGCGCGCGGGCGTGGAGATCGAGAGCGGGCCGTCCTTGGTCTGGACGCTGATCGGCAGGTTGAGCTGCGCGGCCGCGACGTCCGCGGCGACCGGCGGATAGAAGCTGTTCTCTTCGCGGCACGGCGCGGCGCCGGGCGTGCAGTAGCCCTTGCCGATGTCCTCGCAGCGTCCCTTGCCCTCGTGGGTGTCTGCTGCGAACGACTCGAGGATGAAGCAGCTCACGTTGCCCGAGGCGTCGACCTTGACGTCGCTGCGGATGCACTGCTGATCGACGGCCGAACGAATCTTCGCGCTGATGCCCTGCACCGCGGGCCGGTAGCTCTCGGCGCAGATCGACGCGACGAAGCCGCTCGCATCGAGGTCGTGGAGGATCCGCAGGTGGCGGAGGCCGGGGTAGGCCTTGAAGTACGGCTGCTGCCCGGACGCGTCGCACAGCGGGCTGTCGCTCGGGCAGTCGTCGCCGCCCTCTGCCGTCGAGCGCGGGGCGATGCACGCGTACTGCAGATCGTTGAAGCTCTTCTCGAGGGCCTTGCGCTCGCCGCCGTGCACGGGGTCGACGCTGCGATCGCCGGTGTACGTGCGGAGGCCGAACGCGGTGCGGGGCAGCACCGACTCGATCATGTGCGGATCGCGCCTGGAGAGGTCGGGCGAGATCATCTTCGCCCAGTCGGCCTCGGTGAGCGTCTTCGGCTTCTGGCTGTCCATCACCAACATCTCGGGAACGCCGACGATGCCGGCGACCACGATCATGTCGATGGTGCGCTTGCCGGAGGCGAAGATCGGGTTCGGCGCGAGCTTGCCGTTGGAGCCGACGATGCTCCGTGCGGTGAACGCGTCGACGTAGCGCTTGCGCGACCAGAGCGCGTTGTAGCCGAACCGCTGCAGCTGATGGAACCCGCGGAGGTTGAGGTGGTCGATGTCGCCGCTGGCGCTCGGCCAGCCCTGCTTGCAGGCGGGGTTGCTCGGATCGTCGTCGCAGCTCGCGCAGTTGTACTTGGTCTTGAGGAGCTGCATGCCGGCGAGATCGTCGGGCTCGAGGTCGTCGGGCACGTTGGCGCAACCCTCCCATGCGCGCGGCATGCGCGGCGCGCCCATCGGCTTCCAGTTGCGGCCGGAGGGCTTCATCGAGAAGTCGTTCTCGTCGGCGAGCACGACGACCGCGAGCAGCGAGTCGTCGCGGAGGAACGCCTTGCGCTGCGCGAGGATCGTCGCGTCGTCGCCCGTCACGCGCACGTCGCCGCTGCACGCGTAGGGGCCCGCCTCCGCCGGGAGGTTGCAGTTCACCTTCGCCTCCCCGTAGGGCGCGGGATCCGCGAGGAACCGATAGACCGCCTCCCACGTCGCCTCGAAGCCGCAGCCCTTGTCGTCGACCGACTGCACGACGCACGACGCCGCGTTCTGCAGCGCGACGGCGCCCGCGTCACCGACGAACTGCGCGTTCTTGTCGCGCGAGGCCTCCTGCACCCACGTGAGCGGCTTCCCCGGCGTGATCGCGGGGCACGAGCTCGGCAGCGCGTTGGTCTTGCGCGGAAGGAGGTGCGCGCGGTCGTCGGTCTCCTGCCCGTACCACCCGGCGTGACACGAGCCGGTGCCCATCGAGCCGAGCGACGAGGTGATCACCCCGATGTGCACGTCGAACACCTGACTCACTCGGCCCGTCTCGGGATCCTTGAACGGCTTGGTGAGGTCGGCGATCAGCTCGGGGATTCGCCGGCCGAGCTCCGACTGCTTGTCGCGCATCGACTGCGAGTTGTCGACGACGATGAGGAGGTCGAGCTTCTCCGGCTTCTGCACGAAGAGCCGGTTCACGCTCACGCGCGTGGTGTCCGCTTCGATCGTGCCGACCGGACGATCGAGGCAGCCAGCGAACAACGCGGGCACACTGGTGAACACAAGCGGCGCAAGACGAGCCAGGCGCATGGGACGCTCCCTCGGGAAGGTGAGTTGTTCGGGCGCGTACGTCGCGCTCCGTCTGTGCTCGGGTCTTGGAGCCGTCGTCGCGCGTCCGTCAGAAAAAAGATCGGACGCGCTTGAGACCCGCGCGCGCTCTGCCTACTGAGTTGGCGATGGCGCGACCGATGGCTCGATCCGCGAGGCCCGCGACCTCCGCTGCCCCGAGCGGGAGCGCGCTGCCGCCCCCCGGCGATCCCGACGCGTTCTACGTGATCGATCTCTCGGGCTACGTGTTTCGCGCGTATCACGCGCTGCCGCCGCTCTCCAACGCCAAGGGCGAGCCCACCCACGCGGTGTACGGCACGACCCAGATGCTCAACCTGCTCATCCGCGAGCGGAAGCCGGCGCACCTCGCGATCGCGATGGACAGCAAGAAGGGGCGCTCCTTCCGCTTCGCGCTCGACGCACGCTACAAGGCGAATCGCGCCGCGCCGCCCGAGGACCTGTCGCAGCAGATGGCTCGCTGCGAGGAGATCGCGCGCGCGTACGGCATCTGCATCTACCGTCGCGACGGCGTGGAGGCCGACGACCTCATCGCCACGCTGGCGAAGAAGGTCCGGGCGCAGCACCCGCACATGAAGATCGTCGTGGTCGCGTCCGACAAAGACCTCATGCAGCTGGTCGGCAGCGACCTCGTCGTCTTTGAGACGATGCGCAACAAGGTCTACGGCGTGCCCGAGGTCACCGAGAAGTTCGGGGTACCGCCGCCGAAGCTCCGCGACGTGCTCGCGCTGATGGGCGACACCAGCGACAACATCCCCGGCGTCCCCAGCGTCGGCCCGAAGACGGCCGCCGAGCTGATCACCACCCACGGCTCGATCGAGGGCGTCTACGAGCACATCGAGCAGATCAAGCGCCCGAAGCTCCGCGAGGCGCTCCTCGCGCACAAGGACGACGCGCTCATCTCGCAGAAGCTCGTCACCCTCAAGGACGACGAGGACATCAGCGCCGAGCTCGCCGACATCCGCTACACGCCCCCGCGCGGCGAGTCCGCCCAGAAGCTCCGCAAGCTCTTCATCGAGCTCGAGTTCCTCCGTCTCGTCGACCAGATCGACGTGCGCGGCCCGATCACCCGCGAATACAAAACGATCCTCGATCGCGCCGGCCTCGCGGCGTTCGCCGCCCGCGCGCGCGAGGTGCTCGCCGCAGATCCGGCCGCGCGGCTCGCGATCCACGCCGAGGGCACCAGCTTCAAGGCGATCGACGCGCGGCTGTGCGGCGTGTCGTTCGGCGTCGAGCCCGGCCGTGGCTTCTACGTGCCGCTCATCCATCGCTACCTCGGCGCCCCGTCCCAACCGACGATCGACGACCTGCGCGCGACGGTGGGCCCGCTCCTCGCCGATCCCGCCATCCCCAAGGTTGGCCACGATCTCAAGCTCACCATCGAGCTCCTTCGCTTGGTCGGTCTCGACTTCCGCGGCCTCGGCTTCGACACGCTGCTCGCGAGCTACCTCCTCGATCCCGAGGCGCCCAACGACCTCAAGGACCTCGCCAACGCGCACCTCGGCGTGCAGATGGCGTCGTACGACAAGGTCACCCACAAGGACGCGCTCCGGCGCGGTCACCAGCTCTCGTTCGACGAGGTGCCGATCGACGAGGCCGCCCCCTACGCCGCCGAGATCCCGGACATCGCCCGCGATCTCGCCGAGAAGCTCGCTCCGAGCGTCGACGCCGCGGGGATGGGCTCGCTCCTCCGCGACATCGAGCTCCCGCTCACCGAGGTGCTGGCCGACGTCGAGCTCGCCGGAGTGAAGATCGACACCGCGCACATGGCCTCGTTGGCGAGCGAGGTCGACGCTCAGCTGAAGTCGATCGAGGAGCGCGCGCGCAACATGGTGCGCGAAGCGCTCGCCGGCCGGCCCGAGGCCGACGCCGTCGCGCGAGACTTCAACTGCGGCTCGCCCAAGCAGGTCGAGCACGTGCTCTTCGACGTGCTCGAGCTACCCGTCCTCAAGCGCACCAAGACCTCGCGTTCCACGGACGCCGACGTGCTCGAGGAGCTCGCCGACAAACACGACCTCCCCGGCGCGATCCTCGAGCACCGCGTGCTCATCAAGCTCAAGGGCACCTACCTCGACGCGCTGCCCAAGCTGATCTCTCCGCGCACCGGCCGGCTGCACACGATCTTCCAGCAGCACGTCGCCGCCACGGGTCGGTTGTCGTCGGCCGAGCCCAACCTGCAGAACATCCCGATCCGCACCGAGCTCGGTCGTCGCATCCGCGAGGCGTTCGTCGCGCCCGAGGGGTTCTCGATCGTCTCCGCCGACTACTCCCAGATCGAGCTGCGAATCCTCGCCCACCTCTCGCACGACGCGATCCTGATCGATGCCTTCCAGAAGGGCGAGGACGTCCACACCCGCACGGCGCGCGAGATCTTCGGCGCGGCCGAGCCCACCAAGGAGCAGCGCACGCGCGCCAAGGCGGTGAATTTCGGCGTGGTGTACGGGCAGGGCGAGTCCGCGCTCGCCCGCTCGCTCGGCATCCCGCGCGAGGAGGCCGCGGACTTCATCGGCCGCTACTTCGAGCGCTACGCCGGCGTGCGCCGCTACATGGACGAGCAGATCGACATCGCCCGCCGGGGCGAGGGCGTGCGCACGATCCTCGGCCGACGCCGGTTCCTCAACGACATCCACTCACCGAACCGCGCGCTCCGACTCGCCGCCGAGCGCGTCGCGCGCAACACGCCGATCCAGGGCACCGCGGCCGACGTCCTCAAGCTGGCGATGGTCGCGCTCCGCGAGCCGCCGGTGCCCCGCGCGCGCATGCTCCTCACGGTGCACGACGAGCTGATGTTCGAGGTCCCCCGGGGCAGCGAGCCCGACGCCGCGCGCGTCATCAAGGAGAAGATGGAGGGCGTCGCCGCGCTCGACGTCCCGCTCGTGGTCGACGTCGGCTGGGGCCGCACCTGGGCGGAGTCGAAGGGTTAGGGGCTACGCTGGCGCGATGGCGTATCGCGAACAGGAGACCGCAGTCCTTGTGGTCGCCTTCAACGGGTGGCTCATCGGCGTCGATCCCGCGACCGGCAAGGAGCGCTGGGAGCACCACCTCGGCGGCTCGGCCATCCGGCTGCTCGTCGCCGGCGACCGCATCTACGCGGCCAACCAGCAGTCGTTGCACGCGTTCGCGTATCCGAGCGGCGAGGTGCTGTGGCGCGTCGCGGTGAGCGGAGGCGACACGATGATGCTCGTCGGCGATCGCATCTACCTCGGTTCGGCCGGTGTGATCGAATGCGTGACCGCCGACGGTCGCGCCCTCTTCCGCAACAACTTCCCCGGCAAGGGCCACGGCCCGGTCGCCTTCGCGCTCCCCGGCGAGTCCGCCCGGGCGGATCGGGACACGTAGACAAAAAGACAGAACCGCGGGGTTGGCCCGCGGTCGCCTGCTGGAGCAACCGCGCTCTTACGAGCGCGGCTCCGTCGTTGTGTGACGTCAGCGATCAGTAGCGGTCGCGACGACCACCACCACCACCGCCACCACCGCCGCCGCCGCCGCCGCCCGTGCGGGCCGGGCGCTCTTCCGCCTCGTTGACGCGGAGCGGACGGCCGTCGAGGACCATGCCGTTCATCTCCGCGATCGCGCCGCGCGCCATCTCGGCGGTCGCCATGGTCACGAAGCCGAAGCCACGCGACTGACCGGTCTCGCGGTCGTTGACGACGTGCACGTCGGTGACCTCGCGGCCGTTGCCGGAGAAGGCGTCCTGGAGGGACAGCTTGTTGGTGTTGAACGAGAGGTTACCGACGTAAAGACGCGTGCTCATAATCTTCTTCCTGAGTCTGGCTCTGCGCGCATCGCCGGTGGAACCGAGCGATGCGCAGTAGTGAAAGCCTTTCGACCGAGCGAACCTTGAATTCGGGCGAGGGGCCCGGCGATTCGGCTTGATGCCTGAATCCACCGGCCACGAGTGTCTGAAGGAGCCCGACCCAGTCCGCGACCTCAGAAGAGAGAGCGTGCGTTGCCGAATGCCAGTGACGTCGTGAGCGAGGGGATATGTAGCTCAAGTCCGCCGGTTGGCAACCTGTCATTTCAAGTGACGCGTGCGCGCACCTGTTTTCGGATCTTCTTCACGAACGTCGTGGTGCAGCGCCCGTGGCTGTTCTCGTGATCCATGATCTCCTGGATCAACCGCGTTTTCGCGTCGGCGGCGACGAGCGTGCTGTCTCTGACCTCGCCGGCGAGCACGGAACCCTCGGCGGTGGCCGGCCAGGTCTGTTTCGCAGCGGCGGCGGCGGCCGATTTGTGGTGGGAGGGCTTCGTCTTGGTGACGTCGCGGTAGCCGCCCTCGTCCGAGCGGCGACCGGAGCCGTGACAGCTCGGGCAGGTGGTCAGGTTGCCGAACGAATTCGAGATCCGCCCATCACCCATGCAGATCCCGCAGGTCTCGCTCGTCATCGATCACCCTTAGCACGCGCTGAGCGCCGGCGTGGGCGCGGCTCTGCGATGAAGCTGTACGCGCTGCTCTCGTTGCGCACCGTGGCCCGGAACGGCGGCGGATCTTCGGAGACCGGCTGTTCCAGGGGCGCCGTCGGTTCGACGCGCGGCAGCTCGAGCGTCACGTTCTCGGATCTCGCCAGGTGCGCGCCCAGCCGCTGCGTGTAGCGATGCACGCACTCCGCCCTGGGCGGCTTGTCCGTGCCCATGTGCTCCTCGCCTCTACGACGACGGTCGCTGTGAGGTCATCGCAGCATGACACGGATCGCCGCGCGGCGCCGGGTTACGCTGCCAGCCGGCTCCAGTCGAGCAGCGTGGCGCGCTTGCGAGCGACGCGGAACTCGACGGTGGTGCGCTCGCCGACGACGTCACCGCCGATCTCGAAGTTGACCGGGCGATCGAACTCCATGCGGCACGCGTCGAGGAGCCAGTGCGCGTCGTTGGGGAGCGGGTGGTGGCCGCGCCACAGCTGTCGCACGCGGCGCGTCGCGCGGAGCGTGGTCTCGGAGTAGATGCGGGTGGCCATGCGGCCGCTCCGTGCGTGCGCGAAGGGAAACGCGCGGAACCCGAGCCCGAGATCGCGCACGGTGCCGCAGCCGCAGACGCTCAGCGGCCCCTCGTAGAGGAGGGCGCCGGCCTCGCCGTTGTCGACCGGGACCGGCGCGCCGTTCGCGTCGATGCCGAGCGCGGGGGAGCCGAGGTTGTAGAGCCGGACCTGGGTGCGCGGTCGCACGACCATGCGCGGAATGGTGCGGCCGAAGAGCGACGCCATGTAGAGCGGGAACCCGCCGATGTAGTTCGCGGCGCGGTGGGGCAGGGCGCGCGTGATCGACTGATAGTCGCCGAGGATCTCGGCGTCCCATCCGGTGCCGGCCCACGGCGACAGCATGCCCTCGACCTCGACGAGCTGGAACGAGCGCGTGGGCCATGCGCCGCGGTGCGCGCCGAGCCGGCGCATCGCGTGGCCGAACCGCGGCGATTTGGTGGCGCGCGCCCAGCCGTTGCCGGTGCCGAGCGGCACGAGCCCGATCGTGGGGAGCGAGTGGCCGGCGCGGTCCCACTCGTTGAGCAGCGACACGGCCGTGCCGTCGCCGCCGCCCGACACGATGAGGCTCGGCTGTTCGGCGCTGTCCCGGAGACTGGCGAGGAACACGCGCGCTTCTTCGAGGGAATGGGTGAGACCGACCCGTGCTTCGGGCAGGTGGGTGCGAACTGTTTGCTCGAGCGCGCGAGAGCCGCGCCGCGCTCGGAGGTTGATCACGACCGCGGTAGACATCGACAGGATCAGTAACTCCCGTCGGCAAGCGCATCTGTCAGCCCTCGGTCATAGGATCATCAGTCGCGCACGCGGGACGCCCACGGTCGAGGTCACGACCCGCCGCGCACGGGTTGTGCTTCTCCAGAAGCCATGGCGACCAAGACCCTCGTGACGGCGTTCGAAGACGTACGCACCGCGGAGGCAGCCGTGCACCGGCTGCACGAGGCCGGCTTCGCGCGCGACGATCTCGGGTGGGTCGCCAGGACCCACAACGGCGAAGAGGTCGCCCACGGCAACGCGTCGGCCGTCGGCTCGTCGGCGCTCGAGGGCGCTGGGGTCGGAGGTGCGCTCGGCGGCCTCGCGGGGCTGCTCCTCGGCTTCGCGGCGCTCGCCGTCCCCGGCATCGGTCCCGTGGTCGTGGCCGGTCCGATCCTCAGCGCTCTCGCGGGCGTGGGCGTCGGCGCGGCTGCCGGTGGCGTCATCGACGCGCTCGTCCACGTCGGCGTGCCGCGCATCGAGGCCAAGCGCCACGCGGACCGGCGCACGGCGGGTGGCGCGATCGTGACGATCACGGTCGACGACGACGACGAGGAGTTTCGCGCCCTCGCGATCCTGCGCGGTGAGCTCGTCGAGCCGAAGACGGTGCCGCGGATGGCCGCTGCGCCGTACACCGAAGAGTCGCGTCCCTCGATTCAGTCGCTCGTGTGAGTCACGCGTAGCGCGCGAGCGCCTCGCGCAGCTCGGCCGGGAGCGGGCGCTTGCTCGGGCCGTCGAGCTCCGCGCACGCGACGACGTAGTCGATCTTCGCGCACTCCACGCCGCCGCGGCCGATGCGGACATCGAACGTGACGCTGGTGGTGCCGAACCGGGCGACGCGCGTGGTGACGACGATCTCGTCGCCGAAGCGAAGCGGCGCCGAGAAGTCGGCGGCCACGTGCACACACGGCAGGCCGACGCGCTCGGTGACCACCCACGCCGCGTACCCGCCGGGCCGCGCGTCCTCGAGCAGCCGCTCGAGCGCCTCGTGCGCGAGCGCCACGACCTTGGGGAAGTAGGCGAAGCCTGCGGCGTCGATCTCGTCGAAGCGCACCGGCCGGCGGAAGACGTGCGCCATCACACCGGCACTTGGACGACGAGCCCGCGCGGGCCGTAGAACCGGCCCTCTTCGTCGTCGGCGGCCTTCGGCTTGGTCTTCTTCTTCTTCGGCGCCTCTTCCTCGGTGTCGGTGGAGGGCTTGCTCTTCGACTTCTTGGCCTCCTGCGCCTGCACGATGAAGAAGGCGATGACGCCGATCACCGCGAGGATGAAGGTGACGAAGAAGAAGATCTTCCAGAACGAGTAGGGAGCTTCGCCGGTGACCTCGCCGGTCTGCCCGTTGACGAGGAAGCGATACGGTTTGTCGTTGTAGCGGTAGGCCGCGATCCACACCGGCAGCAGCACGTGCTTGAAGGTCTCGCGGGAGAACTGGTTGTTCACCACGAGGCCGCGATGGGTGTCGCCGGGCACGTCGCGCGCGCAGAGCGCTTCTTGCTGCGCGGCCATCTTCCCGCGCCCGATGTTGTGCGCGTTCTGGAGATCGATCGCGTACGCCTCGGCGCGCCACCCCGCGAGGTATTGCGGGCCGTAGGGGACGAGCAGCTTGGTGTTGAAGGTGGTGAACTTCTCGATCAGCTCGGGGGGCAAGCCCTTCGAGGCGCACACCAGCGTGTCGTCGTAGTCGTCGTCGCGGCGGCCCCACGCCGACTCCCACCGGGTGTGCTGCACCTGGCGCGTGCGGGTGACCGACTCACCGTTCTCGTAGGTCGTGTACTCCTCGGTCTCGTAGTAGTGATAGCCGGCCTCGGCGGTCCAATCGCTGTGCACGTGCGCGTCGAACGTCCAGTAGGGGACGTACACGCCGCCCATCTCCTGCACCTTCGCCATCTTCTTGAGGTCGTTGGGGCGGAACCACAGGTCGGCGAGCCACGCGGCGAAGCGGTCGTTGGCGATCTTCTTGTCGATGGAGAACGGCACGAGCGACTCGGGCCGGATCGCCCCCGCATCGGTCTCGACCTGCAGCACCTGATGCGACCCGCAGAAGGCGCATTTGGTCGTGCGTTCGCCCTCGCCGACGTTGACCGTCGCGCCGCAGTCCTTGCAGTTGATCGTCTGCACCGCGACGCCGAGGCCGCGCGCCGCGCGCCGGAAGCCCTCTTCGATCGGGATCTCGTCGATCTGACGATCGGGCTGCACCGGCATCTGCTGCTGGTGCCCGCAGTAGGGGCACTGCATCGCGCGCTTGCTCGCGTCCCAAGCGAGCGCGCCGCCGCACTGCTGGCAGGGAAAGGTGTCGACCGCGTTGGAGGGCTGGACGTTGGGATCCTGGTTCACGGCGTCCTCGGAATACCGTTGCGCGCGCGTGGCGTCATCCCGCCGCCGGCGGCCGCCGGCGGACCGCCGGATCCGCCGGGCGCAAATGCGAGATTCTTCGCACGAAGCGCGCGGCACGCCGCTCGCTCACGGGGTTGCGATGTCCATACGCGTCGCTCACTCTGAGGGCATGCCTTCGCTGCTGCCCCGGGACCCGCCGCGTGGGGAAGACCTCCCCTTCGACGACGGCGAGCCCATGGAGTCCAAGCGCCACCGCGACCAGATGAACCTCCTCATCGCGCCGCTCGAGCAGGCGTGGCGCGATCGCAACGACTTCTTCGTCGCCGGCAACATGGCGATCTACTTCAGCGAGACGCAGGCGAGAAACCAGGACTTCCGCGCGCCCGACTTCTTCCTCGTCCTCGACACCTCGCGCCGCGAGCGCAAGAGCTGGGTCGTCTGGGAGGAGGACGGGCGCACCCCCGACGTCGTCATCGAGATCACGTCGGAGTCGACCGAGGAGCTCGATCGCGGCCGCAAAAAGGACATCTACGCGCGTGTCCTCCGAGTGCCGTTCTACGCGATCCACGATCCGTTCAGCGGCCGGTTCGACGCGTTTCGCCTCGACGCGCTCCACCGCGACTACGTCCCGCTCGAGCCGCTGCTCGGCTCGGGAGTGCTGGAGCCCGATGAGCGGGGCCGGGTGCTCTGCGAGCCGCTCGGGGTCGTGCGCGGCGCGCGCTACGGCATCGAGGCTCCGTGGCTCCGCTGGATGTACCCGGACGGGACGCTCGTGTCCGAGCCCGCCGAGCGCGCCGAGCGCGAAGCCGAGCGCGCCGAGCGCGAAGCCGAGCGCGCCGAGCGCGAAGCCGAGCGCGCCGACCGCGCCGAGGCCGAGCTCGCAAGGCTACGCGCGGAGCTGGCCAAGAAGCGCTAACGTCCCGCTGAAATGCCCAGCGCCACCTTCCTCGTCGCCGCGCCGGACCAGCCCGGGCTCGTGGCCCGGCTCTCCGGCTTCTTCTACCAACTCGCGCTCAACATCACCGAGTCGAGCAACCACAGCGAGGAGAGCCGCTTCTTCATGCGCCTCGTGGTCGACCTCGGCAAGGAGACCACGACCCGGCGCTCCATCGAGGAGTCGTTCGGAGCGCTGTGCAAGGAGCTCTCGGGCGAGTGGTCGGTCGGCTACGAGGACGTCCGCGCGCGCGTCGCGATCATGGTCACCAAGGACCCGGCGTGCCTCTACGACCTCGTGCTCCGCCAGCGCAACGGCGAGCTCCCGTGCGAGATCCCGGTGATCATCTCCAACCACGCGGCGCTCGAGCCCGTGGCCGAGAGCTTCCGCATCCCGTTCTTCTCTCTCCCGGTCACCACGGATACGAAGCCGGTGCAGGAGCGCCACGTGCTCGAGCTCCTCAAGCGCCTGCACATCGATCTGGTGGTGCTCGCGCGCTACATGCAGGTGCTGTCGGACGACTTCCTCCGCCTCGCGCCGCCGGTGATCAACATCCACCACGGCTTCCTGCCGGCGTTCCAGGGCGCGAAGCCGTACCACCAGGCCTACGCGCGCGGCGTGAAGATGATCGGCGCGACCGCGCACTACGCCACCAAGGACCTCGACCAGGGCCCGATCATCGAGCAGGACGTGGCGCGCGTCGGCCACCACATGACGCCCGACGAGCTCGTGCGCGTCGGCCGCGACGTCGAGCGCGTGGTGCTCGCGCGCGCGGTCCGCGCGCACCTCGAGCGCCGCGTCCTCGTTGAGGGCCGCCGCACGGTCTTGCTCTAACTTGCGAGGGCTACGGAGCCGCGGGCGTGAGCCCGCGGTTGCCCATGAGAGCAACCGCATGAGAGCAGCCGCGGGCTCATGCCCGCGGCTCCGTCGTTTGGTGATCAGCGAAGCTCGGACCTTGGAGATCCACGCCCGACACCCAGCCCGGGCGCGTGAACACGGTCATCGTCGGGAGCGCGCGGTCGAACGCCACGATGCGCGGCAGGATGCGAACGCCGGTGTTCGGCCGGACGTTGAGGAACCCGGCGGTGCCCGAGGGCCCGGTCTGCTTCTCGCCGGTCGAGAGCAGGCCGCTGATCAGGTAGCCGACGATCGCCTCGTCGCGCGGGTCGATGTCGAAGGAGACCCCCGGCGCGTTGCGGTAGAGGCAGTCGCGCACCGTCACGAGCAGATGCCCGCGGTCGGCGCGCGCCTCGGCGATGGGCCCGGTGAACAGATCGAACACGCTCTTATCGAACACACCGAACCCGCGCGTGAGGTCCGAGCGAACGGGGCCATAGAAGAGGAGGATGGGCATCACCCCACCGCCCGACGCCTCGAAGTATCCGTCGAACTGCTCGCCCGGGAGCGTGAGCGCCGCGCGTCCGTTCTCGTCGGTCACCACCGGGCCGGCGACCGGCGTCGCGCAGGTTTGGTCCTGCTGCCGGCAAGCGCGGACCGAGATGCCGGGCCATGGCTTGGTGTCGATCGTCGAGTTGAGCGTCAACGTCACGGTCAGCGACGCGCGCGCCGCCGTGACCGGAGGCGGCGGCGGCGCATCGAGACATCGCCAGTGCGAGGGTAGGCACGACGTCGTGCACGACGTCTCGGCGCAGGTGCCGAGCGCACGGGCCAGGGTGATGCCGTTCGGGCGCTCGCGCTCGCAGCGGGCGAGGCAGGGGGAGTCGACCGCGCTGCACGTGCGCTCGCACGCCACGAGCTCCACGCAGTCCGCGTTCGCGAGGCACGCGGTCGACTCGGAGCAGCACTTGCCCTCGACGCACGCCGTGCAGAGGGCGGTCGGACCGACGTACCCGCCGCACGCGAGGCCGCACGCGCGCGAGCAGCGGGCGGCGAGGCAGGAGTCGACTGCCGCCGAGCGCAGGACGCCCTTCGGACGCGCTTGTCGGCACTTGGTCGTGCACTCGGGATCGTTCCTGCACCCCGCTACGCAGCCGACGTACCCCCGACAATCGGGATCGCCCTCGCAGGCTCCGAGCGCGTCGCAGCAGGACGTCTGCGCGCAGGAGGTGCAAGCGGCGACCGGCGACGCATATCCGCACGCGGGGATCGGGGCTGGCTCGTCGCCGCTCTTGCAGCACACGAGCGCGATCGCGAGGAGAAGGCGCTTCATGGCGGCGGGGCCGGGAGGCTGCAGTCGGTGAGCTCGAGCGGCCGGCAGCGCTGGTCCAGGCACCAAGAGGGCGCCGCGCAGGCCCCTCCATAGCTGAAGGGGCCTCCGCACGCGGCGCCGTCCGGAAGCGTCGGCACGCACTGTCCGAGCTTGTCCGGGAGCGGCGTCGCGCAGGAGAGGCCGTGGACGCAGAGCGTGAGGTGGCCGTCGGAACGCAGGCCGCAGGTCTCGCCGAGCCGCG
This sequence comes from Deltaproteobacteria bacterium, assembly GCA_022843175.1. Taxonomy (GTDB): domain Bacteria; phylum Myxococcota_A; class Polyangia; order Polyangiales; family JADJMO01; genus JALHOE01. The sequence goes on from JALHOE010000020.1 coordinate 27,952, forward strand.
CGAGGGGGAGGCGGGTGCACCGCTTGGTCGTCGGCTCGCAGATCAGGTTGCGTCCGAGCGCGCACGGCCTCTCGGGATCGTCGGCGCAGGGCTCGTTCTCGAGCGGGGCGCGCACGCATCGCGACGCGACGCACGAGAGCTCCACGCTGCACGGCTCGGTGGCGCTGCACGCGTCGTTCAGCTTCCGCGGGAGCGCGCAGAACCCGGCGTGACACAGGAGCCCGCGCTCGCAGAGCGTGCCGGGCGGGCAGGGGGCAGCGACGCCGACGCGGCGCACGCACTTGCCACAGGGGCCGTTGCACGCGCCGCTCTGGCACTGCATGCCGAGGGCGCAGCGGGCACCGTCCGGCAGGCTGCCCCGATAGTCGCAGGCGGCGGGCCGCTCGCTCATGAAGAACCCGCGCATGCGTTGCTCGCAGGTCGCGCCCTCGTCCGCGGCGACACATCGCTTGCGCTCCTCGAGCGTGACGGTGATCCCGTGGCCCGTGAGGCGGGTGAGGCCGAGCAGGGTGCGCGCGCGGCACGTCGCGTCGTCACCGTAGAGCGCGGCGAACTCGGAGGGCCCACAGCGAGCGAGCCCCGCGCATTCCTGACGCGCGACCTCCTCGAGGAGCCGGCCGAGCTCGTCTCCGTCCGGCGTGGCGTCCGCGGGCGCGACGGCGATCGGGGGCGCCTCGCACCCGGCCATGGCGAGCCACAGGCAGAGCCAGCGGACCTCCCTCCTCACCCGGCGAATCTACTGCACGGCCGCTTCGCGGATGGACAGGATCCGTTACCCGCAGAAAACACCTGAGAATCGCAAGGTATTCCGGTCGTTGCGGCGGCGGTGCGTCGAACCTATCTTGGCTCCTGTCGCGCGTGGGATCCGTTTCCCGCCGCAGACAAGGAGCTCGCCGACATGGGCATCTTCGACTTCGTGAAGCAGGGCGCGCAGGAGATGTGTATCGCGCGGCCCGATCCGGCCAAGCAGTTCATCGTCTACAAGCACCCGGATCAGACCGTCCCGGCCTACTCCCAGCTCACCGTCGACAGCGACGAGTGCGCGGTCTTCTTCAAGGACGGCAAGGTCGTCGGCATCCTCGGGCCCGGCCGCCACACGATGCAGTCGTCGAACATCCCGTTCCTCGGCAACATCGTCGACAAGTTCACCGGCGGTAACCTCTTCATCGCCGAGGTCTTCTTCGTGAAGACGGCGCCCGTGCGCGGCGTGAAGTTCGGCGGCACCATCGCCGACCTCGAGGACCCGATGACCGGCCTCATCGTGAGCCCGCGCATCTTCGGCGAGTTCGCGGTCCAGGTGATCGACCCGGCCACGTTCATCGTGCAATACGTCGGGCAGGCCGCCGCCGGCGACAACGAGCAGGTGCTGGACTGGATCAAGGGCCAGTTCATGCTCGGCGCGCGCACCGTCATCGGTCAGCTCTGCGACCAGGAGCAGATCTCGGTCCTCAAGACCGCGTCGATGACGAAGCAGATCGCCGACCGCTTCATCCGTGAGTGCCCCGAGCTCGCTTCGTGCGGCCTGCGCATGGCGCAGATGGGCATGTTCAACCTCAACTTCAGCCCGGAAGATCTCGCCGAGCTCAAGAAGTTCCAGTCGATCCTCGCCGAGAAGAAGCGCGACATCGCGGTGGCGAAGATGGACGTGCAGGCGGGCACCTACGAGGGCCAGGCCGCAGCCGCGCGCCAGCAGGCCGTGATGGACCAGAAGTTCCAGAACGACTCGCGCTACGTGCAGCAGCTCGCCGGCAACTACAACAACTACGCCGTCGGTCAGGCGATGATCGGCGCCGGCGCCGGCATGGCCCAGGGCGGCGGCGACGGCGGTGGCGCCGGCATGATGGGCGCGCAAATGGCCGCTGGCATGGCGATGGGCGGCGCGATGGGCCGCGGCATGTACGGTCAGGGCGGCGGCCCCGCGCAGGTGCCGCAGTTCACGCCGATGGGTCCGGGCGCTGGCCCGGGCGCAGGCGGGCCGTACTACTTCAGCGGTCAACAGGGTCAGCAGGGCCCCTTCCAGAACGCGCAAATGCTCGCCACCGCGCTCATCCAGGCGATGGGTCCGGCCGGCGCCGGCATGACCCAGGTCTGGGCGCAGGGTTGGGACAGCTGGAAGCCGGCCGCCTCGGTCCCGGAGATCTCGCAGTTCCTCCCGGCGGGCGCGCCTCCGCCCCCGCCTCCTCCTCCGCCTCCTCCTCCGCCCCCGCAGGTCGTCGAGACGTTCCACGTGCAGTTCAGCGAGGGCGTCATCCAGGTCACCGGCGTCGGTGGTCTCAAGGAGGAGCTCAACCGCCGTCAGGCCAACCCCGACCAGGTGATGATCTGGAAGCCCGGTCTGCCCGGATGGGTCCCCGCGCGTCAGATGCTCGCGTAATGCAGCTCTAGCGGCGAGCGACTCTCGGAGCGCGCGGCGGCGGAAGCTGTCGCGCGCTTCTACTGCCCCTCAAGTAACCCTCTCCCACACGCGGGAGAGGGTTACTGCTTTTGTCGTTTTCGATCTCCCGCTCCCGCTTGCGGGAGAGGGCCGGGGTGAGGGTCCGGGAGCAAGCCTTCGAGCGCGCGAGCAAGAGCGGAACACTGCGGCGCAGGTCAGTCCCTCACCCACAGCTCCAGCGCCCCCCCCGCGATCATCTCCCGATGCGTCGCGCGAAACCCCTCCGGCCTCGGGGCGCCGAACCCGTGGTAGGTGACGACGCGCGTGCCCCTGCGCGTTCCGGCGAGTCGTTCCCGCGTCCTCGCGATCGAGCGCGCGTGCAGCGCGGGGCCGAGCGGCAGCTCGCGATCGATCCAGGTCTTGGGGTCGGTGTTCTCGTAGAACGGGTTGAACATGTAGATCCCGTCGAACGGGGACCAATCGAGCTCGAGCGCGTCGCAGGCGAGGAAGCGGGTCGTGTCCGCGCGGAGCAGGCTCGCTGCCTGCTCGGCCGCGGCGGCGAGCCAGCGGCGCTGCTCGACGCCGACGAACTCGGCGCCGGTGACGAGCGAGCCGACGATGCACGCCTTGCCGCCACCCGCGCCGACGTCGAGCACGGTGGCCGCGGGGTGACGCCGCGAGACGAGCAGCTCGGCCGCGCGGCGCGCGACGGCGACGGGCGTGAAGTGCGTGCCCGAGAGGTAGCTCACGGCGTCGGGGTAGACCCGATCGAACACGTCGTCGGAGACCTCGACCCCCGTCCGCAGAGCTTCGCGGAGGACGTCGAAGAGCTCCGGTCGCCGCAGCTCCTCCATCACTTGATCGGAATCGGCGCGATGCGCCCGAGATTCAGGCCGCCGGGGTACTGGTAGCTCGTGTACGCGCCGTAGCCCTGCACCTGCACGCCGACCGGCTCGGTCGCCGTGAGCACGTGCGCGCCGCCCTTGCCCGGTCCGAGCTTGATGCGCGTGACGCCGAAGGAGGAGCTGACCGCGGTCGGCTTCGCGGCGACGGGCGCGCCATCGAGCGTGAGCGTCGCCCCCATCGGCTGCACGACGTCGATGTAGCTCGTCTCGTAGTCGTCGGGGGCGAGGAAGACGTACTTGAGGCGGTACTGTTCGACGGCGGTCGCCATGCTCTGCGCGGGATCGCCCTGCCGCGAGCCGCTGATCGGGCCGGCGCCGACCTGGAACGTCGTGACCGTGAGCTCGTGGTCTCCGGTGATCTCGAAGTCTCCGCTGACGATGCCGAGGTTGACGATCTCACCCGCGTTGATCGTCGCTGGCGCCCCGGCGGGGGTGCTGCCGGCGTAGGTGAGCTTGGTGCCGTCGACGTTGCCGACGAGCTTCACGACGTGGCTCGCGGCGATGCCCGCGGGGCCGGTCGGCGCGGTGACGAAGTAGCGCCTGCCGAGCGTCTCGACCGGCAGGAGCGACTCCTCGAGGTGGTCGCACGCGGGCCGGTCGCCCGGCACATAGGAGCACGCGATGCCGGCGATCACCTGGATCGGGTTGGTGGCCTTGATCAGGGTGCCGCTCAGATCGCCGGTGCCGATGACCTCGATGGCCTCGCCCGCCGCGACGTCGAACGTGGCCGAGCCGCCGGCCGGCACGTTGGCGATGCCCCCGCCCGCGACGATGGAGCCGGAGGCCCCGAGCTTCACGGTGACCTTGGTGCCATCGACGCTGCCGGTGATCACGAAATAGGGCGGGAAGGTGAACGAGGGCGACATGTCCTCGGCGGGCTTCGTCCACGCGGCGGGGCCGGCGACGCGATAGTTCCCCGTCCACGCGGTGGAGGGGAGGAGCAGCGACGCGTCGTTGGTGTACGAGAAGCACTCGGTCACGCCGAGGCACGCGGTCGTGCACTTCGACCAGTCCTTGCCGGGCGGGCCACCCTTGCCCGCGTACTCGATGGCGTTGAACTGGTAGACCGCCACCGGCACGCTCGAGACGAGGTGATACGCGCCGTTCTTCGCGCGCACCGTCGCGGTCTTGGCGTCCGAAGAGCACACCACGAAGCCGCCGAAGCCGCCGAACTTCGCAGACTTCAGCTCGTCGACCCACGGCAGGTAGATCTTCTGCAGGCTGTTCGGAGCGACCTTCACGGTGGCCACGGTCATGCCGCCGCGCGACACCTCGACGCTCGCTTCGGACTCGCCGGTGTTGGCGACCACGACCGCGTAGTCGAAGTCGGGGCGCACGATGTTGTCGGTGACCGTCGGCCAGAAGTCGCAGCCCACGTAGGTGCGCGACGCGGCGGCCTGTGCGCACGTCGTGGGGTCGGGGATGATCGGCGAGCCGTCGTTGGGGGGCGCGTCGGTGAGACCACCGACGTCGCCGAAGCTGACGTCCGAGCCCGTGTCCGCGCCGAGCCCGCCGGGCGGAGGATCTTTCTCGTTGCCGGCGGAGCACCCGAGCACCAGAGCCGCGAGCGCGAGCGAGCGGTTGACCATCGGTGCCCGAGCGTATCGCGTTCAAGAATCTGCGCTACGTTCGTCCCCGCGCATGGGCATCTTCGACTTCGTCAAACACGGGACCGAGGAGATGCGAATCGCGCGTCCCGAGGGGTCCCGCGAACCGCTCGTCGTTCATGGCGAAGCGTCGCTCCCCCTCTTCGCGCAGCTCGCGGTCGATCCCGACGACGCGGTGGTCTTCGCCAGCTCGGGCCGGGCCCTCGGCGTGGTCGGACCGGGGCGCCACGTCGTGCACCCATCCAAGCTGCCGTTCCTCGAGGGGCTGGTCGACGAGGCGGGGCGTCTCCCGGTGCAGTTGGTGTTCGTTCGGCTCACGCCGATCGAGGGCCTGCAGTTCACCGCCAAGCTCGATCCCCTGTCGGATCCGTGCTCGCTCGCGGCCGTCTCGCCGCTGCTCGACGGCGTGCTCACCGTGCAGGTCATCGATCCGGTCGCGTTGGTCGAGCAACACCTCGCCGGCGGGGACGCGCGCCCCATGCTTGCGCGGCGCGGCATCGTTGCCACGCTGGACTCCGTTCGTCTCGCGCTCGATGGGCGCCGCGTCGCGGTGTTCGCCGGCAAGGATCTCCCGCCGCGGCTCGAGGCGCGAGCCCACCGTTCCGCGCCCCGGGGCGGTGTGATGGCGTGCAAACGGTGCGGCGAGACCGGCGAGAACGGGAAGTTCTGCGCCGCGTGCGGCAGCCTCGTGACCGACCTCGATCAATGCGTCGAATGTCGCGCCGAGCTGCGCGCAGGGGCGCGGTTCTGCGAAGCATGCGGGGTGCGTGTCCATGCGACCTGACCTAGTCTGACACCGTGCGCACCTGCACGACCTGCGGCCAGCGCTTCTCGGGCGACGCCACCTTCTGTCCGTTCGACGGCACCCGCCTCGAGGGCGCGCCGGTGCTCGAGGTGCGTGCGGGCCGCGACGACATCGGGACGGGGACGGTGATCGGCGGCCAATACCGCGTCGACCGCATCCTCGGCGAGGGCGGCATGGGCACCGTCTACGCGGTCACCCACACCAAGCTCAACAAACGGTTCGCGCTCAAGCTCCTCAAGCGCGATCTCGCGCGCGACCCCGAGACCCGCGCGCGCTTCCTCCTCGAGGCGCAGGCCGCGGGGCAGATCTTGCACCCCAACGTCGTCGAGATCACCGACTACAGCTCGCTGCCCAACGGCAGCGCGTACCTGGTCATGGAGTATCTCGACGGGCAACCGCTCGCGAAGATGATCAAGCTCGGCGGCGCGCTCCCGGCGCTGCGCGCGGTCGCGATCGTGCGCGACATCGCGAGCGCGCTGCAGGCCGCGCACGACCTCGGGATCGTCCACCGCGACCTCAAGCCCGACAACGTCTTCGTCGTGCAGCACGGCGGCAAGGAGCTCGCCAAGATCCTCGACTTCGGCGTCGCGAAGGTCGCCGGCAGCGCCAAGCTCACGCGCACCGGCATGGTCTTCGGCACGCCGCACTACATGAGCCCCGAACAGGCCTCGGGCGGCGTGGTCGACGGGCGCACCGACGTCTACGCGCTCGGCGTCATCATGTACGAGATGTTCACCGGCCGCGTGCCCTTCGAGGCCGACACCTATATGGGCGTCCTCACCAAGCACATGTTCGAGGCTCCGGTGCCGCCCTCGCAGGTGGCCGGCGCTGCGCGTGAGCTCGGCGCGCTCGAGGACGTCACGCTCAAGGCGCTCGCGAAGCGTCCCGAGGACCGATACGCATCGATGACCGAGCTGATCGCCGACCTCGATCGCATCGTGCAGGTCGGCACCGACGGCATCCCGATCGTCGTCCAGAAGGTCGACGGCCTGCGCCGTCCGGACTTCCGCCCACCCGCCGAAGAGGCCGCGCGCAAGATCGCCGCGCTCGCCGATCAGCTCGAGCCGCCGGCCCGGGCGGAGATCGCGGCCGCGCGGGCGAATCATCGCGAGCGCCGGGTCCGCACCATTGGGGCGATTGTCCTCGGCTCGGTCCTCGTCGCCGGGCTCTCGCTCGGGGTCGTCGCGCTCCTGAGCAGGAGGGAGCGCGCGGTCGAGCCCAAACCGGCGACCACCTCCACTTTTACCAAGCCCGCCGACTCCCCGATCACCGTTCTCCCGGTGGAGCCGCCGGCCTCGGCCACGGCCGAAACCACCGATCCGCCGCCGCCGCCAGCCACAACCGCAGTACCGCCCCAGCATCCCATTCCGGTGACGAAGCCCCCCAAGGGTAAAAAACCCGGCGCCGGCGAGGCCGAGGATCCTTGGGCGAAATGATCCAGCCGAACGACATCGCGCGTTTGCGCGCGACCGGCGTGATAGTCTGCCTGTAGCGAAGCGGTCCGCATGGAGATCAAACAGCAGCTCAAGCTGAGCCAGCACCTGGTGATGACGCCGCAGCTCCAGCAGGCCATTCGCCTGCTGCAGCTGAACCAGTTGGAGCTCCGCGACGAGATCAACCACGAGCTCGAGAACAACCCGGTCCTGGCGGATGAGCTGACCGACCCCAAGCAGCAACTCGCTGAAGGGGCCGACAACATCCTCCCGGGTACGAATGTCGGCGGCGAGGAGCGCGTCGGCATCACCGAGGTGAACGAGGCCCCCATCAGCATGGAGGAGCGCGTTCGCGAGAAGGCCGTCGGCGAGGTCGACTGGGAGCAGTTCCTCGAGAACCGCACCCAGCAGCAGGCCCTCCCCACCACCCGAGGTGGGTTCGAGGAGCTGCCGCCGATCGAGGCCAACCTCACCAAGCTCGAGTCCCTCGAGGACCACCTGCTGTGGCAGGTCCAGAACTCCGATTTCAACGACGAGGAGCGCAGCTTCGCCGAGCTCGTCATCGGCAACCTCGACGACCGCGGCTTCCTCGATCTCAAGGGCATCGAGCGCGAGGACGGCACGCGCACGCCGGACCTCACCGTCGAGGACCTCGCCCGCGAGGCCGGCCTCAACCCGGAGGACGCGGAAGACGTCCTCGAGCTCATGCAACAGATGGATCCGGTCGGCGTCTGCTGCCGTGATCTGCGCGAGTGTCTCAAGGTCCAGGCCGAGCTCTACGGCTACGACGACACCGAGATCGCGATCATCGACCGCCACCTCCACAACCTCGAGAAGCGCAACTGGGGCGCGATCGCGAAGGACCTCAAGTGCTCGCCCGAAGAGGTGATCGAGGCCGCGAAGCAGATCCAGAAGCTCGAGTCGCGCCCCGCGCGCAACTTCACCACGACCGACGAGAAGTCGATCGCGATCACGCCCGACGTCTACGTCATGAAGGACTCGGACAAGTGGGTCGTCGTCGACAACGACAAGGGCCTGCAGCGCCTCTACATCAATGAGTCCCTCGCCAAGCGCCTCCTCAAGGACCCGCAGGCCAAGGAGTTCATCGGCGAGAAGCTGCGCAACGCCCAGTGGCTGATCCGCGCGATCGAGCAGCGTCGCAAGACGATCATCCGCGTCACCGAGTGCATCGTCGAGAAGCAGAAGGAGTTCTTCGATCGCGGGGTCGCCTTCCTCAAGCCGATGATCCTGCGCGACGTGGCCGAGACGGTCGGCATGCACGAGTCGACGATCTCCCGCGTCACCACGAACAAATACGTCCACACCCCGCAGGGCCTGTTCGAGCTGAAGTATTTCTTCAACTCGGCGATCCGCCGCACGGCCGACGAGGACATCGCGTCCGAGGCCGTCAAGCAGGCGATCAAGCGCCTCATCGACGGCGAGGACAAGGAAAACCCCCTCTCCGACCAGGCCATCGTGGAGCTGCTCGAGCGGAACGAGGGCATCCAAATCGCCCGCCGCACCGTGGCCAAATACCGAGAAGTCATGGGCATTCTCGCGTCGAGCAAACGCAAGAAGATGTTCTAGCCGGGCCGGGGTGGCCCGCTTCCGCCGCCTCTCTCGCCCCTTCCTCCCACCCCTCCCTCAGCCCGGCCGCCCCCCCTCTTACTTGACTCCTGGGTCGCGCGGCCGTCGCCTTGATGTCACCATCTACTTTGGGCTTACGGCTGCTTACCGGAGGGAATGCTTACCCGGTCTCGGTGATTGATCAGTCAGTCATTTCAAGTGTCTCGTGGAGGGCTCGCATGAACATCGCGATCACGTTCCGCCACATCGAGTCGACCGACGCGCTCAAGGAGTATTGTCAAGACAAGGTCGGCAAGCTTCAGAAGTTTCTCCGTAAGCCGATGAAGGCGAGTGTGACGCTCTCCGTAGAGAAGGGTCAGCAGATTGCCGAGGTGAACATCAACGCTGGCTCGGAGCACTACACGGCCAAGGAAACCAGCGAGAACATGTACGCCTCGCTCGACCGCGTCTGCGACAAGGTGATGCATCAGATGCAGCACGCCAAGACGGTGAAGGTCGGCAGCAAGCGCGGCAGCATGAGCGCCGGCGAGTTCGCGCGGATCTCGCAGATCGAGGTCGAGCGCGAGCTGGCCGCCAACGAGGACTGACCGAGGCCTCGGAGCCGCGAGCGTCGCGAGTCGGGTCGCCAGTACCGGATCATCGGAAAGGCAACCCGCTCCCCGGCGGTCGCGGCTCCAATCTTTTTGTGGGCTTTACGCCGCCGCAAAGGCGCGCGACAAGGGTAGGCGATGCGCCTCGTGGAGATCCTGGCCGAGGACCGCGTGGTCGTCGCCCGCGGGCTCGCCAACAAAGAAGCTGCCCTGCGCGCGGTGGCGGGCCTGCTCGCGAACGGAGCCGCGGTGCCCGACAGCGTCGTGCGCGCGGTGCTCGAGGAGCGCGAGGCGCTCCAGTCCACCGGCATCGGCGACGGCGTGGCCATCCCCCACGGCTTTCTCGGCGAGCTCGCGACGCAGATCGCCGCCCTCATCGTGGTGCCCGAGGGCGTGCCCTTCGACGCGATCGACGGCCGCCCGGCGAAGATCATCCTCGGCGTCGTCGGCCCCAAAAAGGGCATGCACGCCCAGGTCGAGCACCTGCGAATCCTCGCGCGCGTGTCGAAGGTGCTGCGCGAGCCCGGTCTGCGGGACAAGCTGATCGGCGCGGCCGACTCCCTCACCGTCTATCAACTCCTGAGGGACGCGGACGCGCGAGCACCCTGATGGCAGAGCAAGGGGGACATCCGCCCAGCGAGGGGCTCCAGGCTGCGGACTCGGTCCTCGGTGAGGACGAGGGTGTCACCGTGCAGGAGCTCGTCGAGGATGAGACCCTCGGGTTCGCGTTGCACGCCGGCAAGCGCGGCCTCAACCGTCTCATCCGCAACGCGCGCGTGCAGAAGTCGGGGCTCGCCCTGGTCGGGCACTTCCACGGCCTCGAGTCGTGGCGCGTGCAGATCCTTGGCGCGACCGAGGTCTCGTTCCTCGAGACGCTGCCGGCCGAAGCGCGTCGACGCGCCTGCGAGGGGTTCGCGGGGCTGCGTCCGTGCGCGGTGATCGTCACGCGTGGCGTCGAGCCGCCGCCCGAGCTCGTGGTGGCGTGCGAGGCCACCGACACGCCGCTCCTCGTGACCGATCTCAAGTCGTCGACGTCGATCAACGTGGTGCACGCCTGGCTCGACGAGAAGCTCGCGCCGCGCACGCGGATCCACGGCGTCCTCGTGAGCATCTTCGGTCTCGGCGTCCTCCTCCTCGGCCGCAGCGGCATCGGCAAGAGCGAGTGCGCGCTCGACCTGGTCATGCGCGGGCACCGCCTGGTCGCCGACGACGTGGTCGAGTGCGCGGTCGTCCGCTTCCAGTCGCCCCACGGCCCTCCGCGGCGCGTCGTGGTCGGGTCACCCGCGCCGCTCCTCGAGCATCACATCGAGATTCGCGGCCTCGGCATCCTCAACGTCAAAGACCTGTTCGGCGTCACCAGCGTGTGCGACCGCATCCAGCTCGATCTCGTGATCAAGCTCGAGGGCGTCACCGAGGGGCACCAGCTCGACTTCGACCGCCTCGGCGTCGACGAGCACTTCCACGAGGTGCTCGGGGTGAAAATCGCCGAGGTCACGATCCCGGTCCGCGCCGGCCGAGACGTGGCCGCCATCCTCCAAATCGCGGCGCGCAACGAGCTCCTCAAGCGCGCGGGCCACCACGGCGCCAAGGCGTTCCGCGACCGCCTCGAGCAGGCGCTGCTCCCGAGTCACAAATGAGCGTGAGCCAGAACCCCCCCACCCAGGGACGAACCCAGGTCGTCGTCGTCACCGGTCTCTCCGGCGCCGGCAAGTCCACGGCGATTCACGCGCTCGAGGACCTCGGCTTCTACTGCTGCGACAACCTACCCACGGGCTTCGCGCCCGAGATGGTCGATCTCTGCGAGCGGGGCGACATCCACCGCATCGCGCTCGGGTTCGACGCGCGGCTCGGCAACTTCCTCGTCGCCATCGACGAGGTGATGGACGCGCTCGACGCCTCGGGCACCCGCGACCTGCACGTGCTGTTCATCGACGCGAGCGACGAGTCCATCGTTCGTCGCTTCAGCGAGACGCGCCGTCCCCACCCGCTCGCGCCCGAGGGCGACGTGCTCGAGGGAATCCACGAGGAGCGCGAGCGGCTCGCGCCGATGCGCGCACGAGCCACCCGCGTGCTCGACACCACCCGGTTCACCGTGCACGAGCTGCGGCGCGCGCTCGTCGCCCAGTTCTCGCCCCTCTCGTCCAAGGGCGGAGACCCGGGGCGGATGATGACCCGCATCGTCTCGTTCGGCTTCAAGTTCGGCGCGCCGGTCGACTGCGACATCGTCCTCGACGTGCGCTTCATCGCCAACCCGTTCTTCGTGCCGCACATGAAGCATCGGCCCGGCACCGACGCAGACGTCGCCGCGTTCGTGCTCGAGACGCCCGAGGCGCAGACGTTCGTCAAGCAGGTCGAAGAGCTGCTCGCGTCGACGATCCCGCTCTACGCGCGCGAGGGGAAGGCCTACCTCACGGTGGGCATCGGGTGCACCGGCGGCCGTCACCGCTCGGTCGCGGTCTCCGAGGAGCTGACTCGACGCCTGCGCGAGCGAAGCTTCCCCAACGTCCACGTGATGCACCGCGACGTAGCCAGGGGCGACGTCGCCGGCTCGCGCGGCTCCGATCCGGGGCCGATCGAGCCGCCCGGGCTGCCCTACACACGGCCGTCGCGCGCACTGGAAGAACGCCTGTCGACGCCGGACGCCGCGCGGACCGATACTAGTGAGAGGAGGGGCTCATGACGACCGAGGCAGAGGTGCGCGGGCGATACCAAATCGCCAACGCCCTCGGGCTGCACGCGCGCGCGGCGACCAAGCTCGTCCAGCTCGCGAGCAAGTATCCGTGCGAAATCACCATTGGCCGCGACGGGCAGACCGCCAACGCGAAGAGCGTGATGGGCGTGCTGCTGCTGTGCGCATCGAAGGGCACCTGGCTCGACATCGTCGCGCGCGGCGAGCGCGCACAGGAGTGCCTCACCGCCATCGAGGGGTTGATCGCAGGGCGATTCGGCGAGCCGGAGTAGCGGGTGAGCTCCGATTCGCCGCCGAGCAGCGAGCTGCCTTCCGTCGGTCCCCTCTACGGGATCGCGGGGTCGCCGGGCGTGGCCATCGCCACGGCGCTCGTGCTCGAAGCCGGCACCGGTCGCATCCCACGCCGCTCGGTGCTCAAAGAGGAGCACGAGGGCGAGCTCGCTCGCTACGCGGACGCGGTCGAGGACGCGCAGGCGCAGATCGCCGAGGTGCACGCGCGCGTCGCGTCGAACCTCCCGGCCGAGCACCTGAAGATCCTCGAGGCCTACCAGATGATGCTCGCCGACCCGACGCTCGCCGGGGCGGTGAAGCACGAGATCATCGACAAGGGGCGTAACGCCGAGTGGGCGGTCGAGGTCGCGATCCAGAACATGGTCCGCGAGTTCGACAGCGTGGACGACGCGTACCTCCGCGAGCGCAAGCACGACGTGGCGTTCGTCGGCGATCGCCTGCAGCGCGCGCTCTCCGCCAACATCCCGTCGATCCCGTCCTTCCGCCTGAGCAAGCCGCTCGCCGTCGAGGACCTCGGCCCGCGAATCTCGGGTGGGCCGCGCATGCGAAGGCCCACGCCGCCGCTCGGCGTTCGCGTCGCGCAGCCCACGATCATCGTCGCGCACGATCTGTCGCCCGCCGACACCGCGGCGATGATCCGCGAGCCGATCGTCGGCTTCATCACCGAGGTCGGCACGCGCACGAGCCACACGTCGATCATGGCGCGCGCGCTGGAGATCCCGGCCGTCGTCGGCGTGTCCGGTGTGCTCGAGCACGTCCGCACCGGCGACACGATCATCGTCGACGGCATTCGCGGCGAGGTCCACATCCGGCCGTCGCGCGAGCTCCTGGAGCGCGCGCGCGTCCGCGGCGACAAACACTCCTCGCGCACGCAGCTGCTGCGGATGCGCCTCCGCGAGCCCACGACGCTCGCGTGCGGCACGCCGGTCAACCTGCTCGCGAACGTCGAGCTGCCGCACGAGGCGCTCCTGGCGATGGAGCACGGCGCCGAGGGCATCGGCCTCTATCGCACCGAGTTCCTCTACATCGACAAGAAGGAGCTCCCCACCGAGGACGAGCAGTTCGAGCTCTATCGCACGATCGCCCAAATGGTGAATCCGCGGCCGGTCACGCTCCGCACGTTCGATCTCGGTGGCGACAAGATGGCGAACAACGTCTCCGTCCCCGAGGAGATGAACCCGGCGCTCGGTACCCGCGCCATCCGCCTCGCCCTCCGCGAGCCCGACATCTTCCGCGCGCAGCTCCGCGCCATGCTCCGCGCCGCCGCCTTCGGGGACATCCGCGTGATGATCCCGATGGTCTCGTCACTCACCGAGCTGCGGGCCGTGCGCGCGCTCGTGGCCCGCGCCGAGCGCGAGCTCGACGACAAGGGGGTCGCCCGCGGCGCGGTGCCGATCGGCGTGATGATCGAGGTCCCGGCCGCGGCGATCTGCGCAGACCTGTTCGCGCGCGAAGCCGACTTCTTCTCGCTCGGCACCAACGACCTCGTGCAGTACGCGCTCGCCATCGACCGCGGGAGCCACGAGCTCGCGCGGCTCGCGTCGCCCTTCGATCCCTCGATCCTCCGGCTCATCAACATGACCGTCCGGGCCGGGCACGCCAACGACATTCCCGTCTCGGTGTGCGGCGCGATGGCCAGCGATCCGCTCGCCGTTCTACTCCTCATCGGGATGGGCATCCGCGATCTGTCCATGGAGGCCGCGGCGATCGCGGAGATCAAGGAGACGCTCCGCCGCGTGACGGCCGACGAGTGCGAGGCGCTCGCCGCCGAGTGCCTCCAGCTCGGAACGGCCGCGGAGGTCGAGCTGGCGGTCGCCGAGGGGTTCGCCACGCGGCTGTCGGACATCCTCGGCTCGGACGAGCTCACCCCTCCTCCGCCGCCGCCGCGCCGCTCCCCGGTCTGAATGTCGGGGGGGGCCGGCGCGTCTCTCTCCTGCGGCATCCCACTTGCTAAGCTGAGCGCACCATGTCCTCTCGTTTGCTCCGGTCCGTCGCCCTCGTCGCGTCCCCGCTCGCGGTGACTGCGCTGCTGTTCGCGCGGCCCGCCCCGGCCGGCCCGCCCGGTCCGTGGGTGTTCATCCCCGCACCCTCGAGCTCGGCGCCCAAGGGCAAGCCGTCCGCGTCGGCGTCGGTGGGCAAGGCACCGTTGCCCGGAGTTGGCGCTGTCGACGGGATGGAGCGTGCACGGCTGGCCACAGTCGTCATCGAGCGCAACAAGAAGCCGATCGCGCTCGGCATCATGCTCAGCGAGAAGAACGTCATCCTCACGGCGCGCTCGCCGATCGTGCTCGGCGGAACGACCGACCTCGAGATTCGCTTCCCGGACGGCAACGCCACCACCAAGGTCAAGCTGCACCACGAAGACGAATCGTGGGACCTCGCGTTGCTCGTGCCCTACTCGTCCAAGGGCACCGAGGGCGCCAAGGCGTCCGACTCCGACCCCACGTCCCCCACGCAGACGTTCTCAACCTTCGTGCTCCTCAAGAGCGGCAAGGTGCAGCCGCAGTCCACGCCGGTCCTCGGCCGCCGCGACTACCTCGCGCCCGACGGCGAAATCCTCAAGGACGCGCTCGCGATCGATCCCAAGAACGTGGCGATCGGCACCCCGCTCGTCGACAGCAACGGCGGCGTGGTCGGCGTGGTCGGTCGCGCGTGCGCGCCCGGCACCGGCAAGGCGGGCGCCAAGTCGGCGTGCACGCCGGCGCTGTTCGGCGCGAGCATCGCGCAGATCCGCAAGTTCCTGAAATCGGCCCCCGCGATCAAGGCGCCCACGCCCTGGCTCGGCATCGTCGGCCTCACCGACAAAGCCGGCGTCCGCGTGATCCAGGTTCAAGAGGGCAGCCCGGCCGCCGCCGCCGGTCTCAAGGCGGGCGATCCGGCGAGCGCGGACTACGTGCTCGCGGTCGACGGCGCGCTGGTCAAGACGTCCGAAGAGCTCGGCGATGCGGTGAAGAAGCGCGCGCCGGGCGAGGAGCTCAAGCTGCTCGTCGCGCAGGGCGGCAAGGTGCGCGAGGTGAAGGTCACCCTCAAGTCCGCCGACGACGGCGACTTCGCGCCCGGCAAGGGAACGAGCGCGCCGGCGCCCGCGCCGTCGATCGTCGTTCCGCTCCCGCCCCTGCCGCCGTTCTTCGGTCCGCCCGCCGGCAAAGCTAAGCTGAACGGCGACGCGATCTAGAGTTAGGCTGCGGCCATGGCGAATGCGCACCTGCTCGTCGTGGACGACGAGCCGAACATCCTCACGTCGCTCTCGACCGCGCTGCGACTCGAGGGATACGCCGTCGATGTCGCTGGAGGCGTCCGCGTCGCGGAAGAGAAGCTCGCCAAGCGCGCCTACGACTTGCTCCTGCTCGACGTAGCGCTGCCCGACGGCGACGGCATCGAGATGCTCACGCGTCTGCGCGCCGTCCGCAACGAGATCCCCTGCATCGTGATGAGCGGCCACGGCACGATCGACGCTGCGGTGCGCGCCACTCGGCTCGGCGCGCTCGACTTCCTCGAGAAGCCGCTCTCGACCGATCGCCTGCTGCTCGTCCTCGACAACACGCTCCGCCTCGTCAAAGCCGAGGCCGAGGCCAAGGAGCTCAAGGCGCAGGCCGGCTTCGAGGGCGACATCCTCGGCGAGTCCGCCGCCATGGGCATGCTCCGCGAGCGCATCGCGCGCGCGGCCAAGGCGAAGGACGCCAACGTGTTGGTGTTCGGCGAGCGCGGCACCGGCAAGGAGCTCGTCGCCCGTGCGATCCATACCCAGTCGCCGCGGAGCAAGGGCCCGCTCGAGAAGCTCAACTGCGCGGCGGTGCCGGGCGAGCTCATCGAGAGCGAGCTGTTCGGTCACGAGGCGGGCGCGTTCACCGGCGCCACCAAGGCCCGGCGCGGCAAGTTCGAGCGCGCCAACGGCGGCACGCTGTTCCTCGACGAGGTCGGCGACATGCCCTTGCCGATGCAGGCCAAGCTGCTGCGCGTGCTACAGGAGCGCGAGATCGAGCGCGTCGGCGGCGGCGACACGATCAAGGTCGACGTGCGCGTCGTCGCTGCGACCAACCGCGACCTGCCGCAGGCGGTCGCCGCGCAGACCTTCCGCGCAGACCTCTACGACCGCTTGCACGTCGTGCCGATCGAGCTCCCGCCGCTCCGCGCCCGCCGCGAGGACGTGCCCAAGCTCGCGCGCCACTTCCTCGAGCTCGCATCACGCGCCAACGACCGGCGCGGCATGACGATCACCGAGGACGCGCTCGCCGTGCTCGCCAGCTACTCGTTCCCGGGCAACGTGCGCGAGCTGCGCAACCTCATCGAACGCTTGGTGATCCTCTCGCCCGACGAGACCATCGACGCCGAGCAGGTCCGCTCGTTCCTTCCCCAGGCGGGCGCGCCGCCCACCGGCGGGCTGTTCCGTGCGGCCGTGCCGTTCCGCGTGCTCGTTGAAGAGGCGGAGCGCACGATCCTGTCCGAGGCGCTCAAGCACTACGGCGGCCAGATGGCGGCCACGGCGCGCGGCCTCGATCTCGAGCGCAGCCACCTCTACAAGAAGTTCCGCGCACTCGGCCTCCGCGACAAGTCGAAGGACGAAGAGGACGCCCCCGAAGACGCGATCCGCTAGCCGCGCGCGCGTCAGCTAATCTAGGCGCGCGCGTCAGCGAGCGCCTGACGACGCAGCAACGCTGGCCTCGCACAGACGCCTTTGGGCTGCCTGCACGGGTCCAGGCGCTCGCTGACGCGCGCGCCTATTGGATCCGCAGGACCCGGTCGTGCCACAGGAGCATTTCGATCCCCCCGGGCCCCTGGTTCCACACGTAGTCGTGCGGCCCCTCGCTCACGAAGAACTGATGGGTCACGTTCCGCGCCCATAGCTTCTCGTCGAGCGCGCTCAGCGCGACGCGGTAGCTGTCCTCGGTGGACGTGACGATGCGGAGCGGGCGGCCCTCGATCTTCTCGGCGATGATCGCGGCGAGCGCCTCGGCGCCGGTCTCGTCGTTGACCGCGGGTTGGAGCGCGCCGACGGCGCCGAACAGGTCGGGGCGCGCGAGGCCGATGCGAAGCGCGGTGATGCCGCCGAGCGACACGCCGTCGATGCCCGTGGCGGTGACGGTGGCGAGCACCGGCGTCTCGGCGCGCAGCTTGGGGAGGAGCTTTTCGCCGAGCCACTTGCCGTAGGTGTCGTAGGGGAGCTCCCCGCCGATGCTGCGCGGCAAGTAGGGGCACGCGATCACCAGCCCCCCGTAGGGCCGCTTCGCGAGGTCGGTGTTGATCTCGGCGAGTCGCGTCGGGGTCACGAGCCCCTGAAACGCCTGTTCGTCGAGCGGCGGCGTGCGGAGGCGGTGGATGACTTTGTCGAGTTGGTAGTCGACGAGCCAGCCGTAGGCGCCCTTCTTCGGCGAAGCGGTCTCGCCCATTCCGTGGAGCGCCACGAGGAGCGGGAGCTTGCCCACTGCGCCCTTGGGGACGAGGACGACGCAGCGATGGTCGCCATCGAGCTCCCAATCGAGGACGTCGAGCTCGGGCGGGGCAGGGGCCGGCGGCGCGCTCATCGAGGGCTGCGCCGCGGCGGACGGCGCGGGCGGATCTTGTTGTTTGCGGCGACACGCTGCGAGCGCGGCTGCGGCCGTGGTCGTGGTCGTGAAGAGGAAGGCGCGGCGCTCCATGTCATCCCCCCTTCTCGACGCGGGCGAGCGTGCGATCGTGCCACAACAGCATCTCGATCGAGCCCGGGCCCTTGTTCCACGGGTAGTCGTGCGGGCCGGGCGTCAGCGCGAACTCGTGGGCGATGCCCTTGGCGGTGAGACGCTTGTCGAGCTCGGTGAGCGTGAGCCGGTAGAGGTCCTCGGTGGAGGTGACGAAGCGGAACGGACGCCCGCGGAGCCCCTGCTGCAGCAGCTGCACCGCCCAGTCGATCATCGGGCTATCGATGATCGCCGGTTGGAGCGCGCCCACGACGCCGAACAGATCGGGCCGCGCCATGCCGATGCGGATCGCCGACCATCCGCCGAGCGAGACGCCGTCGATCCCGGTGGCGCGCGCGGTGTCGAGCGCGGGGAGCTCGCTCCGCACCCTCGGCAAGAGCCGCTCGCCGAGCCACTTCGCGTAGAGCTCGATCGGCATCGCGCCGCCGATGTCCTTGGGCAGATAGGGGCACGCGACGATCACGCCGCCGAGCTCGCGGTCGGCGAGGCTCTCGTTGATCTCGGTGAGGCGCTCGGAGGTGACGAGCCCCTGCAGATCTTCCGGGTGGAGCGGCGGATCGAGGAGGCGGTCGTAGGCGACGTCGAGCGCGTAGGACTTCGGCCACGCGCGCGCGCCGATGACGGGGTCGATCGTCTCGCCGAGGCCGTGGAGCGCCACGAGGACGGGTAGCTTCGTGCCCGGAGGGATCGGGCGCGGGACGAGGACGGTGGCGCGCTTCGGGCCGCCGAGCTCGGTCGGGAACGTCCACTCGAGGACCTCGACCTTGCGATCGATGCGCGGCGGTCGGGGCACGGGTGCAGCGGCGGCGGGCGCTGCCGCGGGCTTGACGCGCTCGGCCGCGCACGCCGTGAGGGCAGCGAGCGTCGCGAGGAACGTCCTTCGATCGCCCATGCCTCGGCATACCGCGAGAACTTGGCCGGAGGAACCTCCGAGTCCGTACGATCGGAGCGTGGCCGCGATTCGGTCGTTGATGCCCGTGGGGGGCCTTCCCATCTGCGGCAAGCGCCTGACGCTCGCGCGTGCGCTGCTCGGCGGCAGCGCGACCGCGGCGCTCCTGCCGGAGATCGTCAAGCGACACGGCGGTGACGCGGCCACCTGCCTTCAGCTCGGCGCCCTGTTCGCGATCGGGACCCTCTCGTCGGAGCTTCCCGCGGCGATCTTCGGCGACCGCGACGGCGAGGCGCGTTCGTGGCTCCGTCGCGCTGGCTACGTGCAGGCGCTCGCGCTCGTCGCGTTCGCGCTCGCGCCCGATCTGTTCTCGCTCTCGCTCGCGATCGTCCTCGCCGGCGTCGGCGCGGGCCTCGCCACCGGGGCCGAGGCGCGCGCGGCGCTGTCGATCGGTCGCGACGCGCAGTCGGTCGCGCGGCTCGAGGTCGCGGCGCTGCTCGGCAAGGGCACCGCGTGCGTCGCGATCGCGCTCCTCGCGACGGCCCTCGGCATCGGCGCGCGCGGCGCGATCCTCGCCTCGGCCGTGTTGTGCGTCGTCGCCGCACGGGTCGCCGGCTCGCTCGCTCCGGGCGACGCGGTGGTGCAGGTGGCGAACGGGCGCCGTCTCGGCGAGCCGCGGGGCGATCGGAGGAGTTGGCGGTCGGTCGGCGTGATCGCGCTCGTCGTGAGCGTCGCGTCGCTCAGCCTCGTCGCGCGCGGGACCGACCCGCTCGACGCGTTCACCGTCGCCGCGCGCGGCGGTGGCTTGCTCGGGTGCGCGGTGCTGTTGACGGCCAAGGGCGTCATCGCGCGGGCGCTCGCCCCGTCGATCGCGCGCGGCCGGATGAACGCCGTCGCGCTCGCCGCGACGCTTTCGGCGGTGCCCCTGTTGATCGCGCCACGGCTGCCGGCGTTGGTGATGCTCGTCACCGTCGCGATCGCGTGCGGGATCGCCGGGGGTGCGGCCGCCGCCGCGCGCGGCGTGCTGCTGGTGCGGCTCGGACGAGAGCGCGTGGGCACCGGCGCGGCTATCGAGGCGACGGTCCGCCGCGTGGCCGTCGCGCTCGCTGCGTTGGTGCTCGCACCGGTCGTCCGCGCGCCCGGCTTGGTGGGGCCCTACGCGCTCGCGGGGACCATCGCGATCCTCGGCGGGGCCGCTGTGCTCGTCCCGCGCGGTCTCGCGTTCGCACGGCTCCATCGCTCAGCCTCGCCAAGCATCAGCTCGGGCTGATCGGCGACGTCTGTCGCGGCGGCGCCGTAGGCTGGGTACTGCTACAATCGGCTCGATGGCCGCGCCGCGGGAGCGACCCAAGACCGACGCCGAGCTCCGCGCCGAGCTCGACGCGCTCCCCGAGCACGTGAAGGGCGAGATCATCGACGGCGAGCTGTTCGTTCAGCCGCGGCCGCGCTTCCGTCACGCGCGGGCATCCGCGTTCCTCGGCCGCCACGTCGGCGGCGCCTTCGACTTTGACGAGGATGGACCTGGCGGTTGGTGGACCCTGGTGGAGCCGGGGATCGAATTGCCCCGCGCACCGGAGGTGTCACCCGACGTCGGCGGATGGCGCCGCGAGCGGATGCCGGTGCCCCCTGCGCATGGAGAGCCGATCACACTTGCACCCGACTGGGTGTGCGAGGTGCTCTCGCCGTCGAATCAACGCTGGGACCTGCTGAAGAAGTTCCCGTTCTACGCCCGGGAGGGGGTGCCCTGGCTGTGGGTGATCGATCCCCGGCAGCGAACGCTCGAGGTCCGCGAGCTGCGCGACGGCGCATGGAGCGTACGGTCCACGCACGGCGATGAAGAGAGAGTGCGACTGCCGCCGTTCGAGGCGATTGAGATTCCGCTCGCACGGATGTGGATCCGCGAGGGTTCGACCGCGCCGGCGGAGTAAGCGGTTCGGAAGCTCGTTCCAGTGGCCCGCCCTCGTGCGGAAAACCGCGCTCCCGCTCTGGCACGCAACTGAATCCAGCGGCCGGTCGAACTATGCTCGGTACCGCATGCGAGCTTCGGTTCTCCTCGTCACCCTGCTGATCGCCACGCCGGCGACAGCCGCCCCCTCCCTCGAGGAGCGCTACAAGGCCGCCGTGAAGCTGGAAAACGCGGGCAGCCTGGTCGAAGCCCTTGCCGCGTTCGAGGCGATCCCGGTCGAAAAGCGCGACTTCAATGCCCGGCTGCACATCGCCGGATGCAAGCGAAAGCTCGGGAGGATGTTGGAGGCGGCGCGCGACTACGAGGCCATTCGCGACGACCCGAAGGCGGACATCGCGACGAAGGAGACCGCCGACAGCGATCTCGACGTCGTTCGCGCTGCGACGCCGAAGCTGAAGGTGACGCTCGCGAAGGGAACCAGCGACATTGCGATCTCGATCGACGGCGCAGATGCGCTAGCGCCGTTCGAGCGCCTGGTCGATCCGGGATCGCACGCAGTGCTCGCCAAACGCGCGGGCGTGGTGGTCTTCGAACGAAAGGTCATGCTCGCGGAATCGACCACGGTCGATGTCGTCATCGACGCGCCTTCCGCCATTGTTGGCCCTTCCGCGCCGCCACCCACCGGCGCGCCGCCGAAGGCCGTCGATGCCGGTACTTCCGACTGGCGACGCCCGACCGGTTTCATCGTCGGTGGCGTGGGCCTCGCGGCGCTCGGTCTCGGCATCTGGTCGGCGCTGCGAGTCGGAACGCTCGAGAGCGAGCGCGACGACCTCGCCGCGAAGGGCGACTCCGCCGCATACGATCGCGCGTCGGAAGCACGCGGCGCACAGACGATCGGCCGGGTCGCGTTGGCAACCGGTGTCCTGGCGTTGGGCGTGGGCACGTTCCTCGTGCTCTCGAGCAAGAGCGAACGCGTCGTTGCGAACTCGGTACGGATTGCGCCCACTGCGGGCGTGTGGGGTCTGCGGTTGGAGGCGTCATGGTGAGGCGAGCTCTACTGGTAATCGGTGTCTCCCTACTCGGTGGCTGCGGCCTGTTCGAGGGCGTCGAGGATCCGGTGCTCGTCACCGACAGCGCGACACCGGATTCAGAGTCCGACTCGAGCGCCGAAGTCGAGATCGACACCAACCCACGGGCGGAGACGGGCGAGGGGGACACGGGCGCCTCCGAGGACAGCGGCGTCGATACGACGATCGTCGACAGCACACCAGACACGACGACCGTTGAGACGACGCCCGACGCGGGGTCCGAGATGGACGTTGCGTCCGACGTCGCCGTCGACACTGCGCCGGTTCCTTGCTCCGAGGGCGTGGTCTCGTGCAGCGGCGCGAAGCTCGAGAAGTGCGTTGGCGGAACAAAGACGTTGGTGGACACGTGCGTGACACCGGAGCTGTGTGCGGCAAGTGGTGCGGGGCCATGCAAGATGCCGGCGTGTGCGGTGGCCGAGAGGCGCTGCAGCGGAAAGAACCTCGAGACCTGCAACGCGGGACGGACCGATTTCGAGGTGAGCGCTGCTTGCGGACTCACCTGTTCGGCGGGGACGTGTCTGACGCTGAAACAAATCGAAGGCGGCGAAGAGCACAGCTGCGCGCTCATGAGCAACGGAACCGTTCGCTGCTGGGGAGCCGGAGGCGTGCTGGGGATTGGGACGTCCGACGCCAAGCTCACGCCAACGGAGATCCCCGGCCTCAAGGACGTCGCGCAGTTGGCCGTGGGCCAGGATCACGCGTGTGCGAGATTGGGTGATGGAAAGGTCAGGTGCTGGGGCACCAACCTCTGGGGTCAAATCGGCGACGGCGTGATCGGTGGCGGACGGCTGTCCCCCGTCGAGGCGACTGGTGTCGTCGATGCCATCGAAGTGGCGGCGGGGGTTGCGTTGACGTGTGTTCGCAGGATTGACGGAACTGTCTCATGCTGGGGACAGCAGATGACCAAGACGATGCCGTCCTCCGAGTCAGCACTACATGCATCGCCGAAGGCGATTGGTATTACCGGAGTCTCGCAGCTCGCCGTTGGCGGGTACCACGCGTGCGGTCTGAAGACAGACGGCACTGTGTACTGTTGGTGGGGTGCGAATTCGCTGGGCGAACACGGCGACGGCACCACCGACCCGACCATGACATTCACGAAGGCCTCCATCGCGGGCGTGAAACAGATCGCTGCCGGTGTTCGCTTCACCTGCGCGCTGATGTCTGCAGACAACACGGTAAGGTGTTGGGGCGGCTTGTTCGACGCGCCCAACAGCTACGGATCGACTCCCGCTACCGTCGTCGGATTGACGGGCGTTGCATCGATCAGCGCCAAGGGCTTCAACGTGTGCGCCAAGCTGATCGCGGGCGGCAGCAAGTGCTGGGGGCAGAACTACAACGGCGAGGTCGGCGACGGTACGAGCGTTACGCGCCTACTACCCGTTGCGCCCACCGTCCTCTCGTCCGCGCTCGCGGGCGGCGCGCTCTCGCACGGCGGGTATCACACCTTCGTGTTCGAGCCGACGTCGGCGTACGCCGTTGGCTTCAACGACGATGGTCAGCTGGGCATCGGCAAGAAGGGCGGCGACTCGTTCGCTACGGCCGAGAAGGTCCTCTGGTAGTCGCGAGTCGTGCTGCGAGGCTCAGCGCTGAGCGCATTCCCGCAGCGTCCGCGCGCCCCGTCCCCGCGAGGTCGTACGCCGTACCGTGATCGACGCTCGTGCGGATGATCGGCAACCCGAGCGTGATGTTCACCGCGTCGCCGAACGCGACGAGCTTCGACGGGATCGTCGCCTGGTCGTGGTACATCGCGACGCACGCGCCGTATGCCTTCTCGTGAACCGTGCGCCGGATCGCCGACTCCGCGGGCAACGGGCCGACGATCGCGCGTGACGTGCGCGCGCGCGCCTGCTCGATGCCGGGCATCAGGATGCGCGACTCCTCGTCGCCGAGCAGGCCCGACTCGCCCGCGTGCGGGTTGAGCGAGAGGACCGCCACCGCGAGCGCGGGATCGACCCCGAGCTCGTCGAGCAAGCGGGCCGTCCAATAGGCGGCGCGCGCGACATCCTCGGCGCGGAGCACGCTCGCGACCCTCGCGAGCGGCAGGTGGGTGGTCGCGAGCGAGATGGTGAGCTGCTCGGCGTAGAAGCACATCACGGTGTCGACGCCGCCGAGGCGTGCGCCGAGGTGCTCGGTGTGACCGAGGAAGCCCTTCGAGCCGGGGGCGCCCGACGATGCGATCGCAGACTTCGACGCCGGTCCGGTGACCAGCGCGTCGCACGCGCCGCGCGCGACGAGATCGCAGGCGGCGTCGATCCACGCGAGCTGCGCCGCGCCGCCCTCGGCAGTGGGGACTCCGGGGCGCATCGCGGCGTCGCTCAGAGCAGGGCCGACCTGGAGCACCGCGACCTCCCCGGGCGCTACCCCACGGGCCTCGGCCGCCGAGCTGACCGGCCGCAGGTGGAGCCCCGGGGATCCCCGGGACTTCAGTAACCGGATATCGCCGACGAGCAGCAGCTCTGCCGTGCGTTCGGTCGCCGCCGCAAGCGCGATTTCGGGCCCGATTCCCGCGGGACATCCGATCGAAACGGCGAGGAGGGGTCGCACGACTCCCGTTAGGTTAGCAGTCACGACCCGTG
This sequence comes from Deltaproteobacteria bacterium, assembly GCA_022843175.1. Classification (GTDB taxonomy): domain Bacteria; phylum Myxococcota_A; class Polyangia; order Polyangiales; family JADJMO01; genus JALHOE01. Next base: position 52,370 of record JALHOE010000020.1, read on the forward strand.
TGCGTCCTTGTGGTAGCTCACGCCGCCACTTAGGAAATCTTGATTCGGGTCGTAATCACGTTGGGACACGGTATAGCTCAGGGACGCCCCCCAACCCGGCGTAAGAGGGATGATGCGCGCACACGTTCGCTTTGCTTCTGTGTTCGTTCTCGGTGCTGCCATTTCGGTCGGCTGCGGCGGCGGTAGCGGCGGCACGGGCGAGGAGGTCGAGACCGGCCTCGTCGAGGACACCTCCACCGATACCAGCGGCGGCGAGGTTGAGATCGACAGCGGCGCGGAGGACAGCTTCAACCCGATGCTCGACACCGGGAGCGAGGCCGCGCCCGACACGTCGGTCCCTGACACGGCCCCCGAGGCAACGCCGGACGTCGATGTGGACAGCGGCACGCCCGACACCGGCACGCCCGACACCGGCACGCCCGACACCGGCACGCCCGATACGGGGCCGCCCGACACCGGCCCGGTCGACACCGGCCCGGCCTGCGTGGTCGGCGCGCCGTGCGACGACGGCGACAAGTGCTTCACCGGCAAGACGCTCAACGCGGCGTGCGCCTGCGGCGGCGGCACCGCCGTCGTGTGCAACGACTCGAACACCTGCACCACCGACACCTGCGAGACGGCCACCGGCTGCAAGTACACCAACGTCGGCGACGGCACCTCGTGCGGCGCGGGCAAGAAGTGCAGCGCGGGTGTCTGTGCGGACCTCTGCACGGTCGGCGCCGCGTGCGACGACGCGAACACCTGCACCACCGGCGAGACATTCGACGCAACCTGCGCGTGCACGGGCGGCACCGCCAACACGTGCGACGACTCCAACGTCTGCACCACCGATTCGTGCAATCCGACGACAGGATGCTCGAATGCGCCGGTCGCGGAGGGCACGATGTGCGCGGCGGGCAAGGTGTGCAAGTCCGGAGGCTGCGTCGATCCGACGGCAAGCCTTCCCACGCTGAACATCGTCAGCCCCACCGAGGGACAGAAGATCCAGTTCATCACGGGTACGAGCTGTCAGAGCATCAGCACCAGCATCGCGTACACGGCGCCGAATGGGTTCGGTCAGATGCGTTGGCGCTTCGTGGTTCCCTCGTCGACGAACGTCGGTGGGTTGAAGACCTGCAGCGGTCTTCCGGCCTACGGCTACTTCATGGACGCTCCGATGTACGACGGCTCGTTGGGCGGCACGTTCACCGAGGCCGTCTCGACCGCCGGCATCTACAGCGGGCCGTCGGGCACCGGGCGCTGGTGGTGGTGCACGACTCCGGGCACCGGCGGCATGTCGAAGGTGAGCCTCAACCCGACGACGAGCGTCGCACCAGGCGCTCCCGGCGACGCATTCTCCACGCTCTCGAACTACTGTTACTGGAAGGGAATCCCCGGCGCGGCTGCGCCGGCGACCGGCCAGTGGACGCTGGAGGTCGAGTTGCGTGACAAGAGCGGCAACATCGTGACCGCTTCTCGTAAATTCTGGCTGCATAGCGCGCCCTGAGGGAGGTTCCGAGTCATGCGATCCGTTCGGCAATTTCTTGGAACGCTCGGCGTCGCGGCCGCGACCCTGTTCGCGACGGCTGCGTACGCGCCCCGTGCAGCCGCCGCGCCCGGCACCTGCAAGTGCAACTCCGGCTGTCACGCCAACCCCGGTCAGTGCGTGAAGGGGGCCGCCTGTAACGTCGGCTACGCGCCGTCGTGCGGGTATCGCGATCCCGACGGTGGTGCTTCCGAATGCCCGAAGGTCGGCTACATCTCCTGCAACGGCGAGTGCAGCTGCCAGCCCATCCCCGGCTTCTGCGAGACGATCGGCGGCGCGGAGTTCTGCGACGCCGGGCCCGAGCCGACGCCGGACACCTCCGTGCCCGACACCTTCGTGCCCGACACCTTCGTGCCCGACACCTTCGTGCCCGACACCTTCGTGCCCGACACCTTCGTGCTCGACACGACGGTCGTCGACACGTTCGTTCCCGACACGTTCGTCCCGCCGGACACCTTCGTCCCTCCGGACACCTTCGTTCCGCCGGACACCTTCGTTCCGCCGGACACCTTCGTTCCGCCGGACACCTTCGTTCCGCCGGACACCGCGCCCCCCGTCGACTCCTGCGTTCCGCTCGAGTGCCCGCCGGGCACCAAGGCGATCGCAGTCCCCGGCGAGTGCGATCCCTTCTGTTCCCAGCCGTGCGGCTCGGGTGAGTTCAAGTGCTCGGGCCTCGTCGGCACCGAGTGCAAAGAGGGCTTCTGCGTCCCGAAGTGCCTCACCACGGGCTGCGCCGACTGTAAGAAGTGCAGCCTCGGCGACGGCCTCTGCTTCGACGACCCCGCGTCCTGCGCGGACGGCGGCACGCTCCCCGACGGCGCTCCGATCGGTGACGGCGCCACGCTCCCCGATGGCGCTCCGATCGGCGACGGCGGGGTCGATCCCGACGGGACCACTGGCGACGGTGGCACCAACCCCGACGGTACGGTCGATCCGGACGCGAGCTCCGGCTCCGACACCGGTGACATCTTCGGCCAGCCCGAGGTCACGCCGGAGACCGCCACCCAGGGCGGCTGCGGGTGCGCGGTTCCCGGCAACAACACCGACACCACGCTGATGGCGGTCGCGGGCGCGGCTGCGCTGGCGCTGGTGGTCGCTCGACGCCGCCGCAAGTAACGCAAGTTACGGCTGCGAAACTGGCGACCCGCGCGCGATGAACTCGCGGGCGGGTCGTCGAACTTTTGTGCGCGCTGATCTGATCCTCACCGTTGCGCTCGCGGCCGTGGCCGCGTCGTGGTTCACGCTGCACGTCGCGTTGAGCGTGGGGCTCTTGCGGCGTCCTCCGCGCTGGCGGGGGCTGGTCGGGTTCGTCGTCGCGCCGCTCGCGCCCGTCTTCGGGTTCACTGCCCGCCTGCGCGTGCGCAGCGCGCTGTGGATCGTGCTCGCCGTCGCGTACGCGGTGCTGCGCTTCCGCGCTTACGCCTGACGCGCCTTGGTCTCGGGGAGGGTCGGCAGGAGCTCGGCCGCGCGCGCGAGCAGCAGCGCCGGGTCGTTGCGCGACGGATCCTCGAGCACGTCCTCGAGCAGGCGCTCGAGCAGCATGCCCATCTTCGGGCTCGGCTTCATGCCGAGCTGCTGCATCAGCTCGCGGCCGCCGATGGCGAGGTCGCGCGTCGTGAGCGCCTCGCCGCGGGCGAGGATGTCGGCCACGCGCGACTTGAGCTCCACGAGCGGTGCGAGGTCGGCCGCGGCGTCGCGGTCCTTGCCGCGGATGTCGGCCTCGTTGAGCGCGTAGAGATCCTCGAGCCGCTCCTTGCCGATTCGACGGATCCATCGCCGCACCGCCGCGTCGGTCCAGGTTCCGTCGTAGCAGACGAGGTGGTGACGAACGAGGTGGGTGACGCGCTCGCGCTCGTCGTTGGAGAAGCGCAGGCGCGCGAGGATCGGCTCGACCATCTCGGCACCGAGCCGCTCGTGCTCGTAGAAGGTGTAGTCCTGCGTCTTCTCGCTGAAGGCGCGGGTCTTCGGCTTGCCGATGTCGTGCAGCAGCGCAGAGAGGCGCAGCACCGAGTCGCCCGCCGCGGCGTCGACGCAGGCCATCGCGTGGCCCCACACGTCGTAGCGGTGCCACTTGTTTTGATCGCACCCGACCTGGGGCAGGAGCTCCGGCGCGCTCACCTCCAACAGCCCATGCTCGCGCATGACCTCGAACGCTCGCGACGGCGCGCGCGCCTTGAGCGCCTTGAGCCACTCGTCGCGCACGCGCTCCGCCGAGACCTTGCGGAAGGTGTCGAGGGTGGGGCGGATCGCCGCCGCCGTGGCCGGATCGAGGTCGAAGTCGAGCGCGGCGACGAACCGCGCGGCCCGGAGCGCGCGCAGGCCGTCCTCGGAGAACCGGTCGAACGCAGAGCCGACCGCGCGGAGCACCCGACGCTCGAGGTCCTTCTGGCCGTCGAACGGATCGATGATGTGCGCGTCGAGCGGCTCGAGCGCGATCGCATTAACGGTGAAATCGCGTCGCGCCAGGTCGGCGGTGATGTCGTCGACGAACACCACGCTGTCGGGGCGGCGACCGTCGCTGTACGTGGTCTCGCCGCGGAGCGTTGTCACCTCGTAGCTCTCGCCCTCGTGGTGCACCGTGACCGTGCCGTGCTGGATGCCGGTGGGGATCACGCGACGGAACGCGCGCTGTACCTCTTCGGGGCGCGCGCTGGTGGCGATGTCCCAGTCGGACACCTTCGCCGAGCGCAGCAGATCGCGTACGCAGCCGCCGACGATCCACGCGCGATGGCCCTTCTCGCGCAGCCGCGCGCAGACGGCGAGCACCCCCCGGGGGATCGCGTAGGCGGTCATTCGTGCACCTGCTCAGGTGATGTTGTAGACGGGGCCGCCGGGGGTGCGACGTGTTGCCTCGAGCAGATCTGCGCCCCGCGCGTGCTCGCCGGTGGCCTCGACGACGACCGCGCCGACCTCGACGCCGGGCGGCATCTGCGAGCGCATTTGCGTGAGCACCTGCTCGACGAGCGGCTTGGCGATCTCGGCCGTTTGCCCGACGAGGGCGACCGCGAACGAGCCGACGCCGGTGAGGCCCGCGGTGCATGCCGTGAGCGACAGGAGCAGCATGTCGAACAGATCGACCGCAGCCTTGGCCGCACGACGAAGCGCCTGCATCTCCTGGATCGTCAGCCGGCCCTGGCCGTCTCGGGCCGGGGTGCGGAGGTAGAACCACGCCAGGGTCAGCGGGTAGCCGGCCCAGCGCGCGAACGCGAGATCGCCGTCGAGCGCCTGCCGGAAGGCCTCTTCGTGGATGAGGCCCGTGAGCCCGTCGCGCGAGCGAAGGAACTGGAGCGCCTTCTCGTGGAGGTTGGAGGCCTCGCGGAACGACACCAGCTTGACGCGGAGCTCGCCGACCATGGCCTCGTTGCCGTGGAGCAGCGTGATCGCCTGCTGGCGCTCGTAGCTTCCCTCGCCGTAAACGCCGTTGGTCGAGGGGCGCGGCTCTTTCGCGTCCTCGAGGAGCCAGCAGCCGTTGTTCTGGAAGGCGAGGACCGAGTGCACCGCGCTGATGGTGGCCTCGGGCACGACCAGGTCGACGTTGATGCGAGAGCCCGGCACGCTCGGCGCGCGACCGAGCACGAGCTTCGTCTTGTCCAACGGGAGCACGCGGCCGATCAGCTCGCGCGCGTTCGATGCATAGGTAATCAATAGACCCTGCGCGTCGGGTCGGAACGGCGTGGCCGAGCCGCGATAGGGCGGGTTGGCGCCCGGATCGATGCGCTCGCGGGCCACCTGCAGCGGGTTGGTCGCGACGGTGTTCGGGTTGAAGAAGCGGAGGTGCCGCGCTTGCGGGCGGCGCGTCGGGTCCTTCCAGAGCAGACGGTGGATCTGCTTGAGCTCGTCGGTGGCGAGGCCCGGAGGGATGCCGAACGGGAGCTGCTTCTCGATGGGGTGCGACGGCGGGTGATGACCGGGCTCGGGCACCTTGGCCGACAGCATCTCCCAGATCGTCATGCCGAGCGCGTAGAGGTCGTCCTCGACGCTGGCGCCACCCTTCTCGAGGCGCTCGGGCGACATGTAATTGGGGGTGCCGCCGTCGGCGCCCTTCTTCTCGCCGCGCATGGTGGCGACGGTACGGGCGCGCTCTTTGGCGAAGCCGAAGTCCACGATGTACGCGGAGCCGGTGCCGCGGTCGACCATGACGTTGCCGGGCTTGAGGTCGCCGTGGACGATGCCCGACGCGTGGATCGCGGCGAGGCCAGCGGCCACGTCGCGCGCGATGCGGCGCCACTCGTCGGCGCTGACGCCGCCCATCCGCTTCTTCTCGCGGATCCATTGGTGGAGCGTGACCCCGTCGACGAAGTGCATCGTGACGACGGGGCCGAACGGCGATTGGTGCAGGTCGTGGACGCGGGCGACGTTCGGGTGATTCACCGAGCGTGCCAGCTCGACCTCTTTGCGGAGGGCCTCGTCGTCGCCGGGGAGGCGGGTGTCGCGACGGACGACCTTCACCGCGACCGCGGACGAACCGAAGTTGCGGTCGCGCGCGAGGAACACCTCTCCCATGCCGCCCTTGCCGAGCGACCGGACGATCTCGAAGCGGTCCACGAGGACCATGCCCTCGCGAACCTCTGCTTCTTTCTCCTTGAACATCCCCATGACCCGGACCCGATCGGAGCACTCAGCGCACGAAGCGACGTGGGTGCTTACTTCCGAATCGCTACGCGGGTCGACGCCATCGAGCAGAAGCTCTACGACCCGAGCACACGGCCCGGCAGCGCGAGACGTCACTGTTCCCCGAGCGTCGCTTGGCGACGGCCGAAAGACAACCCCGTTCTTCCGGCCCGCTTGGTTCGGTGCAGATCAGCCGCCGCCACCGGTGTCGGACCCCGCGTCGGAGCCGCCCCCAGCCGGGCACTTCGCGCCCGAACCGGCAGCCGGCTTCATGTCGGAGCACTGGGTCGGTCCCAGCGTCCAGGTGCAGAAATCGAGGTAGCTCAACCCGACGATCTCGGTGAAGGTGTCGCCCTTTTTGACGGTCGGCGCCGTGGCGGCGCCGCGGTAGTAGATGTCGTTGGCGACGACCAGCTTCGAGCCCTGGACCACGAAGCCGCCGAAGGAGAGGTCGGAGTCCGCGGTGACGGGGCCGATCTTGACCCGGCCGCCGGCCCACTGAAGGAGCTCGGTCGAGTCCTGGGCGAGCTTCGCCGGCTCGACCGCGGCGGGCGCGGGGAGCGTGCCGGTGCCGGTCACCGTGACCTCGCAAGCGCGGATCTGCGGCATCTTCTCGGGCGAGGGGGGCGGCAGGGCCGGCGTGGCCTTGGCGCACGACATCGATGAAGCGCCGAACTCGCTGTAGGTGCCCTTGAAGTCGATCTTGTCGCCCACCTTGATGGTGTTCGGGATCGCGTCCTTGTCGTCTGCGCAGGTGAAGCGGCCGCCGTCGAGCGCGATCGGCTTGTCGCCGTAGGCGATGATCTGCACGCCGGACCACGGCGTGAACGTCGCGTTGGGATCGGCGACGAAGATCGAGAAGAGGCACGGGTCGTCCGCGCTGTTCGGGTTCTGCGTGCGCCACTTGATGCTGGTGACGATCGCGCCCGTGACCTTCACGCCGTCGTTCTGGATGACCTTCTTCGCGGACGTCGGGTTGCGGAGCTCGGCGATCGTGCCCTCTTTGAGGACGCTCGGGCAGGGGCCCGTCGCGGTGTCGCCGCTCGTCTCGCTGGTCGTGCCGCCCGTGTCGGTGACGCCGTCGTCCGTACCCGGGGTACCCGTGTCCTTGACCGTGGTTCCCGGCGGGGTGGTGGTGTTCTCTTCGCCGCAGGACGCGACACCGAGCGTGGCGCCGACGAGGGCACCGAGGAGGACAACGACATGCACGCGCTTCATAGGCAGCTCCTCAATAAGTGGGACCGGGCCTTGTGCCAGATCGACGCTCCAAATGCCAGCGCGACCCGGCTCGGACGGAAATTTATGGACTGCAGCGCGCGACCGACAGCTCGAGACCGCTCCCGACGATGCGGCTCGCGAGCACCCGGTCGTGGTGGGTGGCGATGATGCGGCGATCGCGCAGGACCGGCTCGATGGTCGCGCTGCCGGTGGTGAAGGCGGGCGTGAGCTGCGCCGAGCCGTCCTGGCCGAGCCATGCCACGAGGGCGCCCGAGGGCCGTGCGATGAGCGCCGCGACGCCGGGCGCGACGTCCTTTTCGGCGATCGAGATCCGCGCTGGCTCGCCGAGCGTGCCTGCGTTGTCGATCGTGGCGCGGAGGGCGAAGAGCGCACCACCGTCGCCGTCGGTCGGGCGCGGATCGTCGCGCACCACCACCACCAGACCGGCGTCGCCCCACAGCGCGGAGAACGTCTGCACGTGACCCTCGGCGGCGGTGAGCGCGCGCACCGGACCGACGCGACGCCCCGTGGCCACGTCGATCACCGCGGCCTCGAGCCAGCGATAGGCGAGCAGCTGCGACGGCTCGCCGCCGCTGTCCGGTTCGGGCTCGGGTCGCTCGGCGCTCCACACCAACACCGCCCGATCGCCGCTCGGCGAGAGGCTCAGCGTGGGCCACGCCGCGTCGCTCTCCTTCGGCGAGACGACGTCGTCGTCTGCGCCGGCGTCGGCGGGCGTGGTGGTGGTGCGGACGCGGATGCGACCGATCCCGGCCTTCTCGTCGACGTCGTCCCACGCGACGAGGCCGGGGAGGAACGCCGTGACCTCCGACTCGTCGTGGCCCTCGGTGACCTCGAGCAATGCCTGCTGCGCACCGACCGGGACGACGCGAAAGAGGCGTGATTTTTCGGCGAATCCGAGCGTGCCGAAGTAGCGCTTGCCGGACTTGTCGATGGTGACCAGCGGCGCGTGCGCGCCGGCCGGAAGCTGCGCGATCGAGCGGAGCTGGCCCTCGAACGAGACCTCGAGCACGTGCGCGACGCCGGCCAGACCGGCGGTGCGCGCGCCGACGACGAACGAATCGACGTCGGCCGTTGCCCCGCCGAGCTCCGCTCCGTAGGCGACGGGACCGTCGGCAGCGTCGTCGCCGGGCGCGGCCCCGAACACGGTGGGCTTACCCACCAGCGTGCAGCGCGAGGCGGGCGCGGCGGGCGTCGCGGACGCCGAGGGGGCGGTGACCACGGGAGCGGTCGTGGCCCCGCCGCACTTCGCGCAGGAGGCGAGGAGCGGAACTGCCAACAACGCGAAGCGCATCGTGCGCACAACGCCCCGTACCACGACTGCGTTCCGGCGGTCAGCCGCGCGCGACCGCTTCGAGCGCCTGGTGCGCCACCGCGACGCCCTCGTTCCAGCCGATCGCCTCGGCGAGGGTCTGCGCGCTGCGATAGCTGTCCTCGGCCTCTTCGCGCCGCCCGAGCCTTGCGAGGTAGTGCCCGAGGTTCACGTGAATGCGCGCCTGCGCCATGCGATCGCCGGCCTCGACGGCGAGCCGGAGCGCGCGCGTCGACTCCGCCGACGCCGCGCGAAAGTCGTCGCGCTTGGCCGCGATGTGCGCGAGGTTCGCGAGCGCGCGCGCGGCGGCCCCGGCGTCCTGCACCTTCTCGGCCTGCGCGAGCGAGCCGCGGAAGTAGTCGGCGGCGCGCACCGCGTCGTCGCGGCGGAGATAGAGGCGACCAACGGCGTTGAGGAGGTTCGCGAGCCGCAGCCGCAGCGCGCCCTCGCTGGTGCCGATCGACGTGCCGCGGGTGACGCCCTCGGCGAGCTTGGACGTCATCTCGAGGCCGGTCAGCGCCGTGGCGAGCGCCTTCTGCGTCTCGTTGGCCTCTTCGAGCGCGGTCGTTAGATCGAGGTACAAATCGCACGCCAGGTCGGCGTCGCGGCTCTCGAGCGCGCGATCGAGCGCGCGTTGGAGGAACTGCGCGGCCACCCCCGGTCGGCCCGCGCGGCGGTTGGCGGCGCCCCGGATCCGATCGGCGCGCGCCGCGAGCGCGCCCCTCTGCGCCGGCTCGATCGCGAGCTGCTCGAGCATCGCCACCGCGCCGTCGACGAGCTGCACGTCGCCCACGTGCGACAGCGCGTCTGCGTAGGCGAGCATCAGCTTGGCGGCGCTCGCGGGATCGAGCGCGGCGAGGTGGTTGGTCGCGCGCTTCAGCTGCGCGGCCGCGGCCTTCGCTTCGCCGCGCGCGAGCAGCTCCCCGGCGGCGTCCTGCAGACGGGCGACCGCGGGGCCGATCTCGCCGGCGAGCTCCCAGTGGCGCGCGAGCTCCTCGAGCGGCACCGGATCGCTCTTGGTCGCGGCGCGGATCGCCTCCCAGCGCTCGGCGAGCGCGCCGTGCAGCGTCTTGCGTTCGGCGAGCGGGATGGTGTCGTAGAGCACCTCGCGGACGCCGTCGTTGGCGAAGCCGACCTTGCGCGCCCCCGCCTCGGTGCGCGCCCGCTCCTCGAGGAGCCCGCGCTCGAGGAGGTCGCGCACCGCGGTGTCGACGTCGATCTCGACGCCGGCGAGGGCCTGCAGGTCGGAGAGATCGATCTCGTTGCCCGCGACCGACGCGAGCAACAGCGCGCGCTGCGCGTCGGGATCGAGCGAGCGCAGGCGCGCCTCGACGAGCCCGCGCAGGCCCTCCGCGACGAGCTTCGCGCCCTCGGCGAGGACGTATCGCCCGGCGTCGAGGACCAACCCGCCCGCGCCGCGCAGCGCCTCGACGATCGACTCGAGGAAGAGCGGATTGCCGCCCGCGCGTTGGAGGATCTGCTGCGCGACGCTCGGCGGCACCTCGCCGTCGGGGAGCATCGACTCGAGTAGCCTCGTGGCCGGCTCGGCGCCGAGCGGGCCGAGCGTGATCCGCTTGAAGTGCGGCGCGTTCCAGTCGCTCCAGATGCCCGCGCGGGCGCTCAGGATGAGCATCGACGGGCGCTTGGCGATCGCGGCGGCGAGCTGGGCGAGGAGGGCGGCGGAGCCGGAGTCGATCCACTGCAGATCCTCAATGATGATCCCGATGTCGCCCTTGCGGAGCGCTGCGTTGATGAAGTTGCGGATCGCCGCGGAGCCCTCGCGCGCGACGACCTCGGGCGGGTTGTCGCCGGGGCTCGTGAGCCCTGCGGCCTGCCGCACGCCGGTGGACGCGGAGCTGCCCGCCGACGTCTGCCCAGAGCGGCCGAGGAGCAGGCCGACGAGGTGCTGCTGATCGGCGGCGCCGAGGCCGAGGCCCGCGAGGGAGCCACGATCGCCCGCGAGCGTGCGCACGACCTCGGGCGGCGCGCCGCGGCCGACGCCGGTGTAGACCAACACCAGATCGCGGAAGGTGCCGAGCTGCGTCGCGCCCGTGGGGCGGCACGCCACGCGGAACCAGCGGATGTTCATGTCACCCATCCGCTTGGTGGCCTCGCGGATGAGCGCGGTCTTACCCATGCCCGCCTCGCCGCGGATCGCGACGACCTGCCCCTTGCCCTGCTCGAAGGCCTCGCGCGCGGCGGACACGATCTGCTCGATCTCGGCGTCGCGGCCGACGAACGGTCGCAGCGCGCCCGACACGAACTGGTGCGAGAGATCCTCGCGCACCGAGTACAGACCGCCGCGTGCGGGCGTGGTGGTGAAGCCCTCGCCGACGCGACCCTTGATGGACTCGTCGAGGAGGATCTCTCCCGCGCGCGCGAGCTCGGCGTTTCGACCGACGGTCTGCGCCGCGGCGCCGAGGACCGTGGGCCCGTTCGCGCCGGGCGTGACGAGGAAGACGCCGCTCGCGATCGCCGCGCGGAACCACCGGGCGCTCGCGGCCTCGCGCTTGATCGCAAACGCCGCCTCGACCGCGCGCGCGACGAGCGTCTCGGCCTCCTCGGCGGTGGCGTCGATGCCGAAGAGCGCGGTGACCCGCGTGCCGCCGGCGCCCTGGATCAGCGCCCGATACTGCGCGAGCATCCGCGAGACGAGCTCGAAGCGATCGCCGATGCGACCGGCGAGCTCCTCGGGATCGCCCGCGTCGTCGCTGCCGATGAGATCGATCGCGAGCACCGAGAGCGTGCGCCGCTCCGACGCGGCCTCGCTCTGCGCGCGCCGCAGGTCGCCGAGCAGGCGGTCGGGCAGAATGCCGGAGAGGCCGGCGAGGCTGTTGTTCTCGGGGGCGCGCACCGGCGCGCGCCGCTGCGTGGCGCCGGCGAGGACGGCGCCGCAGCTCGGACAGAAGCGCGAGCTCGGATCGACCGGCTGGCCGCACGAGCGGCACGGCACCGTCGCGATGCCAGCGGCCTGCACGTTCGTCGCGCCGAGCGCGCTCTCGAGCGCCTCGCGGAACTCGCGGGCGCTCTGCCAGCGGTCCTCGGGGCGCTTGGCGATGGCCTTGAGCACCACGCGCTCGACCGCCGCCGAGATGTTCCGCTCCGGTGCGCGCTGCGTCGGCGGCTGGGCCGCCTGCTCGACCTGCATCCGCGCGACCTCGAGCGGGGAGGGCGCGTCGAAGGGCCGCGAGCCGGTGATGATCTCGTAGAGCATGATGCCGACCGAGTAGAGATCGGCGCGCGCGTCGCACTCGCGGCCCATCGCGGCCTCGGGCGACATGTAGAGCGGCGTGCCGATCATGTTGCCGGCCTGCGAGAGCTTCGGACCCTCTTCGCGCGCGACCTTGGCGATGCCGAAGTCGCAGATCTTCGCGATCTCGGTGCCGTCGTTCTTCTTTCCGACGAGCACGTTCTCGGGCTTGATGTCGCGGTGCACGAGGCCGATCGCGTGCGCGTCCTCGAGCGCGGAGAGCACCTGATTGGTGATCTTCCCGGCGCGTGGGAGGTCGAGGTGCCCCTCGTCGCGGAGCAGCCCGTAGAGGTCGCTCCCGATGAAGAGCTCCATCACGAGATAGAGCAGGTTTCCCTCGTCGGCCTCGGTGCGACCGAAGTCGAGCACGCGGATCGAGTTCGGGTGATCGAGCTTGCTCGCGGCGCGCGCCTCGCGAACGAAGCGGATCGCGAAATCGCTCGAGCGCGCGAGGTGATCGTGCATCACCTTGAGCGCCACGCCGCGGTCGAGCGCGATGTGGGTGGCCTTGTAGACCCGACCCATCGCGCCGTTGCCGAGCAGCTTCTCGATGCGGAATTTGCCGGCCACCTGGGTGCCGACCAGCGCGTCGCTGCTCTTCTCGGCGGCGAGCGCGGCGCCGCACGCGGAGCAGAAGCGCGCGCCTCCCGCGTTCTCGAGGTCGCAGACGCGGCAAACCACCCCGGCCATCCGCGAACGAGTCTAGCGCACCTCATCCGCGGCGCGGCGGCGTCCGTGGACGGGTAAGGCGCTCGCTCACGCGCGCGCCTATTGCAGGCGCGCCGACAGGCAGGCGCGCGCGTCAGGCAGGCGCGCGCGTCAGCGAGCGCCTATCGCCGCCGCGCGCATCGCCGCCGCGCGCATCGCCGCCGCGCGCCCCTCGCCGCCTACGGACAGCCGGCGACGGTGATCGGGTCGGAGAAGATCTGAATCTCGCCGCGGCCCGTCTGCTTCACCGTGCCGGTGAACTTGACCGGACCGGCGCAGAGGTCCGCCGGCTCGTTGTCGATGAGCTGGCTCTTGGTGACGGTGTATTTGAGCGTGTGACGACCGCCCGGTGCGAGCTGCACCGGAAAGACGGTGCCGGGCGGCGGCTCGATCTTCGCGGCGGGCACCACCTGCTTGTTGTCGCGGTACATGCCGAGCGAGATCGACTCGATCGTCGCCGGCTCCTGCGTCCACTTGCCGAGATCGAAGAAGACCTCGACCGAGCCGTCGAGCTTGCTGCCGAAGGCGTTGGTGCCCTTGGTGAGCGTGCCGTTGCGCGTGGTGACGAGCAGCGACGCGTCTTCCTTGACGCCACAGCCCGCGAGCGCGACGAGCAGCAGCAGACTACGCACGCGATTTCCGGGCTCCGAGGCGAGCCTGCAGCTTGGCGACGAGCGGCGCCTTCTGCACCTCGCGGATGACGGCGTGCTCGTCGATGTCACGCATCGACATCTCTTCGTCGACCGCGGCGTAGAGCCAAGCCGACTCTTCCGGGTCGACGACGCAGTCCTTGGCCTTCTTGCCGCGCCACTCCTGCATGCCGATGTTGCACCACGCGTCGCGCAGCGGCTGCCACAGGTCGCCGAGGAGGATCGAGAGGAGCTCGACCTCGTGCTCGAGGCCGTCCCAGGTCTCTGGGGCGGCTTCGGCGAGCTTCAGCGCGCGCTCGGGGCTCTTCTTGCGGACTTCGTCGAGCGCGCAGCGAATGGCGATCGCGTCGTCCGCCAGGCCGAGGGCGCCCTCCTTGGCCGGGATGAGGTTGGCGGGGTTGAGGTTGTAGAAGATCGCTGCAGCTCCAAGGCAGCGGAGGTCATCCGGGAGCTCGGCGTCATCGACGACCGAGAAGAGCGCCTTGAGATCGGCGGGAATCGACGACACACGCGCGCGGAGCACCGCGATCGCGTCCTGATCGGACATGGTGCGGGCGAGCATAGGCCAAAACGACGGGAGCCGCGAGCATAAGCGAGCGGGTTGCGTTGGATGGGGGCAACCCGCTCCCTTACGGTCGCGGCTCTGGTCGCGGCTCTGGTCGCGGCTCTGGTCGCGGCTCTGGTGACGTCGTTCCTACGGGACCGGGTCGGACTTCACGCCCTTCGCGGCCGCGCCCTTACAACCGAGCTCGACTCCGGTCGGGCCGTCCTTGGTCTTGACGATCTTGAACTCGACGCGGCGGTTCTTCTCCCACGCCGCCTCGTTGTGACCCTCGTCGAGCGGACAGTATTCGCCGAAGCCCTTCGCGCGAATGCGGTCCTTGGCGACGCCGCGCTGCTGGAGGGCGGTGACGACGCTGTTCACGCGCTCCTGCGTGAGCTTGAGGTTGTAGTCGTCGTTGCCGCGCTCGTCGGCGTGACCCTGCACCTCGACCAGCGTGAACTCGGGGTGACCCTTCAGCGTGGACGCCACGGCGTCGACGATGGGGATCGACTTGTCCATGATCTTCGCGCTGTTGTACTCGAACTGGATCTTCTCGAGGATGACGATGGTCGAGCCCTCGATGATGACCTTGCCCTTATCGGGGCAGCCGTCCTCGTCCTCGAAACCGTTGTAGGTCTCGGGCTGCATCGGGCACTTGTCATCCTTGTCGAGGATGCCGTCGTGGTCGTTGTCGGGATCGGGGCAGCCGTCGGTGTCCTCGAAGCCGTCCTTGTCCTCGGGCTCGTTGGGGCACGAGTCGTCCTTGTCGAGGATGCCGTCCTGATCGTTGTCCGGGTCGGGGCAGCCGTCGGCGTCCTGGAAGCCGTCCTTGTCCTCGGGATCGTCGGGGCACTTGTCCTTCGAGTCCGGGATGCCGTCCTTGTCGCGGTCGCCGTCGATGCCGTCCGGGCAGCCGTCTTCGTCGGCGATGCCGTTCTTGGTCTCGGGGTCGTTCGGGCAGGCGTCGTTCTTGTCGAGGATGCCGTCCTGATCGTTGTCCGGGTCGGGGCAACCGTCCTCGTCCTGGAAGCCGTCACGATCCTCGGGATCGTCCGGGCACTTGTCGACGTCGTCCTTGATGCCGTCGCCGTCACGATCACCGATGGACGGCTCGAAGATGAATCCGAGGAAGCCGCGGTAGGTGGCCGCCTGGTAGCCCTTGAGGTAGCCGACGCCGCCACCGAGGAAGAGGTAGCTGTTGCGCTCGACGAACACCTTGATGCCGCCGACCGCTTCGGCGGAGAGACCGGCCTGACCGCCGGCGTCGTTCTTCATCAGGTTGTGCGCGTAGGTCTCGGCGACGAGATCGAGGTCGTCGGTGATGCGGTAGCTCGCACCGAACTTCGCGACGAGCGCGTTGCCGTGCTTGAGGCTCTTGCCCGCGTCGCCCGCCTTGAGGTCGCCGATGGTGCTGCCGGTGCCGGTGACGATGTTGGCGCCGACGTTGAGGCCGAGGCGGAAGCGCTGGGCCGCGCCGAAGCGCTTCTCGAGGGCGAGGAGGGGCGTGAACGCCGGGCCGGGGTCGGCCGCGTAGCCCTTGCTCGCGTCCTTGCTCGCGGGCACCTCGGCCTGGACGATGATCGCCATGCCGATCGGCGAGTCCTCGACCCGGAGCAGCCGGTACTTGAGGTTGATCGCGTAGTTGCCGCTGAAGAAGGCGTTGACGTCGGTCTTGCGGCCGGGGCGCTCGGCGCCGGGGGGCTCGCTGCCGCCGGGGCCGGGGGCGTCGCCCGACACGAGGTCGACCGGGAGGCCGAGGCCGACGGTGAGGTTCTTGATCGGCGAGTAGCTGATGAACAACACGCCGTGGAACTGGCTGTTGATCAGCTGCGGGGTCTTGCCCTCGCGCGCCGCGCCGCCCGGCGTCGCGCTCTCGCGCAGGCGAAGGAGGCCGAAGCCGCCGTCGAGCACGAGGCCGAAGGCGAGGTCGCCCTTGCCGAGCACGTCGGTGCCGTTGACGGTGAAGAATCCCTTGGAGTCGACGGCGGCGCGGAAGAGCCGCGTGTTCATGCCGTCGCCGTTGGCGTCCGCGAGCGACGTGCTCGCGTGCGCGGCGTGCGACGAGACGCCGCACGCACCGGCGACGACCGCGCTCGCGAAGAGACCCTTCCACGCGGAGCGATTGAGAAGCGAAGCCATCGGAGCTCCTGGAATTTGCAGGCTCTCGGGCGCGTTTTTGCGCACCGGTCCACCCGTAATCTGACGCGCGGGAGTACCACGGGCCAAATCTCTCGGTCAATGGAAGTCGTCGGGGTAGAGTCGGCGCAATGAGGCGGCGCCTCCTTGCGCTCGTTCCGATCGTGGTCCCGTTCCTGCCCGCCGGCGTGTCCGCGCAGCAGCAGACGCTTGCCGGCTCGTGGTCCGCGAGCCCGATGAGCGAATCGGTCACCGTCGGCTCGTGGGTCGACGAGTGCGGTCCGAAGCCCAAAAGCAGCTCCTCCCCCGGGGGCGGCTACAAGATCTCGGTCAGCGGCGACGAGCTGATCTTCTCCGGCGGCAAGAGCTTCCGCACCGATCAGTGCTGGGACATGGGGCTCGCCAAGCGCGTGTCGCACAGTGCGACGCCCTCGATTCGCTGGTGGAAGACGCGCTGCGAGAGCCCGGCGGGCGATCCCCGTAAGGCGACCATCACCACCGTCGTGCGCGCCGTCGACGACGACACCATCGTCCTCTCCGAGACCGCGCACTACTCCTCGACGATGGCGTCGGGCTCCTGCTCCGCGTCGGTCGAGCGGTCGCGCACCTTCAAGATCGTCGCGCGCGACGGGGCCGCGCCGGCCGCCTCGTCACCGTCGGCCGCGCCCTCGCCGGCTCCCTCACCGAGCGCTGCGCCAACGCCCACCGCGAGC